>JAFXTB010000177.1 GCA_017525225.1 Kiritimatiellia bacterium
ATGACCATGCCCCTCGCCTGAAACGGCCATCTGCCTTCCTCACGAACGTCTCAGCCAGCCAGCTTCAACTGACAGGCAAAGACGTCTTTGCCTTCAACTGCGATTTTTAGGTTAAATCTTCATTCGTCGCCAGCACCCGCCTATCCACCGTCCCGTTTCTTCGTCATCCATCGCCACCACCGCGATTTCATACGCACCGTAATCTCATTCTCGTACTTCGCCCGCCAACCGGCGAGCATGTTGGCGTCCTTAACCCGCTGCGGGTTCGTCAGGGCATCCAGCCTCTCCATGAGCGCCGTCGGGCTGCCCCGTACGCCCGCCACCACCTCCAGCCACACCGCCCTCGCCCGCACGACCGCCAGGTCCGGTATCTCCGCACGCGTTCCCGCCGCATGTCCGTCCCCCAACACGGCCTCGGCTGGCACGGGGTCGGCCAGTCCCACCACCTGCCGCAGCTTCTTCGCCATCGCCTTGTAGCGCATCACCGTCGTGTAGCGCACGTAAAGGGCGGGGATGTTCTCCTGGAGCCACGCCTTCACCCCGCCGCGGCGCCCGACGATCGCGCCAGCCTCGTCGCGCAGGAGCGAGTTGTCCACGTAGCACTCCAGGTCGTGTACCATGCTGCCGAAGCGCACCGCCGCCGCGTGCGAGTCGCGCCTGTGGATCCAGGCCTCGAGGATGTCTTCCCGCGTCGGGCAGGGGCTCGTGGTGCGCCTTCCGCCCACGCGCCGCCGCTCCTCGGCGAGTGCTTCCCGCCGCGCACGCTCGCGCGCGTAGTAGAGCGGGCGCCGCAGGCGGCTCTGTGCCCGGTCGACGCGCCTCGCAGCCCCGGCGCCCAGCCACCGCGTGAGAGCGAGCAGGGTGGGCACGTCGCCGTCTGCCCAGCGCAGCATCTCGCGTACGCCCCATCCCTCGCGCCGCCAGACGACGGCGAAACCCTCCGTCGCCTCGCACAGGGCGGCGAACCTCCTCGCCGCTTCCGCGCGCCGCCGCGCGCGGTTCGCGATACGTCGCTCGTGAGCCTCGATGATTTCGCGCTCGACCGGCTCGTAACGCGCCAGCCACGCCGCCAGCCTGCTGTCCGCCTCCGTCGCCTGCCCGTTATCCGCCTTCGTCGCGGACATGGCGGCCGGGTTGACACGCGGCCGCCTTCCCATACCTGTCTTCCGTTGCATGGCGGCATGATAGCACACGGCCGGGCGGAAGGCAAGCTGAAAATGAGATTACGGTACGTATGAAATATTATGCCTTAAGGATGCTACAGGTGGGGAAGGGTGGCTACAAGGGGTTGCTTCCCCCTTCATCAGAAGATACGGCGATGAATTACGCAGATGCTCGAAAGCTTGAAAGTGAAGGAGAATACTTTCGACGGTGAACAATGTCGCGGTGGCGAACGTGGCGGTGAACAATGTCGCGACGGCGAACGTGGCGGTGAACAATGTCGCGGTGGCGAACGTGGCGGTGAACAATGTCGCGACGGCGAACGTGGCGGTGAACAATGTCGCGACGGTGAACAATGTCGCGGTGAACAATTGACGGTACAGAAGGGTTTTGATAAAATCCCCTCCATGCCCCCAAGGGCAGAACGGTTTAACGAACAAGGACAACCTACCTAGGAGATAGAAAGTGAAAAGAAGAGAATTCATAGCGAGCGCAATGGCGATGCCGTTCCTTGGCGGATGCAAGGGATTGTTCGGCCCCTCCTACCAGCCGCCGCGCCGTGTCAAGCCCTCCGAGAAGGTCAACGTGGCCATCATCGGATGTGGTCTCATCGCGAAGGGCACGAACGTGCCGGGCTTCCTCAAGGACGACCGTTGCCGCGTGACCGTGGCGTGCGACATGGTGAAGGTTGCGCCTGGCTACTTCTACAGCACGAAGCCGAAGGACGGTGCGAAGTCCGACGTGTTCGAAGGCGACATAAAGTACGGCTCCAAGGTGCCGCGCGACGTGTGCGGCTCCACCATCATAAAGAACCTGGTCGACGAGAAGTACGGCACGAGGGACTGCCGCGAGGTGTTCGACTGGCGCGACGTCATCAACGATCCCACGATCGACGCGGTGTGCATCTGCACGCCGGACCATTGGCACGCGATCATCGCCATCGCGGCGATGAAGGCCGGCAAGCACGTGTTCTGCCAGAAGCCGATGTCCCTTTCCATCGCCGAGGGCAAGGCGATGGCCCGGGTCGCCAAGGAGACAGGTGTCACCTTCCAGGTGGGCAACCAGGGCCGCAGCAACGTGAAGTACATCTTCGCCGAGATGCTGGCCCTGAACGGCTACGGCGGCAGGATCACGGGCGGTCTCGTCTCCATCCCCGGCGGCGACCACTGGGTCGGCCACGGCCGCAGCGAGGCCCGCACCCCGCTTCCGAAGTGGATGTCCCCCGAAGCGTGGGATCTCTGGCAGGGTCCGGCCGAGCACTGGGAGAACAATGCGTTCATCCCCTCCATCCACGAGCCGACCTGCTGGCGCTTCAACAAGCGTTACGGCAACGGCATGGTCACCGACTTCGGCGCCCACGAGTTCGACGAGATACAGCGCGGCCTCGGCACCGACGTCTCCGGCCCGGTGCGCGTGGAGAACGTCAAGAGCGACCTCCTCCCCGACGACCAGCGCAAGGTGTTCAGCTGGGCCAAGACGTTCTCGTTCGATTTCGTCTATGCGAGCGGCATCCGCATCAACGTGGTGCAGATCAACAACGAAAAGGGCATCCCGCGCCAGACCGTGTGGCATACGGAGAAGGGCGACATTGGCGTGAAGGCTGGCAAGGTGGTCGTGCCCGACGAGCTCAAGAAGTTCGAGTGGAAGGACTTCAAGTCGACCGACAAGTTCATCTACAAGCCGCAGAACGACCATTGGCACGAGGCGGACTTCATCGACGGCATCCTGCAGGAGCGCCAGTGCTGCGCGCCGTGCGAGGTGGGGCATCGTACGATCTCGATGGCGCACATGGCCAACGCCTGCATACAGCTGCGCATCGACGGCATCGGCTGGGATCCTGTGAAGGAGGTCTTCACCGGCCCCCACGCCGCGGAAGCAATGGCGAAGTGCTACGCAAGCGAGTACCACAACGGCTGGGAGCTCGGCGCGTGACGGCATGCGCCGGGCGTTCGCGTCCGGCGCGCACTTTCAAATCAACAACAACGGAAACGATCAAGGAATGACTGCAATGAACAAGAGCCTAACCACAACCCTGTCCTCGATGCTGGTCGCTGCGGCGCTGGTAGGAGGGTGCTGCTGCGACAAGTGTGCCAGCTGCGCATCGTCCAACGGCAGGACCGACGCCGAGGGATTCACCTACATGGACGGACGCCAGACCGCGGCCAATGCCCCCAGCGAATGGTTCATCATCCGCTATGAATATCCTTCGGCCGACATCTTCGAGGGCACGCGCAAGGCGTTCGGTCCCAAGTGGATATTCACAGAGGTGCGCCAGCTCAAGGGCGGCTCTTCGACCATCGAGGATGGCGTGATGAAGACCTCCAAGCGCGCGGTGGAAGGGCGCAACTGGCGCAAGTGGCTCCGGCCCGGCGCACGGAATGTGCGCATCAAGTTCGTGGGCGCGGACTATTCCGTCGCGGACGACGGCAGGGCCGAGGCCCCCGAAGGCTTCACGTCGCTCTTCAACGGCAAGGACCTGACGGGCTGGCGCGGCTGCTCCACCGAGGACAAGTTCAACGATTCGCGCGTGCGCAGGGCCATGCTCCCCGAGGTTCGCTGGGCGCACCAGGAGAGGGCCGACAAGCTCATGAAGGAGCATTGGCATGTCCGTGACGGCGTGCTCTTCTTCGATGGCCTCAAGGGCGGCTACTCCATCGCCGCGGAGAAGGACTACGGCAACGTGGAGGTCTACGCCGACTGGAGGCTTCTGCGCGTGTTCGGCGATTCCGGCTTCTACATGCGCAGCATGCCGCAGGTACAGATATGGGATCCAAACATGTGGAACGGCATGGGTTCAGGCTGCATCTGGAACAATTCCACGGAGCCGTTCGCCGCGCTCAAGTGCGCCGACAACCCGATCGGCGACTGGAACCGCTGCCGCATGCGCATGGTCGGCAACCGCATCTCGGTGTGGCTCAACGGCGAGCTGGTGGTGGACAACATCGAATACCAGAACTGCCGCGCGCAGGGCAAGCCCATCCCGCTCATCGACCGCTTCGAGCTGCAGTGCCATGGCGACCCCGTGGAGTTCCGAAACATCTTCGTGAAGGAGCTGCCCGAGGATCCGGCCGACATCCCCTGTCCCGCGAAGGCGGAGCGCGGCGAGAAGATCGATCTTCTCAAGGACGGCATGGCCGGCTGGGAGGCCGTGGACCCCAAGGCCCGCATGGGATGGAGCGTCAAGGATGGCGTCCTTTCCAACGACACGGGCATCGATCCGACCAAGACGGCCCGTGGCGGCGCTGGGACGACGAGCCTCAAGACGAAGCGCGCCGACTTCTACGACTTCGACCTCTCCTACGACGTGCTCGTTCCGGCGAAGTGCAACTCGGGCGTGTATCTGCGCGGCCGCTACGAGATCCAGGTGCTTGATTCCTATGGGCGCGGCAAGACCGACTGCCACTTCATGGGTGCGCTCTACGACCTGATCACCCCCACCGCATCGGCCGAGAAACCGGCCGGCGAGTGGCAGCATGTGGACCTCACGATCTACAAGCGCCACCTGACCGTGACGCTCAACGGCGTGAAGATCATCGACAACCAGCCGATCCCCGGCGTGACGCCTGGCGCGATCGACGGCGACGAGTTCGTTCCCGGTCCCATCCTTCTGCAGGGTGACCATTCGAACGCCTCGTTCAAGAACATGATCCTCACGCAGATCGTCAAGTGAGGCTTGCCCGATGAAAACGGCCGCACACCGGCGATATGACAGGTTCCTGTTCGCGATGTGCGGTCTTGCCGGGCTCCTGTACGGCATCGACATGGGGCTTATCGCGGCGGCCCTGCCGTACATCAAGGCCACGTGCGATTTCACGGAGACGCAGCTTTCCGGGATCGTGGCCGCCGTGATGCTTGGGTGCATACCCGGTACGATGTGCGCGGCATGGGTGGCCGAGAAGGCCGGCAGGCTCGCCTCGCTCAAGGCCACGGCGCTCGTGTTCGCGGCGGCGGTGCCGGTGATATGCCTTTCCGGCGGGAATTTCTGGGCCATGTTTGCCGGGCGCCTGATGCAGGGCGCAGGCTGCGGGTTCATGGGGCTTGCGGCCGCGCTCTACGTGGTCGAATGCGCAAGCAGCGAGAACCGTGGCCGCGGTACCGGAATGCTCCAGCTTGTACTCACGGTCGGCCTCGTAGTGGCCGCGCTCATAGGGCTCGGGGCGACGATGTTCTTCGGAGATGCGGCGTCGGACGCGGTCTCGATCGAGGCAAAGCGCCATGCATGGCAGACGATCTTCTGGGTGTCGATCATCCCGACGTTCGTCCTCTTCGCGGGGCTCTTTCGTCTGCGCGAGTCGCCGCGCTGGCTGTTCAAGAAGGGGCGTATCGACGAGGCCCTTGCGTCGCTCATGATGAACAACGACGAAGAGACCGCCCGCCGCACCATAGCCGAGCTGGAGGCGAACGAGCGTTCGCAGATGGTCTCTTCGGCTGATGGTGCGATGAAGCGCGATTCGCTTTTCCAGCGCAAGTACCTTGTGCCGCTCTTTCTGGCGATCCTGATTCCCGTGTTCAACCAGGCATCCGGGGTCAATTCTCTCCTGAACTACTCCGTGGTGCTGATGCAGCGCGCAGGACTCGCCGGCACGGACGCCAACTGGGCCGACACGGCGATAAAGGTCGCGAACTTCCTGTTCACATGCGTGGCGATGGCGCTTGTGGACAGAAAAGGGCGCAAGTTCCTGCTGACGCTGGGTTCGGCCGGCGTCACGCTCGGCCTACTGGCTGTTGGCGGACTGTTCCTGGCCGTAGAGCATGGCGCTCTCCAGGCCGGGCCGTTTGCAGGCTGGGCGATAGTGGCCGCATTCATTCTTTTCATCGCGTCGTTCGCGATCGGACCTGGCGTATGCGTGTGGCTCGCCATGACGGAGCTGATGCCGCTGCGCGTGCGCGCGGGCGGGATGATGGTGGCGCAGTTCGTTGCGATGGGTGTAAGCTACACCCTGGCGCAGACCTTTCTGCCGTGGAGCGCGAGGTTCGGCGATTCTTCGGTGTTCCTGACGCTTGCAGTCGTGGCAGTGGGGTACTTCGTGACTTCGGCATTCTTCCTGCCCGAGACGAAGGGCAGGTCGCTGGAGGAGATCGAACGCCATTTCGCCCGCCGATGACGGCAGGGACAAGTGGACAATCACAGGAAGGAAGGACACAATGGATGTAAGAGGCATGAAATCGAAGTTTCCGGGCGCCGATCCGCGCGTGCCGGGTTTCACGGACAGGAACTTTAAGCCGCCGTTGAGGGTGATGGTCATAGGGGCGCATCCCGACGACCCCGACGTCCGCTGCAGCGGATTCGCCCGCACGCTCGTCGAGGCGGGGCACCGCGTCAGGTTCGTGGCGCTCTGCAACGGCGACAAGGGCCACCAGTTCATGGATTCGCCCGATGTCGCCCGCCGCCGCTATGGCGAGACGCGCAACGTCATCAAGACGCTTGGCATTGAGGACTACTATGTCAACGACGTGCCTGACTGCATGCTGGAGCCGACTCTGGAGGAGCGTGCGAAGCTGACGAAGCTCATCCGCGAGTTCGCCCCGCACATCATCATCACGCATCGTCCCGGCGACTACCACTGCGACCATCGCGCGGCGGCGATCCTCGTGCAGGATGCGACGTACCTCGTGGGCGTACCGCTCTGGTGCCCCGACGTGCCCGTGCCGGACACGATCCCCACCGTGCTTTTCATCGCAGACCGCTTCTCGACGCCGCATCCGTTCCGTCCGGACTTCGTCATCGACGTTTCGCGGCATGAGGACGTCATAGCGCGCACGTTCGCCTGCCATGAAAGCCAGATGTTTGAATGGCTCGTTCCCGAGCACGGTTTCTCGCTCGACGACGTGCCGCCAGAGTCCGACAGGGAAGGACGCCTTGAATTCGTCCGGAAGTCGGCGCTACATCTCATCACTGATATGGCGCACGTGTTCTCCGACGCCGTCGAGAAGGCGTACCCTGGGCGCAATCCGCACATCGTGGAGGCGTACGAGAAGAGTGAATACGGGCGTCCGCCGGTGAAGGCCGAACGCGATCTTCTCGAATCGCTGGGCGGCCGGTGGATCGACAGCACCGAGTCCAAATGGACGCAGGTGAAGTGAACGGCGGCAGGCCGCGGGGAAAGGGCATTCCTGGTGTTCCGGTTGCGGCGGGGCTGTGGCTTGCCCCGCTGCGCGGCGTGACTATCCGGGCGTTTCGCGAGACCTTCGCGCCGGAGATACTGTCGGCGGACTTTTGCGGAATGGTCGCTCCGTTCATCCCGGCCAACCCGGGTATAAGGGTGGGGGACCGTCTGCTGGCGGATCTTCAGCCGTTTGGACGCCACTCGCCGTCGTTGGTGCCGCAGGTCATAACCAGGCATCCCGATGCGATGCGCGAACTTCTGAAGGGCTTGAAGGACCGTGGATTCGCGCGCGTCGATCTAAACGCGGGTTGCCCGTTTCCGATGGTCGTGCGGCGCGGCAGGGGATCGGGGCTTCTGCGTACGCCCGACATGCTTGATCGCCTGCTTGAAGCCGGATGCGACGAGATGGGGGCAGGATGCTTCTCGTTGAAGACCCGCCTCGGATTCGAGCGCCCCGATGAACTGCTTGGCCTCATGCCGATTCTGAACCGCTATCCGCTTGCCGCCGTCACCGTGCATGCGCGTACTGCCCGGCAGATGTACGAAGGCGCATGCGACATGCGCGCCTTCGCAGCCGTATGCGCGGCAAGCGCGAATCCGGTGATCTACAACGGCGATGTCCGCCTTGACGGCGTTAATGGCGTTGGTATCCCTAATGGCCTTAAAGCCCTTAAAGGCGTTATGGTAGGCAGGGGTTTTATCCGTGCGCTAGGCGCGATGGAAGGTTCCACCGTGCGGCTGCACGAATATGTAGCGCGGTCGCAGGCGGAGCTGCGCGGCGACCGTCCCGTGCTGGGACGCATGAAGGAGCTGCTTTCCTACTGGGCGGAGTCCTCGCCGCACTGGCATAGCCTGTGGCCTGCCGTGAAGATCTGCCGCACCGTGGACGAACTCCTGTCGCTCTGATCTTGGTTTTTTGCGGCAGACATGTCAGATTCTGGCGATTGGGGTGCCTATCATGGAAAACAATGCGATTGAAACCTGAAAGGAGCTACACATGAACACGATTGCAAAAATGATGCTGGCGGTGGTCGTGACGGCCACGGCGGCGGTCGGCATGGCCGAGACTAAGACGACCTATCGCGATGCGCAGGGCCGTATCCAGGGTACGGTGACGACCGATCGGTACGGCAAGACGACATACCGCGACTCAATGGGCCGCATCCAGGGTTCGCATACCACCGACCGGTACGGCAAAACAACCTACCGCGATTCGATGGGGCGCATCCAGGGTTCCCAGTCCACCGACCGTTATGGCAAGACCACTTGGCGCGACGCGCAGGGCCGTGTTCAGGGTTCGATGACGACCGACCGCTACGGCAAGACCACCTGGCGCGATGCGCAGGGGCGGATACAGGGCAGCGCAACGACCGACCGCTACGGCAAGACCACCTACCGCGACGCGCAAGGTAGGATCCAGGGCTCAAAAACGACGAAATAGGTTGTACGGGTGTTTGCCCATGGCAATGGCGGGGGCGATTATGATATAATAGCGCCTCCATGTCCGACTTCGTACATCTGCATGTCCATACGACATACTCGCTTCTGGACGGTCAGTGCCAGCTGGTGCCGCTGGTCCGGCGTGCGCGCCAGCTCGGCATGCCCGCCCTTGCCGTGACGGACCATGGCAACCTCTTCGCGGCGAAGGCGTTCTACGATGAGTGCAGGTCCAGGGAATCCAAGCTGTACGGAGATCTCGCCGATGTCCGCGTGAAGCCGATCCTCGGTTGCGAGATGTACGTGGTGAAAGGCGACTACCGCGAGCATGTCAAGCGCGACAGGTTCCATCTGTGCGTGCACGCGAAGAACCTCGCCGGATACCACAACCTCGTGAGGCTGGTGTCCGAGGCGCATGTGCATGGCATGTACTACAAGCCCTGCATCAACCATGAGCTGCTCGAACGCCACCACGAAGGGCTGCATGTCTCCAGCGCCTGCATCGCGGGCGAGGTCGCACGTGCGATCGTGGATGGGCGCATGGACGAGGCCGAGCGTGTGGCGCGCTGGTTCAAGGATCTCTTCGGCGACGACTTCTCGTTGGAGGTGATGGAGCATCGAAGCTCGCTGCACCCGGAGATGAACTCCGCGCCCAGGGGCATCTGGTATCGGCAGAGGCAGGTGACGAAGGGCGTGCTGGAGCTTGCGAAGAAGCTCGACATCCGCGTGATCGCCACGAACGACGTGCATTTCCTGGACAAGGATGACAACGATTCGCACGACGTGCTGCTTGCGCTCTCCACGGGCAGGAAGATGAGCGATCCGCCGAGGATCGACGACGACGACGACGCCACGAAGCGCGGCCGCCTCATCTATACCGGCGAGGAATGGTTCAAGCCCGTGGAAGAGATGGCGAAGGTCTTTCCGGAGAATCCCGAGCTGCTGCGCAACACGCTCGAGGTGGCCGAGCGCATAGAGGAGTACGAGCTCAACTCTCCGCCGATCATGCCGAGGTTCCGCATCCCCGCCGAATTCGGCACCGAGGAGGGATATGCGGCCAGGTACGCGGAGGACGATCTCAGGAAGGAGTTTCCCCGCTACGACAAGCTCGGCGGGTACGACAAGGTGCTGCGAATCAAGCTTGAGGCCGACTATCTCGCCCACCTGGCATACGAAGGCGCGCGTCGCCGCTGGGGCGATCCCCTGCCGCCCGAGACCATGAAGCGCATGGATTTCGAACTAAGGACGATCCGCGAGATGGGCTTTCCGGGATACTTCCTCATAGTGCAGGACTACATCGATGCCGCCCGCAGGAAGTTCGGGGTGTGGGTGGGGCCGGGCCGCGGCTCGGCGGCGGGTAGCGCCGTCGCGTACGCGCTCGGCATCACGAACGTGGATCCGCTCAAGTTCGATCTGCTGTTCGAGCGATTCCTCAACCCCGACCGCATATCAATGCCGGACATCGACGTGGACTTCGACGATGCAGGCCGCGCCAGCGTGCTGCAGTATGTCGTGGACACGTACGGGCAGGACCACGTGGCACACATCGTCACGTTCGGCCAGATGGCCGCGAAGAGCGCCATCAAGGACGTCGGCCGCGTGATGGAGTATCCGCTCGCCGACACCAACAAGCTCGCATCGTTCGTACCGGACACGCCCAAGATCACCTTCGCCAAGGCGCGCAAGGAAAGCCCCGAGCTGGAAGGGGCGTTCAATTCGCCCGATCCCGTTGTGCACAGGCTCATGGAGCGCGCCGGGCGGCTTGAGGGCTGCATCCGCCAGCCGGGCGTGCATGCGTGCGGCGTCATCATCTCGCGCGATCCGCTCATCGACACCCTGCCCGTGATGCCCACGCCGGACCCGAAGGAGAAGCTGCTCACCACGCAGTACGACGGGCATTTCGTCGAGCCGGTGGGGCTTCTCAAGATGGACTTCCTCGGCCTGAAGACCCTGACCGTGGAGAAGGAGTGCGTAGCCCTCATAAAGCAGTTCCGCGGTGTCGAGATCGATCCTGACAGAATCCCGCCCGACGACCGCGAGACGTACGAGCTCTTCGGGCGCGGCGAGACGACCGGGCTGTTCCAGTTCGAATCCGACGGGATGAAGAAGTATCTGATGGAGCTACAGCCAGACAGGCTCGACGATCTCGTCGCCATGAACGCGCTGTACCGCCCGGGACCGCTCGCGTACATCCCCAAGTTCATCGCGCGCAAGCAGGGACGCGAACCGGTGACGTACGACCATCCCTTGATGGAAAAGTATCTAAAGGACACGTACGGGGTGACGGTCTACCAGGAGCAGGTGATGCAGCTGTCGAGGCTTCTGGGCGGTTTCACCGGCGGCATGTCCGACACGCTGCGCAAGGCGATGGGCAAGAAGAAACTTGACCTCATGCAGGAGCTGTTCGCCAAGTTTGAGAAGGGCTGCCTCGACAACAGTGAATTCCGCGTGGGCAAGTGGAAGGACGACAAGGAGGCGCGCAAGCTCATAAACAAGATCTGGGACGACTGGAAGGCGTTCGCCTCCTATGCGTTCAACAAGTCGCACGCCGTGTGCTACGCATGGATCGCCTACCAGACCGGCTACCTGAAGGCGCACTACCCCGCCGAGTTCATGTGCGCTCAGATATCCTCGGAAATCGGCAACTTCGACAAGCTCCCCGGCTTCGTGGCAGAGGCCGACGCGATGGGACTCAAGGTGGAGCTGCCGGATGTCAACAGGGCCTTTGCGCGCTTCACCCCCGTGAAGGAGGAGAACGCGATAATGTATGGGCTTGCGGGCGTCAAGGGCGTCGGCGAAGGCGTGGCGAACGCGATCGTGGAGGAGCGCGAGAAGAACGGCCCGTTCAAGGGATTCATGGACTTCGCCATGCGCCTGGCCACAGCCGCCGCGGAGACCGGGCCAGACGGCAGGAAGGGGCCACAGCTCCTGAACAAGCGCGTCCTCGAGAACCTTGTCCGCGCAGGGGCGTTCGATTCCTTCATCGAGAAGGATCCCTCGATGCATCGCGCCCGATTCTTCCACAACATAGACTTCGTGATGAAGCGCGCCTCGGCGCGGGCGGCGGAGAAGGCGAGCGGGCAGACCGATTTCTTCGCGATCATATCGACCGGCAGCGAGGTGTCCGACAGCGAACTGCCGGACTGTCCGCCATTCCCCGCCGCGGAGAACTTCAAGGGTGAACGCGATCTCATGGGCATGTACATGACGGGCCACCCGCTGGGCGCGTACCGCAACGTGCTGCGGACGTTGTCCACGTTCAGGATCGCCGAGCCGCCGGAGATCCCGTTCATGGAGGAGGTGGGCTCGCCGCGTCCGCTGCGCGTCGCGGTGCGCCTCGCGGGCATGCTCAAGGGATGCCAGGTGAGGATGTCCAAGCCGAAGAAGGAAGACGAACTGCCGCAGCCCTGGGCGATACTGTCCATAGACGACAGCGAAGGCGAGATGGAGGCGCTGGCCTTCCCCAAGACATACGCCAAATACAAGGACTGGCTGCCTGAGGAGGTGGACCATCCGGTGATGCTTTGTGGCGAACTCGCGCATAGGCTCAACCGCGACACGCGCGCCGAGGAGGATGCGATCCAGTTCGTGGTCCGCGAGGCGTATCCGCTCGAGAAGGGCATGGGGCTGTTCGCGACGGCGCTCGTTGTCTCGCTGCGCTACGAGGAGGCGAAGCTTGCGGAGCGTGCATCGGGGATAAAGGAGCTGTGCACCAGGTTCCCAGGCAGGCTGCCGCTCAAGCTGGAGCTGTCGTATGCCGACGGCAGGCGGGTGATGATCGATCTGCCCGGCGGGATCTCCGCCACCGCCGAATCGCTGGCGGCGCTCGGTAGGCTTGCCACGGGCGACAGTTACCGCCTTGAGACGAGGTCCGACATTTTCGCCGAACCTCCGGAGAAGAAACCCTGGGAGAACAAGAGGCGCTAGCCTGCAAGGAGGACCCGATGATCGATCTGCATGTACACAGCACCGCCAGCGATGGCACGAAGACGCCGTCGGAACTGGTGGAGATGGGGCGGGATTTCACGGTGCTGGCGCTCACCGACCACGACAACACCGATGGCATCGCGGAGTTCCTCTCCGCTGCCGGGGGGCAGGACGGCCGGATGCGCCTTCCGGGGGTGGAGCTTAGCGTCGCGCCCGGCGAGGGATACGGCAAGTTCCACATGCTTGGGCTGGGGATCGATGTGGACAATGCGCCGCTGCGGGCGTTCCTCGCGCGCATTCTCGATGGACGCAGGGAACGCAACGAGCGCATCCTCGCGAACTTCGCACGCATCGGCATCGAGATACCCCGGGATGAGATCGCTCGCTACCAGCATGGCGAGGTGCTGGCGCGACCGCATTTCGCCACCTGGCTGGTGGACCATGGTTTCGCGTCCGACCGCTCCGCCGCGTTCCGGGACTATCTCTCGGCCAATTCTCCGCCGGTGACGCGCTGCTATGTCTCGCGGTACCGTCCCGATCCCGGCGAGGCGATCGACGTGATCCACGCGGCGCATGGCGTGGCGGTGATGGCGCATCCGCGCTTCTGGACCACCGATCCGGTGCTTCTGCGAATAGGCCTGCGCCGGCTCAAGGACATCGGGCTCGACGGCATAGAGGCCGTATACGCCGCCAATGCGCCGGGGGAGAGCGACGAGCATCTGCGCGCCGCAAGGGAGCTTGGCCTTGCCGTCACCGCGGGTAGCGACTTCCACGGGGACAACAAGCCCGACATCGCGCTTGGCATGAAGGTGGAGAACGAGCAGGAGTTCCTTGCGCCTCTTCTGGCCGCGCTCGCCAGACGGCTGGCTCCGACGGCAGCAAGAGTGTGAAAGGCGGCACGATGGAACGATTGCAGAACATACTTTCCCATAGAGGCGTCGCATCGCGGCGCGGCGCGGCCGCTCTTATCGAGGAGGGGCGCGTGACGGTGGACGGGCAGGTCGTGCGCGAGCCCGGTGCGCGCTTCGACCCCGCCACGGCGAAGATATCCGTCGACGGCAGACCTCTGCCAATGGTGCGCGAGACCGTGCGCACCATAATGATGTACAAGCCGGCAGGGGTGCTTTCCGCCGTCACCGATCCCTTTGGCGGCCGGACCGTGCTGGACATGCTGCGGGGGAAGGTCGCGGAGCGTCTGGTGCCGGTGGGCCGGCTCGACAAGGATTCCGAGGGGCTGCTGCTCCTGTCAAACGACGGCGAGCTCACGCTGAGGCTCACGCACCCGAGGTATGGACACGAGAAGACGTACATCGTGCGCGCCGCCGGCCGGTGGAGCGAGGACAAGCTGCGCGTCCTGCGCGGTCCGGTGGAGATGCCGGATGGATATGTCACGCGTCCCGTGCCGGTGGAGGTGGTGAGCATCGGACGCGACAACGTGCACGTGCTTTACTTCCGTCTGCGCGAAGGGCGCAAGCGGCAGATACGCTACATGTGCTCGGCGGCGCACCTGGTGGTGCTATCGCTCAAGCGCGTGGCCATAGGCGCGCTGCGCCTGCCTGACGACCTCGCGCCTGGCGCCTGGCGCGATCTGACCGCGCGCGAACTGGCGCTGCTCGACGCCGTGCCGCGCAGTTCCAGAATGCCCCGCGATTCCGCAAGGCCAAATGATTCCGCAAGGCAGAAGGCAAAGGAAAGGAACAGAAGATGCAAGCATTCAACAGGATCGGGTCCGTTGTGGTGACGGCGGCAGTGGCGGCTGCGGCAGCCGTCTTGGAAGGTGCCCAGGAGAACAAGCCGAAAGACTGGGAGGAATGGCAGGGCTATCTGGTGCAGGTGCGCTCAACACTGGATGGCACCGACCAGCCATGCTACTTCTGGGCGCCGGAAAAGGCTTCCACGCAGGCGGTGCCGCTTATCGTGGGCCTGCACACCTGGAGCTACGACTACAGGAACGCGTCCAACTACCGTCCGGCCCTGCAATATGCGAAGAAATCCGGCTGGGCGTTCGTGGGACCAAACTTCCGCGGCCCCAACTCGACACCGCAGGGGTGCGGATCGGATCTTGCGGTCCAGGACATCGTAGATGCTGTTGACTACGCCAAGGGGCGCGTGAAGATCGACGGTTCCCGCGTATACATCATCGGCGGTTCGGGCGGCGGCCACATGACACTTCTCATGCTGGGGCGGCATCCGGAGGTGTTCGCGGCGGGTGCCGCGTTCTGCCCCATAACGGACCTCGCTCGCTGGCACGCGGACTCCCTTGAGAAGCATCCGGGCCGCGGCCGCGGCTACGCTAAGATGCTTGAATCCGCCTGCGGCGGTACACCGTCGGAAAGCAAGAAGGAGTATGACCACCGTTCGCCGCTCTCATGGCTGTCCAGGGCCAGGGACAGGCAGGTGCCGGCATACATCTGCACAGGCATACACGATGGATGGAAGGGGTCCGTGCCCGTGGGGCATTCCATACGCGCGTTCAACGCGCTCGCGGATGGGAAGGACCGCATCTCCGAGGCGGACATCGCCTTCATCGAAGCGAACCAGGCCGTGCCGGAGGCGCTGGCGTTCAAGGACGCGGATCCGTTCTACAATGAAAAGACGCGCGTGCATCTCCGGCGTACGAGCGGCTGTGTGCGCCTCACGATCTTCGAAGGCGGGCACGGTGGCAACTTCCCCGCCGGACTGGACTTCCTCTCGCGCCAGCGCAAGGGTGCCCCGGCCGACTGGACGCTTCCCGCAAAGGGTTCCGGCGGCAGCACGGAACTCACCCGCTGACCCACGACAATCCGTTTTCGCGTGACTGATCGGGAGGGAAGTGCTATAATTCCCTTCATTCCGTTTTCAACACAAAGGAGAAACAAATGGAAGTCATCATCTGCAAGACTAAGGACGAGGCGAGCCGCCTGGCGGCGGACATGGTCGCCGCGTGCGTGAAGAAGAACCCGAAGTGCGTGCTGGGGCTCGCGACCGGTTCCACCCCGATCGGCATGTACAAGTGCCTGGCGGAGGACGTCAAGGCCAGGAAGATCTCGTTCAAGGGGGTTAGGAGCTGGAACCTCGATGAATACTGGGGCCTCGCCGGAACGCACGACCAGAGCTACCGGTACTTCATGGACAAGAACCTCTTCGAGCTGATCGACATCGACCGCAAGAACACCCATGTGCTAAACGGCTTGGCGAAGGACTGGAAGCGCGAGGTCAAGGCGTACGAGGCGGCGATCAAGCGCGCCGGCGGCATAGATCTGCAGGTTCTCGGCATCGGGTCCGACGGGCATATCGCCTTCAACGAGCCGGGCAGCTCGCTCGCGTCGCGTACGCGCCTCGTGTCGCTCACGCCGCAGACGATCAAGGACAACGCGCGCTTCTTCAAGAAGGCGGCGGACGTGCCGAAGTATGCGCTGTCGATGGGCGTGGGCACGATCATGGAAGCGCGCACGATCGTGCTGCTCGCATTTGGCGCGAACAAGGCCGATGCGGTGAAGGGGGCGGTAGAGGGCGGAATCTCGCAGTTCTGCACGGCCTCCGCGTTGCAGATGCACAAGGACGCCTGGTTCTTCTGCGACGAGGCCGCGGCCGCCAAGCTGAAGCTCAAGAAGTACTACGCATGGCGTGGACTTGAGGAGTTGGCGCGCCGTTAGGCGGCTTTTTATGCGTTTTGTCATTTTCCCCCTTGTTTTTCCCCCGAAGATTCGGTATACTATTCGGGTTGCGCCAAAAAAGAAGCCATTATAGCTCAGTTGGTAGAGCACTTCCTTGGTAAGGAAGAGGTCGGCAGTTCGATTCTGCTTGATGGCTCCATTTTCGGCGTGGCACAGAAAGACAAACAACTCACAGGAGTCACAGAAAAATGGCTAAGGAAACATTCGATCGCGGCGGAAAGCCGCACGTGAACGTCGGCACGATCGGCCATGTCGACCACGGTAAGACCACGCTTACGGCCGCTATAACGCACGTCCAGTCCCTGAAGGGGCTCTGCACCGAGATCAAGTACGACCAGGTCGCCAAGGCGTCCGAGTCCGCAGGTCGCCGCGACGCGACGAAGATCCTCACGATCGCTTCGTCCCACGTCGAGTATGCGACGGCGAACCGCCACTATGCGCATGTGGACTGCCCTGGCCACGCCGACTACGTGAAGAACATGATC
>JAFXTB010000178.1 GCA_017525225.1 Kiritimatiellia bacterium
TCCTCACCTCAGATGGGAATCCGTTCCAAAGTCGGCAAACGGGCACGGGCGAGTTAGCCCGTGCGCCAAAGGCAAGTTGTTTCAAATAGTTGTTTCCAAACATCAGAAGGCTCTGCGGTGAATTACGCAGATGCGCCCGATGCAAGGCTACGGGAGCCAAAGGTGAATTCGGGAAGAAATCGCGATGAGTTGCGAAGGTCGCCCCTTGTAATCCTACTGATGCTGCCAAAACCTTCGGAAATAGGTGCCATCCAAATCCGATCGCTCGACCGTCGCCCGGAGATGCATGTAGGAGAATCCCAGTTGCGGCATGGAGACGTCCTTGCATCGCGCAATTTCACGCCCGTCAGCAAAGAGAATGGCGGTCTGGCTGTTCCATTCCACCGACACCGTCAGCCAACGTTTCGCACCTACATCGTCGGGGGCCACTTTGAACACCACAGGAAGACGATCAAAGTTAATCTCGTCTGAAGGCGTAATGAAATGATCGCCAAGGGCGATGTAGAACTCGAGTCCTTCCAGCCGACAGTCCAGCTCCACCACGCCGCGCTTTGCCGTCGGGAAATTCCAGGCGATCCCCTGCCGGTCGGTGACAAGGCGTGGATCGGGGATGCGCGCGAGATTGAGCGACTCCCGGACTGAATTCGCGTTCGTGTCGGGTTCACGGCGCATCACGGCCCCCGGAATGCGGTTCCACGCGCAATGTCCAGCCCAGCCACGCCCCCCGCCAGACAGGCTGCGGACGAACAGATATGAAGACAAACCATTCAAACCGTAGCGGAAATCTTCGCAGCGCTCCTTCTCGTACAGCCACAAAGGGTCGAAAATCAGAAGCCGCCGGGAAACGGAATTCTGGCCGGCGGCAACCAGAACCTTGCCGCCCTCCAGTTCAAGTATCTGCTCCTGATGTACCGACTTGTCGTTTTCACGAGGGGGTAGATTGCCCATCTCGCGGAAATCAGGCCTGTCACGGATGGGGTTGAGCAGAATCTCCCTGCATCCGATCCAGGTGTCGCCGTCATCCTCAGATATTGCACAATGCAGCACATCTCGGTTCGTGAACACCGTCTCACCGCGGCCTTCCACTTCGCGCGCCTTCAATTCCGGGTATTCTGAAGGATCGCGCTTGGGCAGCGGTTGGCAATTGTTCCAGAAGAACAGAAGCCGGCCGTCCCGAAGACGATGGAACGTCGGCATAGTGTTGGACATCCAGAAATACGGAACCTCTTTCGGACCTTCCCACGTGTCTCCGCCATCGATTGAACGGTAGGCGTATGGATGGTCGAAGGATGTACGCACAAGCATGACGAGAGTGCCATCCTTCCTCTCCATGACCGTCGGCTCGCAGCATCGGTTGTCCCACCGACTCGACAAGTCCCCTCCGACGAGCCTACCCGCGGTTGAGACCACATTGGTGACGTCAACCCGTCGCCATGTGTGCGCATCGTCGTCGGAAAGCAGCAACATCGGATGCGAGGCGGAATGTCCGCCCGTCACGACCCACCGCCTGTTTACCGGCAGATACACAGGCAGCCGGAAGAACGTGAACCGTCCCACATCAAGCGGCACACGGCGTGCCGACGTGTCACCTGGTCCCTTGGCGGAGCGTACATTGAAAAGCGGAGCGCCGAATCCACCGGCGAACAGCGATATCCAGTCGCCTGACACCGGACTTTTCACCATCGCCCCAGGATCCCCATTCTCGGCAAGGAACATTTTCCATGTCAAGCCGCAGTCGCGCGAAGCGACATATACCTCGCGAACCCTGCCACTGATGAACTCGCGTCCGTAATGGCGCAGCTCCCCGTCCTCGCACCGCGTCAAACGGCGCAAGGCGTAGAACGGAGGCACGCCGGTGACACGCGGTGCCATGATCGAATCGTAGATGGCGCGATCGCACGGATTGAGCGCCAGAACGGCACAGAGAATCGAAAACGGAAACATGTGATCACCTGAACGACAAGTTCAACCCTGCACGGGATATTGCCAGAACGAGACGGGAGCCTTCTACCGACAAATGCATGCCGGCAGGCAGCGAACCGCCCATCGTTGCCAGCGACGATGCGTCGACGGAGATTCCGCGCCCTCCTTCCGCCAGCACCACGCGCCCCCTGAAAAGTCCGGGATTCGAACATTTCAGTGTTCCGACGCCAAGAAAGGACACTTCCCCTGCGGCCTGGAACAGCGGACTGTCGAACCCACCGGCAGGAATCGTAACGTCGAAATCGGTATTGCGCGAAAACACAATGTCTCCACCTGCGGCGATCCGGGACCGTTCCCCCTTCACGACGATGTGCATGTCCCGCGCATATTCCGCTTCGAACGCGCTCGCGAACGGCATCTGCAGATGACGTCCCACCGCCAGCGTACCGTTCGACAGCACAAGGAAATTGTCATGCCCGGCAAAGTTGAAATCGACGTTCGCCACCAGCTGCGTAACGACGGCACCGCCAAGTATCTCCAATCTGTTCGAGCACGACCATGTCTTGTCGTATCCTTTCCCCGGATCGTCCGTCTCCGTCTTCCAGTATCCGACCCGCGACGCAATCGTGCGGCTGAGCATGGCGACCGCGCCATCGTCGAATGTCGCCGTGTTGTACATGCCATTTGTATCCGTACCAAGCGCCAGGCTCGACGCCGCCAGCTTCGAAGTGTCGCCGCTGACGCGAAGCCAGTTGCCGGTGGACGGTCCCTGCCCTACGTACACGACTCCCCCGCCTCCACCTTCACCCGTGAAATACCGCACATCCCCGCCATCCTCCACCAGAAGTCCGCTGCAACCGCCCTTCTTGCCCACGACAACCGCCCCATTGTACCCCAGCATCGATCCTGTGCCGGATACGCATATCCTGTTGCCACACGCCGTCTCGTTAGCGCTGCCGATCTGGATTTCGCGATTATAGTTCGTATGCACGACATGGGAACCTTCAACGACCTCCAGAAGACAGTTCGTCGTGCTATCACCGAATATTGTCCAGTGCGCATCGCCCTTCACGACGATATCGCTGGCCGACCTGACGCAAATTACGCTGTCGATGGTGTTGAGACTCTCGAACAGCATTTTCCGCCCAGCCAGATCGATCCGATTCGATACTCCGCCGGAAATGCTCAGCTTCGGCTCAACTGCGTTTCCATCCGCGTCGAGGAAAGCGGCGTTCCAAACCTCAAGCGCATTTCCGCTGCCACCTTTCAGCGCCATCGATGAAATGTTTCGCACTGTTGCATTCGACACCACGAATCGGTTGTTGGTCGCCGCGCCGATGGTTTCATCGAAGAACAAGGGCAACACCCCGGCGCTTGCCTTTTCCAGCGTGGCGCCATTACAGACTCGGAAAGATGAATCGGATCCGGCGCAATTGTAGAAGGTGGAAAACTTCATCCTGGATGACGCACCATCCACGACAAAATGGTCGTTCGTGCATGTGGCCTTGCCCGGGCAGTAGAATTTGGAGAATATGATCGTCCCGCTCTTCAGCAGCGCCGACTGGTTAGATCTCGCCATCAGGAAGTTGCTCTTCGTAGTGAACGCGTAAGGCGATAGGTCGAACGTGACATGCGATCCTTCCGATTCAATGCCCGTACGCGCCGCCGTGAAGTCACCGTTCAGCGAGACCGCCCAGTTCCCGGTAGACCAACCGCAGATCGACTGCACTGCCGGATCGTTTCCTCCCCAGTTCTGTGGATCGTCTATAAGAAAACCTTTGTCGTTGGACTGGCCATGGCCGTCCCAGTAGTAGACCGCGGCCTCGCCCGTGAACGATCCCAGCAGCCAGATGAGCATACTGGCAACACCTGCCATCCTGAATACATCTATAGTCATTTCTTATCCTTTCTTTTCTTTTTCTAGAGTCCCCAAAGGTGATGGCAATTATACCAAAACGGGCACCTGTCAAGATTTTCGATTTGTCCACTGGACAATCCACGACCTAAAAGTGTATAATCCGCGCCATGAGGCATATTAAAGGCATAGTGTTCGGCTTCCCCATCCTCAAATGGCAGAGCCTCATCGACAAGTCTGGTTCGCATCATGTCGGCTGGAACAGACATGACGGTTTTGAAGTGCACTACATGTTCAAGGGACGCTGCTCCTGGGAGTTCGAGAGGATGTCGGCACCTGTCGAAATCCATGGAGGTACGTTCCTGATAATCCCCCCGCAGGTGCTCCATCGGGCTGTGAGAGGGAAAGGGGAAGCATCGGTTAGGATTGGGATAATCTATTCCGATGACAACGTGCCGCTCGACGCTCTGCCTTTCGGCGTGGACGGACTACACCGCATATTCGCCCGTTTCAGGGAGAACTCGCTCGTGCGGCATACAGCCTCTCCGATGCTGGCCGCACTGCTGAAAGAAATGCGCTCGTTACTGCTCCCTGCTGAGTCGCTCGCCGATTTCGACCTCAGGATGCATCTCATGGCCTTGAGCACGAGCATCCTTTTCAGGACATACCAGTCGTTGGAGATGGAAACCCGCGATCAGGCGGGCGGCAACATCATCATAAGGCAGATCTGCGGATGGATGCAGGAACATCTATCCAGCCGTTTCACCGTAGATGACCTGGTCAGGCGTTCCGGATACGGACGCAGCCATTTCTTCTCCCAATTCCTGGCGGATACCGGAATGACGCCAAACGACTATCTCGTACGTGCCAGAATAGCGTGCGCCCGCCAGCTGCTCAAGTCGTCGCCTGGGATGTCCATGCGCGAAGTCGCTCTGAAATGCGGATTCAGTTCGGCCAGTTCGCTTGCGACTCTATACAAGCGACACACGGGCGTAACCCCGTCTCGCGACCGCGTACGGTGACGTCTGCCGTCTCACTTCGCCGGCGTGGTGATCTGGCGGAAGAAGGCCTCGACCTCGGCGCGCTCCTCCGGCCTATCCGGGAAGATGAACGTGCCCAGCACGATGAACACGATCGTGGCGGCGGCGGTGAGGGAGAATATCCATTCGAACTCGCGGAGGAATGGATACGCGCCGCCGACCAGGAAGATCGCCACGCCCACGGCCATGCCGCCAACGAGGGCCACCATGCCCGCGCGGCGCGAGAGCCATCGCACGAACACGCCCGCGAGCATCGGTATGGCGATGGGCGGCAGGAACACGCCGAACATCTTGTTCGTGACGTCGAAGAGGTCCTTCGCGCCCTGCGCGTATTGCATTACGAAGGTCAGCCCCACGACGCCCAGGCCCACGAGGACGGTGGCGATGCGCGCGGCGACCATGCGGCGCGCGGCCGTGGCAGCCCGGTCCATGCGCAGGTAGATCTCGTTCACCATCACGGCGGCGGCGGCGTTGAAGTTGCCGGCGAGCGAGCTCATCGTGGCTGAGAACATGGCCGCGATCACCATGCCGATCATGCCGGTTGGCAGGACTGTCTTGCAGAGCGTGGCGTAGACGGCGTTCATGGCGTTGGAGTCGTTGACGTCCAGCTCCGGCATGAACACGCGCGCGGCCATCGCGGGGAAGAAGAACAGCGGCGGCCCGAGGAAGAGAAGCGCCGCCACGAGGTAGGCCATCTTCTTGGCGTCCTTCTCGCTCTTGGTGGAGTAGTAGCGCTGCACCAGCGACCAGTTGGTGGAGAGCGTGGAACCGACGGCGCAGAGGAAGACGAGCATGTATATCCACCCGTACTTGCCGGCGGTGAAGTTGAAGAAGCCGTCCGGGACCTTGTCGAGAAACACCTGGAAGCCGTGCACCATGCCCGAACCGCCGTCCATCGCCGCCATCCTGCCGAGGCAGAGCGGCGGCAGGGCGAACACCACCACGAGGATCACGATGAACTGGATGAAGTCGCAGGTGAGCGTGGCCTTGAGTCCGCCCAGGAAGGTGTAGAGCACGATTATGACGCCCGAGATGCAGATCGCCCAGAAGAGCGGGAATCCCATGCCCACGCCGACGACGGTGCCGATGGCGAGAAGCTTAAGGGCGTTGTCGAGAAGCTGCATCGGCAGGCCGAGCAGAGCGAGGGTGGAGCACATCCTTGGCGTGTAGCGCGTGGCGATGTAGTCGATGGGGCTGCCCTTCGCCGCCCTGCGCCAGCGCACCGCTAGGAACCAGGCCCCGAAGAGGACCGCCGGCACGGAGAGCCAGCTCACGGTCACGGGCACCCAGCCGAACTTGTACGCGAGCGCCGAGTACATGACGAACGCGAGCGCCGAGAAGCTGTTCATGTAGAACGACACGCCGGAAAGCCACCACGGCACGGACTTGTCGCCGCCGAAGAACTGTTCCGACGACTTCGACCGGCGGCTGAAGTACACTCCCACGCCGATCATGACCGCAAAGAACGCCGCGACCACGGCGTAGTCAGCAAAACCGAGATCCTTCATGTGCAACATCCTCCTGGAAGAGACCGCTATGTACGCCTATTCGACCCGGCGGTACGCCTCGAGCATCCGGCGGTATTCGGGCGAGCCGCAGAAGCCGCAGGGCTTGAACTCGGGGCAGAACCCGCGATAGACGCACTCCGGCACGCAGCACGAGGCGATCTCGGGCTCGATCTTTGCGATCTCGTCGACCACCAGCCTCCACGCCGCGCGGGTCTCGGGCGAGGCCTGGCTGCAGAGCCTGCGCCGCGAGATGAACATGATCGACTGCACGTTGGCGAAGCACTCGTGCATGACCGGCGCGTCCTGCCGCTTGCCCGTGCGGTCGTCGCCCGTGCGGTCGGTCCGCTGCGTGGACACGAAATGCTCGATGCCGAACTTGTGTCTGACGAAATGCACCGACACCCAGTACGGCAGATTCAGCCACTTCCAGGAGAACACCATCTTGCGGATGGGCGAATGCTCGGCAAGGAGGATCCGCTTCTTCCAGCGGGAGGATGGTTCCTTTTCCCCTTCCTCCATCCGGATCGTCGTGCGGGCCGCGTCGGCCACCTGCCGCCAGGTGCCGACGCGACGCATGAACTTCAGGGAGACGGCGTTCTCGGACATGGCGGCGCCGCTATTTCTTGTCCGCCTTGGCGGCGGGCTTGGCTTCAGCCTTGGGAGCGGCGGGCTTGGGGGCCTCGGCCTTCTTCACCTCCGGCTTGGGGGCGGCGGGCTTGGGGGCCTCGACCTTCTTCACCTCCGGCTTGGGGGCGGCGGGCTTGGCTTCGGCCTTCTTGGCGTCGTCCTTCTTGGGCTCTTCCTTGGCCTTCACGAGGTCGGCGCGCTTCTTCGACATGTTGTCCGCGGAATAGGAGGATACGGCGTAGGTCCAGCGGGAGACCTTGTCGTTGAACTCCTTGACCTTCTTCTCGCTTGCCGCGTTCTCGGTGGCGTTGGTGCCGACGGCCTTGAACGAGGCGGACAGGCGCACCCAGCGGTCGGAGCCGTTCTTGCCGCCGACCTTGGCGGTGTAGGACTCGCCGTTCTTGAGCACGACGGTATACACGGCGCCCGTGGCGAAGCCGAGGTCGGCCTCGGTCTTCTTGGGGTCGGCCACATCGGTGAAGTCGAGGTAGCTGAGCGCGGAATCGAGCGAATAGGTCTTCGACGTGTCCAGCTCCTCCTTGGGCCCGAGGCCTTCGAGCTCCCACTTGGAATCCTTGCGCGCAAGCTTCACCACTTCCTTGCCCTGCGAGTATGTGACGGCTGTCACGTCGGAGGCGGTGACGGAGGCGATGCGCGTGTCGGTCCACTTCTTCGGATCGCCGTCGAAGGCGTCGAGGGTCTCCTTGACGAGGACAGTCTTGCCCTTGTACTCGACGTAGCGACCGTCGGGGTATCCACCACCGCCATACATGGCGGCCTGGCCCTTGGGCTTGGAGTTATGGGTTTCGCCGAGCGGCAGGGCAGCGAGGGACTTGCCGGCGGCGTTCTGGATGTCGACCGTGGCGGGCGAGGCGAGCTTCTTGCCGTTCGCCACCTGGCCGACCTTCAGCTCGGTGAGCTTGAGCAGGTTCTCGCGGATCTTCGTGACGTCGGCGGGATAGCCGTAGAGGGACTGGATCTTCCAGCCCTTGTCGTCGGCCACGAGCTGCACCTTCTTCGCGCCGCCGATCTCTATGCGGGCTACGTCGGAGATGTCGAACGAGGGCAGGATCCTCTCGCCGACGATCGACGGCGCACGGACTGTGCGGCCGGAGTTGCAGAACCATGCCACGCCGCCGAGGACGACGGCGGCGGCACCCAGAATTGCAAGATTTTTCGTTGTCATTGGAACAACCTTTCCGTTTCTTCTTTTCCTTTTCTAACGCCCTTAATGCCGCCTCCTGCGGATGCCGTGGAAGATGCCGAAGGCTATGACGCACAGCGGCACCAGCATGATGTTGACCACCTTGAGCGTGAGGCCGAGCGAATCGATGTCGGCCGTGAGCTCCTTGCGGACGTTCTTCAGCTGGCGGCGGGTGTTGGCCTGGGTCTTGCGGAACTGGAGGATCTCGTCCTGCTGCTCCTTGGAGAGAAGCAGACGGTCGTTTCCGCTCTTCTGCTTCTGCAGGGCCGAGAGGCGCTGCTGCGTCTCCTGCAGCGCGGCCTCAAGCTCGCTCTGCTTGTGCTGGAACTTGGCGAGTGCCTTGGCCTCGAGGGCGTCGACCTTGGTGAACGGCCTGTTGGACGGACCGCGCGAGCGGACGCCTATCAGCTCCTCGCGCCCTGCGAACTGCTCGATGGCGTTGGAGAAGAGCGAGAGGTTGTCGTTCATGGGCTGTGCCATCGTGCCGAATATCGTGTTGATCGTCTGCACGCAGAACTGGTCGGCGAGGAAGTCCGAATCCGCGAACAGCAGTACCGTGCCCTTGCCGGAGGCGACCACCTTCGGGACGGCGTTGGTGGAGCCTTCCTTGTAGTCGGGGCCTTTCGGGAACGCGGTCTTGAAGGTGCCGGAGAGCCTGGCCGCGAGCGTGCGCTGCACGTTGTCGGGGTTGACGCGGATCGGGCCGCCGAACTGCAGGCCCATGGACTCGACCATGCAGGCGTTGTCCTTGGAGCTGACGATGAGCGGCTCGAACTCGAGGCCCTCGGTCTTGCCGAAGGAGAGGGAGCCCGCGAACGGGAACATCACCTGCGAGAGCTGTGCGACGAGCAGGGACTTCTTCTCCATGTTGTCCTTGCCGAGCGAGAGGAACGCGGGGTTCAGCTCCGCCTGGCCGTTGTTGCCGCCGAGGCGGGTGGCGGCGGCGCCGTCGGCCACGACCTTGGCGGTGTCGAACGAGACGCCCCACGCCTCGAACAGCTTGCCGAGCGTGGAGGGGCCGTTGCCGCCCATCTGCATCATCATCGGGTTCTGCTGCTGGCGGCTGGAGATGAGGTCCATCACGCTGAAGGGATCCACGCACGCGATGAGGCGGCCGCCGCGGATGACGAACTGGTCGATCGCGAAGAGCGCCTTCTCGGAAAGGTCCTTGGCGTGGAGGACGACGAGCGTCTTGATGTCGTCGTCGATCTTCTCGACGTCGGTGGCGACGGAGCGCACGTCATAGTCCTTCTTCAGCTCGGAGAATGCCGCCCAGCCGGGATTCGGCCGCTGGCGCTGCTGCATCATCATCATGGGGTTCTGCTCTTCGCCGAGGACGCCCTGCAGCGACGTCATAACGCCGATGACCGGACGCTCCGGCCACGCGACGCGCGTGATGCAGCGCGTGACGTCGTATTCGAGAGTGGACTCGGTGCGCGGGCTGAAGCGCGAGAGGGTCTCCTCGCGGTCGCCGCACACGGCAACCAGGCCGAAGTAGACCGGCTGGCCGAACGGGTTGGCGTTCTGCGGCTCGACGCCGTAGCGCTGCGCCCACTCCTCGGCGTCGGAATCGGGCTTGGGGTCGTACGCCTCAAGGACGACGTGCCCCTTGCCTGCGCGCTCATACTCCTTGAGCAGGTCCTGCACCTGGCCGGCGTAGGTCTTCAGGCCCATCGGCATGTCGGCCGAGCTGGAGCTGAAGTAGAACTTGAGCGTGACATCCTCCTCGAGCTTGCCCAGGACGGCCCTGGAGCCCTTGGAGAGCGTGTAGAGCTTCTCGGCGGTGAGGTCCGCGCGGAAAGGCAGGGAGGAGATGATGAGCTCGACCGCGCCGATGACGGCGACCAGCAGAACGAGCCCCAGTGCTCCGTTGAATTTCTTGTTCATTTCGTTGATCCTCCAGATTAGTCCGCTTCCGTCACGATGCCTTGCGGCTGTCGGTGACGACCTGCGCCGCGGCGAGCATGAACACCATCACGCCGACGTAGTATCCGATGTCGGCGAGATCCACCACCCCGCGGCACAGTGCGTCGAAGTGGCGCATGAGCGAGCAGGATGCGACGGCGTTCACCACCGAGGCGGGCACGCCCCAGTTGGCGACCGCGTTTATGACGGGGTCGAAACCGATGATGAGCATGGCGAACGACACCGCCAGCGCGATGACGAA
The DNA here is from genome assembly GCA_017525225.1 of Kiritimatiellia bacterium. Classification (GTDB taxonomy): domain Bacteria; phylum Verrucomicrobiota; class Kiritimatiellia; order RFP12; family UBA1067; genus RGIG6720. Next base: position 10,325 of record JAFXTB010000178.1, read on the forward strand.
GCCTATCACCTGGCTGCGCGAGAGCGACGAGGCGAAGACGCCGATCGCGGTGCACGCGCCGGCGAGCATGAGGCTGCCGACGTATCCGCAGAAGACGGCGCCGAAGTCCGGACTGCCGAGCCATGCCGCCGTGCAGGGCACGGGGAACGTGAGCGCGAGCGCGATGGCGATGAAGGCCCATGCCGCGAGGAACTTGCCTATGAGCGCCTCGCCGAGCGTTATCGGCAGGGTGAGCAGCAGCTCGATCGTGCCGTTGCGGCGCTCTTCGGCCCAGAGGCCCATCGTCGCCGCCGGCACCAGGAGCAGATAGACCCACGGATGCCAGAGGAAGAACGGCGTAAGCACCGCCTGGCGGCGCTCGTAGAACATCGCGACCCCGAAGGTCAGGAACCCGACCAGCACGAGGAACGCGACGAGGAACACGTACGCCACGGGCGAGTCGAAGTAGCTCTTGAACTCGCGGGCGAACACAGCCTTGACGTTCTTGAAGTTCATCTTACCTTTCCTCCTTCATCGTCAGGTTGCGGAAAACGACGTCCAGCTTGCCCGAGGGGTCCATGGAGCGGAGCTTGTCGGGCGTGCCGTCGGCCTTGATCTCGCCCTGGGCGATCACGACGGCGCGCGTGCAGACGGCGTCCACCTCCTCGAGGATGTGTGTGGAGATGATGATCGCCTTGTCGGCGGCCATCTCCTTGATCATCTGGCGCACCACGAACTTCTGGTTGGGGTCGAGGCCGTCCGTCGGCTCGTCCATGATGAGCACCTGCGGGTCGTGCAGGATCGCCTGCGCGAAGCATGTGCGCTGGCGGTAGCCCTTGGAGAGCGTGTCGATGGTCTGCTTCGCCACGGTGGTGAGCTTGGCCTTCTCGATGGCCGCGTCGACCTTCTCCTTCGCCGCCGCGCCGCAGAAGCCGCGGACATTCGCTATGAACGACAGGAAGTCCGTGACGGTCATGGACCGGTATGACGGCGCGTTCTCGGGCAGATACCCGAGGCATCTCTTCGCGCCTACGGGATCCTTTATGATATCGTGGCCGCAGATCTCCGCCGTTCCCGCCGTCGGCGGGATGAACCCGGTGATCATGCGCATGGTTGTGGATTTGCCCGCGCCGTTAGGCCCGAGAAATCCAAGCACTTCGCCCTTCTTCACGGTAAAGGAGATGCCTTTCACCGCCTGGAAGGAACCGAAGCTCTTTTTCAGGTTGTCGACCTTGAGCATGTTTCTTGCCTCGTTTCTTCTATTTGTCCCAGATCCCAGCCAGACCCGAGGGTCTGTCGGGAAAAAACGGCGCATATTATATAAGGAAACGGGGCGTTTGTCTAGCACCCTCTGGCGCCAGACGTCTTTTTGACGCGATTCCTAACGAATTCTTAACAATGCCGTCCTTGCCTTGGACGGTGAAATCATGTACAATACGGCCTGGTTCGATCAAGCAAGAAAGGGAGTGGGGGCATGCCAGGCATGCCGATGCCGTGACCGTTACCGATATAATCAAGGACGAGCGCGTGGCGCATGTGCGCGAGCTCAAGGCCGAGGTGGCGCGCCTCAAGGCCGAGCGCGACGAGGCCCGCGCCGCCCTGGCCTCGCTGGAGAGCCATTTCGCGCTGGCGCTCGCCGCCGCGCGCGATGCAGACCGTCTGCCTCCGGGCGGCACCATCCTCATGCTCGACGGGTGGAACATCGTGTTCAACTCGAAGTTCCGCGAGGACGATGCCCATGCCGCCAAGCAGCACTTCATAGAGGCCGTGCGCTCATACGCCCTCGCCCACCCCGACGACTTCACATGGCTCATTTTCGACGGACCGGAGGAGAACTCCTCGGCGGAGGGCGGCTTCCGCCTCAGCTACACGGGCGGAGACGGCGAACAGCGCGCCGACCGGCTCATCATCGACTATCTGCACCAGTTGCGCATCTTGGGCAGTAAGATTGCCGCCACGATTGTCACCAACGACAAGGCGCTGGCGAAAAAGGCCGCCGCATACGGCGCGGCGGTACGTGCAGTAAAGGAGTTCGCCGATGGACTATAGCTGCACCCTCGCGGAAGAGACCCTTCTCGGCACGCTGGAAGGCCTTCTCAAGCATCTTGAAGAACCTGGCGCCAGTGCCCCCAAGGCCCTTGACGGCCTCAAGGTGCTCGTTGCCGGCAATCGAAGCGGACTCCTGCCGTGCGCGCTCGCCAAGGGAGGCGCGGATGTAACCGTCCACGTCTTCGACTGCCACCATGCTCGCGCGATACGTGAACGCCTCGATGCGGCCGACCTTGCAGGCAAGGTCCGGGTCGCAATCGAACCCGGCATCCCGTCCGGCCCCTACACGCGCGCGTACTTCATGACAACCCCGCAGTCCATGACCGGAGAACTCGTACTGGACCAGCTCGAGGACATCCGCACGAACCTGTCCGCCGGCGGCGAACTGGTGGCGGCCTTCGAGGGCGATGCCGACGAATCCCTCAAGACGATGAAGAAGGCGTTCGCCCGCGTGCATGTGGAAGGCGTGGTGCAGAACCGCAAACGGCGCAGGAACGGCGGCAGGCGGCTGGAGACGGTGGCTCTCTTCCGCGCCGTCAAGGGCGAGGTGGACGCTGCCGCGAAGCGGCGTTCTTTCATCGCGGAATGGAACGCGAGCGTGCCTGGCGGCGAGGCGCGCGCGTTCGTGTCGCTGCCGGGCTGCTTCTGCCACAGGCGCGCCGACATGGGGGGGCTCGCCCTGGCCGAAACAGCGTGCTCGGTCCTGGAAGACCTCAAGGGCGCCAAGATCCTGGACATGGGCTGCGGGTGCGGATTCGTGGGACTGCTTGTGGCGGACAGGCTGCGTGCCCGGGGTACGGCGGCGCGTCTCACGCTCCTCGACAGCCACGCCCGCGCGCTCGAGGCCGCGAGAATGAACGCCGAAAGACTCGGCTTCGCCGATGCGCGGCTTGTACTGTCCGATATCGGCACCGCGGCTGAGGACGACGCCACCTTCGATCTGTTCCTGGGGAATCCGCCGTATTTCGGCGACTGGCGGATCGCCGAAACGTTCGTATCCACGGCGTTTCGCGCACTGCGTCCTGGCGGCAGGTGCCTCACCGTGGCCAAGAGCGAGGGCGGGCTGGGCGAGATTCAGTCCAGAATCTTCGGAAATGCCGACATCCTGCGCCGCAGGGGGTATTGTGTATTTTCCTCAATTCGTCATTGACGCGTACCACTTAATATTCTAAAATATAGGCATGTTTTCGAAACTCAAAGGTTTCTTCTCGACCGATATCGGCATCGATCTCGGCACGGCGAACTCGCTGGTGTACATGAAAGGCCGCGGCATCGTGATGCGCGAGCCTTCGGTGGTAGCCATCGAATCGAACACCAATCATGTGCTGGCCGTCGGCGAGGAGGCCAAGCGCATGCTCGGCGTGACGCCCAGCAACATCGTGGCGATCCGCCCGATGAAGAGCGGCGTGATAGCGAAGTTCGACATCACGGAGGCCATGCTGAGCTATTTCATACGCAAGGCGACGCAGCAGCATTTCTGGTCGCGGTATTTCAAGCCGCGGGTGGTGATAGCGGTGCCGAGCGGCATTACCGAGGTGGAGAAGCGCGCGGTGGAGGATGCGGCGCACAACTCCGGCGCGGGGGACGTTTTCCTGGTCGAGGAGCCCATGGCGGCGGCGATCGGGGTCGGGCTGCCGGTATCGGAGCCGGCAGGCAGCATGATCGTGGATATCGGCGGTGGCACGGCCGAGGTGGCTATCATCTCGCTAGCCGGCATCGTACACAGCTACAGTGCGCGCGCGGCAGGCGATGCGATGGATGATTGCATCATGAACTACATGAAGCGCGTCTACAATCTCCTGATAGGCGAGCGCACGGCGGAAGCGATCAAAATGGAAATCGGATCCGCGTTCCCAGTCGGCGAAGAGACGACGATGGAGGTACGCGGGCGCGACATCGTGGCGGGACTGCCGAAGACGATGACGGTCACATCCGAGGAAATCAGGGACGCGCTGAAGGAACCCGTCAACACCATAGTGGAGGCTGTGCGCATCACGCTGGACCGGTGCGCGCCAGAGCTCGCGGCCGATCTGGTCGACCGGGGCATCGTGCTCTCCGGCGGAAGTTCCCAGCTGCGCGGTCTCGACAAGCTCCTTTCCCAGCAGACGGGGTTGCCCGTCACGTTGGCGGACGATCCGCTTTCGGCCGTGGCCGAGGGAACCGGCATCGTGATGGAGAAGCTTGATTTCCTCACAAAGAGCCGTAGGCGTTAAAGGTGGTCCTTCCTTGCAGGGAAGGACGTGAAGGCAAAAACTGGCATAGTATCGGCGCTGCTCGTTCTGGGCGTCTTTGCCATCTGGGTGGCGGTTGGAAGGAAGACCGCCGCCGAGGTAGTGTTTCCGGTGGAGAACGGGGCCTGTTGGTTCTCGCGCAGGGTGGTGCACCCGCTGAAGGAGGCGATGGTGCGTCCGCGCCTCGCCGCCGAGAACCGCCGCCTGCTGGAGCAGAACGCGCACCTTCGCATGGCCCTGGCCGACCGCGACGCGCTCAAGGCCGAGAACGCGCGCCTCAGGCGGGCGCTGGAATTCTCCGAACGAAGCAGGGGCGAATGGATCGCGGCGCCCGTGCTCAGCCGCGGCGGGACGCTTGGCCTCGGCGATGTGCTGAGGCTGGGCAAGGGATCCAGCGCCGGCATAAGGAAGGGCGCGGCCGTGGCCGTGCCTGAAGGGCTTGTAGGAAGGGTCTCGGAGGTGTCGCCGCATACGGCGGAGGTGCGCCTCATAACCGACCCGGAGATAAAGGTCGCCTGCGAGGTGGAGACGGACGGCGGGCCGGTGGCCGCGTTCTGCATCTTCTCGGGCGGGCGCATAATGCATTTGAAACGCGATCTCGTTCTGCCTCCACGTGCAAAGATCATCACAAGCGGTCTCGGCGAGGTTTATCCCCGAGGCATCACCGTCGGCTTCCTGGCACAGGAGACGCACGAGGACGAAACGCAGCTCGAACAGGAGGGAGTCGTCGCGCCGGCGGTAGACTTCCCCGCCTTGGAGGACGTGTTCATCCACCGTGAAGAGTAAAGCCGTCCAGATCGCAGCCCTTGTGCTCGGCCTCGTGGCCGCGGCATCGATGCAGGATCTATCGCCTGCGGCGATGGGCGTCAAGCCGCCGCTCGTCGCGATCGTCGTGCTGTTCGTGGCGCTGCGCATGCCCACCCCCTTCTCGCTCGCCACGGCGTTCGTGGCCGGCCTGTTCGTGGACGCCCTGTCCGGCCGCCCCACGTTCTGTGCCACGAGCCTGATGCCGCTGCTCGCGCTGGGCGTGCGCCTGTACCGCGAGATCCCAGGCGAGAGGTCGATCGCCGCCGTGGGCGCCGTGGCGGCATCGCTGGGCGCCGTGCTGGGCGAGGCGTGGATCGCGGTATTCGGCTTCGCGACCGGCGATGCCGGGCTGTTCGTCCGCATGTGCGCCGCAACATGCATCGCGGCCCCCATCGGCGCGATGCTCTTCGCGCTGCTGCCGCACCTTGCGAAATGCATCGGACTGGAGGATGAGTAATGAGGGTGCACGCCGGCGCGATACTGGCCCTGCTGGCCCTCTTCACCCTCGGTACCGCCGTGCTGGCGGCATCGCTATACCATGTGCAGGTGGACGACGTCGCGGATGCCCGCAAGAGGTTCAGGAACCAGGCGACGCGCCGCATAAGCATCCCAGGCCTGCGTGGACGCATCCTCGACCGCAACGGGGGCGTGCTGGCGGATTCCAGGCCAAGCCACGACATCGCCATCAGGCTAGAATGCTTCCAGCGCTCGGGCGGATGGTCCAACACCGTGGCCGCGGCCGACACCGAGATCGACCGCCTCGCCGCCGTGCTGGGCCTGCAGCGCACCGTAGCCCGCGAACGCATCGCCCGCCATCTGCGCGATTCCAGCGCGCTGCCCCTTACCGTCTGGCGCGACATAGACGACGCCACGCTCGCGCGCTTCAGCGAACGGGCGGCGGACTTCCCCGGATTCATCGGCACACTGCGCGCGGAGAGGATATACCCGCACGGCACGTTCGCCGCGCATGTGCTGGGCTACACGGGCCGCGGCCGCCCGGATACCGACATGGGCGACACGGTGGTGCACTACTACGAGGAACTGGAGGTCAAGGGGCGCAGCGGGGTGGAAGGCTACTACGACAGCTTCCTTTCCGGGGCGCCCGGCGAAAAGATCATACGCGTGGACGCGCGCGGTTTCAGGCAGGATGACGGCAAGGTGGAGCGCGAGTCCGCGCGCGGCCTGGATCTGCGCCTCACGATCGACCCCGCGATCCAGCGGACGCTCGAGGGCGTGCTGGCTGGCGTCTCCGGCGCGGGCGTCGTCCTCGACCCGCGCGACGGCGCCGTGCTCGCCCTCGCATCGACGCCCGTCTTCAACCCCGACGAATGGCGCCAGCGCTACCGTGAATACCTCGACGACCCGGCAAGGCCGCTTTTCAACCGCGCGGTGAGCGGACTGTATCCGCCAGGCTCTATCTTCAAGCCGATAACCGCGATGGCGGGCATACTGCGGGCAAAGGTGGACGATTCCTTCGACTGGACGCCCGAGGACAAGTTCGACTGTCCCGGCGTGTTCGTGCTGGGCGACATGCGCCTGCACTGCTGGGACCGCTACGGGCATGGTCCCCTTCCGCTCCGCACCGCGATATCGCGGTCGTGCAACGCCTACTTCTGCAATCTCGGCCAGATGCTCGGCACTAACTCCCTCTTCGGCACGGCGCAGGCCTTCGGCCTAGGCGCGCGCACCGGCATAGGCCTCAACGGCGAGGCCGCGGGCGCCATCTACGGCACCCCATGGTACGCAGGCCACACGTGCCAGACGTCCATCGGCCAGGGCATGCTGCAGGTTACGCCGCTACAGATGGCGGTGGTCTGCGCCGCCTTCGCCAACGGCGGACGCATCTTCACGCCGTACCTGCACCTACGCGAAGAGGCTGGTCAGCCAGAACCGGTGCGCCGCATAGGCCGGCCGGAGGACTTCGCCGTCGTCCGTGAAGGCATGCGCGACGTGGTGGAGACCGGCACTGGGCGGCGTATCCGCACACGCGAAGGGGAGAACCGCGTGAAGTACAACATTAAGGTACCGTGCGCTGGCAAAACAGGCACCGCCGAGCGCGGACACGGACGCAAGGACACGTGGATCATCGCCTTCGCGCCATTCGACGAACCTACCATCGCAATGGCCATTGTGGTGGAGAACGGGGAGTCGGGCGGCAAGACGACAGCCCCTCTCGCGCACATGGTGTTGGCATCCATCTTCGGCGAGGAGGAGGTGTCGAGATGATACGATACCTGCTGAGGTTCAACTGGGCGCTCCTCGCTTGCGCCGTGGTGCTCGTGGCGCTGGGCGTGGTGTTCGTGGGCTCGGCGGGTGCGGCGCGTTCGGTGGCGGCGCTCCAGAACGCATGGCGCTCGCACGCCGTGACGGCGGTCGCCGGGATAGCCATAATGTTCGCGATGGCGGCGGTGGACTACCGCAAGGTGATGGGCTGGGTGGCGGCACCGTGCTTCGCGATCTCCCTCGTGCTGCTAGTGGTGGTGCTGCTGGCGGGCGCGAAGATCTACGGCGGCCGGCGGTGGCTCTGGTTCTTCCAGCCAAGCGAGGTCGCGAAGCTGGCAGTGATACTCTTCATGGCGCAGGTGTTCGGCCGCCATGGCGACAGGCTCTGCGGCTTCAAGGGATTCCTCGTGGCGCTCGCCATCCTGGTGCCGCCCTCGCTTCTCATACTGGCCGAACCGGACCTCGGCACGGCGCTCGTGCTGGTGCCTACCGCACTCGCGATGCTGCTCGCCGCAAGGATCTGGACCAAGGGCCTCGTGGCAATGATCCTTGCGGGGCTGCTCGCCGCCGGTGCGCTGCTGGGCACGGTCAAGGCGGCGGAGGCACAGGTCGACCCCGACGCCCGCGCGCGCATCTACTCGTACCTCCCGCTGAAGCCGCACCAGCTCGCGCGCATCAGGACGTTCGTCAATCCGGACGCCGACCCGTACGGCAGCGGCTGGAACCTGCGCCAGGCGAAGATATCCATCGGCTCGGGATCGCTTGCCGGCAAGGGCATCGGCAAGGGCGAGGCGAAGTTCCTGGGATACCTGCCGCCGAGCGTGTCCATGAACGACTTCATATTCGCGGTCCTGGCCGAAGAGACCGGGTTCGCCGGATCCGCCACGGTGCTGCTGCTGTTCCTCGGGATGTTCGCGGCAGGCACCTTCACGGCCATCCGATGCGCCGACGACCGGGGTCGCCTCCTGGTCGTGGGCGTGCTGACTCTTCTGTTCTCCCATACGTACATCAACGTGGCGATGTCCATCGGCCTCATGCCGATCACAGGGCTGCCGCTGCCTTTCATCAGCGCCGGGAAGACGTTCCTGATAGTGATGTTCGCAGCGCTCGGCATGGTGCAGAGCGTAGCGGTGCATGGGAGGGCGGAATGACCGTCAAGACCGAAAAACTGTTTTACAACCGAAAGGAATGATATGTTCAAGAAACTTGTCGACAAGCTGATAGGCTGCCTGCGAGGCAGCAGGCTAACCCGCGAGATCGTCATAAACGTCGAGCGGCTTGAGACGCGCGTCGCCGTGATGGAGAACGGGCGGCTCGAGGAGTACATGGTGGAGCATCCCGAGGACGAGCGCCTCGTGGGATGCATCTTCAAGGGTAGGGTACAGAACCTGGAGGACGACCTTCAGGCCGCCTTCGTGGACATCGGCCTGAAGAAGAACGCCTTCCTGCACTACTGGGACATGACGCCCGACCAGGACGCCTTCCTGGACGAGGACGACGATGACGACGACGAGGAGGATACTCCCCAGAACAAGGGCGGCCGCCGCAAGGGCAAGGGGGCCAAGCGCCGCCGCCCCGAACGCCTCACCAACGAGCAGATTCACGAACGCTTCAAGCCCGGCACGGAAATCGTGGTGCAGGTGACGAAGGGCCCCATCTCCACGAAGGGACCGCGCGTGACCACGAACCTCTCGCTGGCCGGCCGCTACCTGGTGATGATGCCGGGCGCGAAGAACCGCGGCGTCTCGCGCAAGATCGGCGACGCGAAGGAGCGCGAACGCCTGCGCAGGATACTCGACCGTCTCATGCTGCCCGACGATGTGGGCATCATAGCGCGCACCGTCGGCATCGGCGCGAAGGGAAGCGCGTTCGCGCGCGACCTGCGCAACCTGCTCGAATCGTGGGGAGAACTCAAGGCCAACATCCGCAACCTGCGCACGCCATGCTGCGTCTACAAGGAACCCGGGCTGGTGGAGCGGGTGGTGCGTGAATGGCTCACCGAAGACGTAGAGAGCGTCACCATCGACGACGAGAAGACCTACGAGGACATGCGCGAACTGACCGCCAAGATAGGCCGCCGCGCCAAGAACAAGCTGCGCCGCTACGACGCGGCGGCGAACGTGTTCGACCACATGGGCATCGAGCGTCAGCTGGAGGAGGCCTTCCGGCGGAAGGTTCCGCTCAAGGGCGGCGGATACCTCGTGATCGACGAGACCGAGGCGCTCATCGCCGTCGACGTGAACACCGGCCACCACAAGACCAAGGAGGGCAAGGAGGGCCGCAACAAGCAGGAGGAGTCGATCCTCGAGGTCAACCTAGAGGCCGTGGAGGAGGTCGCCCGCCAGCTGCGCCTGAGGAACATAGGCGGACTGGTGATCCTCGACCTCATCGACATGAAGAGCAGCAAGCACCAGAAGAAGGTGGTGCGCGCGCTCAAGGACGCTCTCAAGCGCGACCGCGCGCGCACGAACGTGCTGGACATCTCCAAGCTCGGGCTTCTGGAGATGAGCCGCCAGCGCGTTGAGGAGTCGATCCTCTCCAAGCTGTCCTCCACATGCCCGTGCTGCGACGGTCACGGCGTGGTGAAGTCGCCGCTGGCGATCTCCATCGAGCTGCAGCGCCAGCTCACCACGCTCCTGCGCCGCGCCAGCGAGGAGAACCGCCCGTTCGTGCCGAAGATCATCATCGCGCCGGCCGTGCTGCAGCGCCTCCGCACCGAGGATTCCAAGATACTCTCCGAGCTCCAGTCGCGCTTCAACACGAAGCTCACCTTCGTGGCCGAGCTGCACCGCCATCCGGAATTCTTCTCGATCCAGGACGCGGAGTCGGGAAATGTGCTATACTCTTCGGGCGGATCCCACCAGTTCCTCTAGGAAAGGGCATACGAATGAAAGCTACCAACCGTCTAGCCGCATACGCCATCTGCGTGATCGCGACCGTCGCCACGGCCGCCCGCGCGCAGCTGCTTGAAGATCTGCGCCCCAAGGAGGCGCACAAGAATCCGAAGAAGGCATTCGGCTCCACCGTCGACATCAAGGCCGACTACCTCGCGGCCAACAGGCAGACCGGCGAGCTGACGGCCACCGGCCACGTGTCGGCGACCTCGGGCGTGTACAAATTCCTCTCCGACAAGGCCAGCCGCGACGCTGCCGGCCTGCACGACTTCGGCCAGGACACCCTCTTCACCACGTGCACAAACGAGCTGTGCAACCTGCACTGGCACCTGAAGGGGCACTTCCAGTACCAGGATGCCACGCTCAAGCAGCACCCGGAGGCCGCCGCCAGGCGCTCCACCACCAACGACGTGCCGCTGGCGGCGTACGACAACGAGGCCATCTTCGTGCGCGACGCATGGCTGTACTGGTCCGAGATCCCCGTGATGTGGGTGCCCTTCTGGTACTACCCGCTCAACACCAACTACGGCTGGCGCTTCCGGCCCGGATACAAGTCGCGCTGGGGCGGATACTTCCTCTCGGGATACGTGTACAACATCGTCAACGAGGGCAACCCCGACATGTTCCAGCTCGGAGGCTCCTCCTACCTCGACTACCGCACCAAGAACGGATTCGCCGTAGGCCAGACCATCCGCTGGGGCCTCAAGGACCTCGGCACGGGCAAGATCAAGGTGTTCAACGCGTGGGACAACGACTACGACCGCTACAACCACCACTGGAGCGACCACCACTACAACTACCAGCACTGGGGCAGCGAGGTCGAGCGCCAGCGCTACCGCGTGCTGCTGGAGCACGAGGCCGACTTCACCGAGCGCGACATGCTGCGCCTGCGGGCGCAGTACCTGTCGGACTCGCACCTGCTGCACGACTTCTTCGACCGCCACGAGCGCGGCGAGTCGATACCCGCCAACGAGGCATGGTACGAGCACCGCGAGAACGACTGGGCGGCGGGATCCTCCATCTCCGGTCCGATCAACCGCTTCTATGGCGGCACGGCCCGCCTTCCGGAAGGCTGGCTCGCGGTAGAGCCGCAGCCGGTATTCTCGCTGCCGGTCAACTATGAGTCCCAGACGCGTGCAGGATACCTCAACCGCCAGTTCGCCGAGTACGGCACGTCAGACGCCATGTACCGCTACGCCCCGTACATCGGATACAACGGCCGCGGCGCAGACTACCAGGCGTTCCGCGCCGACTCCCAGCACCGGCTCACGCTGCCGTTCAAGGTGGCCGACACGCTCTCCTTCGTGCCGCGCGCCGGATACCGCGTCACGTACTGGAGCGATTCGGGCGACAGGGAGTCCGGCTACACCACGGCCGCCGAGGACGCCGTGGCGCGCCATATCGCGGAGATCGGCTTCACCTCCTCCGCACGGGGATCGTCGTGGCTGACCGACGACTGGCGCCACACCGTGGAGCCGTACCTGGACTACTCCCTCCAGCGCGTGAACCTCTCGTCGGGCGCAAAGAACCGCTACTACATGTTCGACAGCTACGACCGCTCCATGGACTGGCTTGACCAGTTCGGCTTCGAGGGCCGCGGACTGCCCTACAACTGGCACGGCATCCGCCCCGGCATCCGCAACTACTTCCAACACCGCGACGAACGCGGCGTGGTGCGCACCATCCTCGATACCGACCTCTATCTCGCCGTGCCGTTCGAGGACGGAAGCTTCTGGAAGAGCGGCACGCTGCGCGGATATCCCAAGGACGACGAGGACGGCAACTATCCAACCGACTGCGTGGTGCCGGGCTTCCGCACGCGCTTCAGCCCGTACCGCAACGTCTCCTTCACCTCGCGAGTGGAATACGATACCGACAGCAAGAAGGTCGCGTATGCGGACGTCTCGTTCCGGCACCGCCTCTCGGAGAGCTTCTCGTACTACCTCAGCTACGCCGGCCGCGACCACCGCGTCTGGGAATACCTCAACAGCGAATACGACCGCTGGAACTACGAGCTGGCCAACATCCTGATGCTGGGCTTCCAGCACTCGGTGTGCGACTGGTTCGCATGGAGCCCCTTCATCCGCCACGACTGCCGCCGCAGCGAGGTGGAGGAGGTCGGCGCATGGTTCGACTTCCTGACGGACTGCCTGGGCTACCGCATCGAGTTCGACTACGAGGAATCCTATACCCGCGTGGACGGCTCCAAGCGCGACTCCGACCTGGAGGTCAGCTTCCAGATATATCTGCGCGCGCTCGGCCCAAGCTCGCTTCTGGATCTCGGGAAATTCTAGACGTCCGCCAGGCGATCCGCACCAGGTCTAACAGCATCCGCGGCGCGTCGCGCATGACGCGCAGCGACGATCGTCTGCCGCCGTGCCACTCCACCGGCACCTCCACCACCCTGCCGCCCGCAAGACGGACGAGCGCTATCAGCTCCACGTCGAACGCGAAGCGGTCGACCACCATGCGGGAGAGGACGGCGCGCATCCGTGCCATGCGCATGAGCTTGAAGCCGCACTGCGTATCGGCCATCCCCGCCACGCCCGCAAGGCGCACCAGCGCGTTGAAGAGGCGCGAGAGGACGCGACGATGCCATGGAAGCGCCAAGGGGCCCTGCCCCGCCTGCACGTACCTGCTGCCGCATGCCAGCCACACATCGTCCGCAAGCCCCTCCATGAGCCGCACCACCTCCGTGAGCGGCGCCGATTCGTCCACATCGCTCATCAGCGCAAAATCGCCTTTCGCCTCGAGCGCGGCCATCCGTACGGCATGCCCCTTGCCGCGGTTGACCTCGCTCCGCAGCACGCGCACCGGCACGTCCCCCGCGTACGGCGGCAGTTGCAGGGTGCTGGGCGATCCATCGTCGGAGAAGATCGCCTCCACAAGCTCCAGCCCCGCAGCTGCGGCGGCATCCTTCAGCGAAGGCACATGCGCCAGCAAGGCTCGCGCAAGGTCATGCGATCCGTACACCGGGACTATCAAGGAAAGGGTCGGCATATCTTGTAGGCGTAGTGGACCATCATCGTGGTCATGCCGAAAAGAACCTCTGGCCGGCGCCTAGCTCGCGGAAGGCCTCCGGCAGCAGGTCACCGAGATTGGACAGGTCGCGCCACTCGAATTCGATCCAGTCTTCACGAGCGGCGATCTCGGCATCCGGCGGCAGCGCCAGCTCGTAGACGAGGTTTATCTCCGCATGCGGACTGCCGTGCTGCAGGAATGAATTCTCCACGACACCCATGAACTTACCCGCATGCGAATCCAGCCCGAGTTCCTCCTTCACCTCGCGGACAAGCGCCTGCCGACCCGTCTCGCCGAACTCGATGTGTCCGCCGGGAAGGTAGGTGGTGGCGCCGCCCTTGGCGCGGCAAAGGAGCAGCCTGCCATCGCGGATGCATACGCCGCGCGCGATCGTCTCTATTCCTGACAGTTCGTATTCGTTCATGGCGGCATTATAGCAAACCGCGCCCCCGTTTGGCAACCGCCCGCATCATGGCAAAGTTGTAAGTTGTAAGTGAAAAGAACCTAGCATACTTATGATCGGATCTGTCAGATACTACGGGAATCGCTTATCGCTTGTGCTACCATAATCCACGATCCACCGCTGTTGCCCCTTAAACAAAAGCCAAAGGGCAGGGATTACCAGCACGAGATCACGAACCAGCGCCACCAGCACAGTATCGCCCTCGCCTTCTGCCTCCTTGAAACACCCGCAGGAGATATCCAGACCCCGTATCTGCGCCTGGGCAAGCGCGACAATAAACATCAAAAGCATCACCAAAGTGGCAAAGGCGGCTTCCCGAGTCCATTTTGTACATATAAACAATAAGCCGGTAAGCAACTCGACCATGGGCATCACAAGCGCAAAGATTCCCGTTAGGCACGGCGGCAACATGCCATAATTGGCGACAATCGTCTGGAAGGCGCCGGGGTCCGCGATCTTCCCCCACGCCGAATAGAGGAACATCGCACCCAGCCCCAGACGCAGGCAGGTGTCGATGCAAACGCTTGCAAGCCGTTTCACGGTACGCGGACCTTCCATTTCACTCCACCTCACCTACTTCAGACTCCGCATCGTCATCGTCGTCTTTCGACAGATGCGGATTGGGAACGACACGGACCGTGAACGAACCAGTAGCCGGCGGCAGTTTGTCCGACGCTCCTCTCGCGGCCACGGACACCCTCCATACACCGGTCGTCATTGGCGTACCTACGATTATCCCGCGTGTCGGAGAGTTGAGTTCCATCCCACGCGGCAAACCCTCGCAACTGAATGTTACGGGGTAGGCTTCCGTATTTACCCGCAATGCAAGTTTCTCGCTGTTCCATATCGTCCATTCTACATCCTTCTCCGGCAGCTTGAGCACAGGCGCCGCACAATCCTCAATGCGGCGGAATACGGCGGCATACCGCCCTTCAGGGTAATGTGAGGCGACCGCCAGCGGATTCATTCCGTATGCCATCCGCCCATCGGGATACCGCCAACCGACCAGGACCGATCCGGGTTTAGGGGTCGCGTAAAGCCGCACAGCCTTCCCTTCCTTGACAAAACGCACATCCGGCGTCATCTTGACCGTTCCCTTTGCGGCCCCCAGATATTCAGCGCCAACAGAAACAGAGAGTTTCGCGGCCTTGACGATCGAAGCGGCCGTGACGTTCCCTTCAAGCCCTGGCGCACCCTGCACGGAACTCTCCACCGCTCGCATCCATTCAAGCGCCAGCAGCTTTTCCTTGCGTACCCCCATCAGGCCGTGACGCCCAGGGAAGTTCCGCATTGCCATGGTGCCGTCTTCACGCGTCCAGTACACCCCGACATACGGCACAAGCTCGTTGGCATTGGGCGTAGTCTTCGCAAGATCGACCGCTTCCTTGCATTCCGACTGCTCCACCATAACGAAATACCAGTTCCGTTTCCGCATCCAGTCCTTCACGGCAACCCCCTTCAGAGCCTGCTTCAGGCGTACACATAACGTACAGCCCTTCCGAGTCACTACCACCACCACCGGTATATGCGCGGACTCGGCCGCATTGGTGGCCGCGACGAAATTCGACGTCCAATCCCCTCGTTGCGCGACGGAACTCTCCTTGGCGTCGGACTGCGCCCGCGCGCCCGACCACGAGACGCGCATGTCCTCGGGGACACGCACGTTGTTCACGAGGCCAATCGCCACGGACAAGACCGGCAGCGCAATCAACACGCGCCAATCAAGCCCCCACACTCTATACCTTGTCGTCTTCATCCAGGTGTCATGAATTTCGCATATTCTAGCACCTCAGACCCCTTTCGTCAACCGGCGGCAATTTTCCGTGCGAACTTTCGCCTCAGGAACGCAACGATCTTGCGCGGCCAGCGCTGGGATTCGAGATGGCGAACCGTCAGCTCCGCGAACGTGAGCCCCTTGGTGCGCACATAGACGTCGAGCAGGCGTTCCGCGACGAAGCCGAAGACGCGCTTGTCGTATTCGGAATACGACGACACGTCGAGGCGGCGCTCAAGCTCCGAAAGGATGTCGAACAGCCAGGTGCAGTAGCCGTCGAAGACCGGCCGCTTCATGACCATCATGTTGAAACGGTGGCCGCTTGTCGACTTCATCACGGCGTCGAAAGCCGCCAGGCAGTCGGGGTGGCGCTCGGCAAGAATCGTGCGCGTCTCGTCGAGGTCGGCGGCATGGTGCGCATGGACGTACTGCGAATACGTCGTTTCGATGAAATAGTTCCTTTTCTTCGGCAGGAGGACGTTGACCGAAGCGAGCGCGGCGCACAGTTCCGCGCCGCTCGCCACGCCACGGCGTCCCTTGAAATGGCGGCGATAGTGCACGAGGCCGATGGCCTCGGCGCCCTTCAGGTTCTTCCATGCCCAGTAGAGCGCCGTAAGCTCGCACCAGCCCTTGTTCTTCGCGCTGATGTTCTCCCCTCCGTCGTCGCGCGCGAAGCCGGGCGGAACCGCCGCAACGCCCGAAAGCGCCGCGCCGACAAAGACAGGGAGGTATACCGCGTCCGCAGGCATCGCATACGCCTTGTGGGTCGCGACGACGACTTGCAGATGCTTGTAGGCGTCAAATGTCGAAAGTCCCATTCAGCCCTCCCGCCATGAGGCCAACAACCGCTCGTAAACCTCAGCCAATCCGACGCGCGGACGCCACTCGGGCGCGTCAAGCTTTGCCGTGGCAATGGGCAGGGCTACAACTGCGGGCGCTAGATGGTTGGTTCTCATAACACAATGGCATGTCACGGTTCAAACGGCGAACTCCGTTTAATTAGTTTACCCTGAAAGACCAACCATCTCCACCACTTCGGAACGGTTGCGGCGAATACCTTGCTTATAGTCGCTCCATGCCAGTTTACGGTAGGCGTTCCCCGCGCGCATTCGACCCGTGATGCTTGCATAAACGCTCTTGGCCAGATTCTTCGCCCGCGCCATGAGCAAGTGGAACCAACCATACTTTGCAGCGAGCCAGTACTGGTTGCGCGCGTCAAAGTAGCATATCCACGCTCCGGCCTTCGCCGGATTGAACTCTGGATGTTCCACGGTGGAGGTCGTGGTGGCGTAGTTGTGCCACCCCATACGCGTCACGCGCGTTCCCCACTCGACGTCATCAAAGTGAATGAACACATCCTCCCAGAATCCACATTCCCGAATAGCTTTCTTTCTGACAAGAAGCGAACATGCCGCAGCAAAATCCACGCGAAAGGTTCTTTTGCCCACATCCGCGAGGCGACTCCCCCTAAGACGCGAGAAGGCGTGTCCAAAGATTGGCCAGAAAGTCGCCCCGCATTCAACTATCAAGCCGTTCGCCTGCGGCTTTAAGACCGCCGATCCCACACTGGCCGTATTCGGGTCGCTGGACACAAGCGCGTCCATGGTTTCCAGTAGACCAGGCAGCGTATCGACGTTTGGTTTCGCATCGTCGTCAAGCAGCCATATACAGTCAGTATCCACATGCTCCCGCATAGCGTATTCAACGCCTGCAATGTAGGCGGCGCTACCTCCGCGGTTCTCATCCATGCGGATAACGTGGCAACGCGGTCCCTCCAGCGAACGCAGCCGCGCAGACAGCACATCTGCGTTTCCATTGTCCACCACGACCAGACGCGCCGTCACGCCGCGCGCGTCCAGCACACCTGGCACGATTCCGAACACATCGTCCCGCGCATACACCGGAATTACAACCGAGCAGGCGTTCGCTCTTTCCATGTCACCCCCTACCAGCGTTCCTTGCGGCCGAACAGCCGCGAAAAGAACCATCGGACCGTCCGCCGGAATCCAGAAGACGACAAACGTCCGCGTATTTTAGAAGGCAGGGCCTTTAAGTCTTTGCCTACAGATCTGCACCACCTTCCCCTAGGCAGGCGCAAGCGGCGCCCTTCCAGCTTTTCTATGCGCCTTTCAAGTTCGTCACACCTCGAATCCGCCATGTCAAAAGCGGAGTACGGACGTCGCTCAGACAGTCCCCTCTCGATCTCCGCAACCAGCCAGTTGCGACTATCGCGCGCCCCAGTCGCCAATTTCTCGTCCACACGCTCCCAGTCTATCGGCCTTGCAGAATCCAGACAGCCGTCAAGTTCCGATATGTCGTACACCATGCGATCCTCGAGACCGAGCATCCGCAGGAGAGACGTGAAGCGGGTCTCTCCGCGTATCTTGTTCACGATGGCAAGAAAATCACGGTGGTAGATGATGGCAAAACACATTCCGTGGAAACTGTCCACTATGACAAACCTACTTCCGGCGATATGGGCCAGCCATGTCTCGGCGGAGGCGTTTTCCAACGTGCGTATCTTCTTCAACTTCCTTCCGGCTCGGTTGGCGTCCACCACCGCCTCCGCCTCCAAGCCCATCCGCTCCGCCACTCTTGCAAGGATGTCCTCTTTGGCTCCGGAGGGGTCGAGTATGTAGGAGAACAGGTACGGCCTGCCCGAAGGCTTGTCCGGCGCGCGGGAAACCATCTCGTCGTACTTTAACTTCGGACACAGAAACACTGGGTCGAGCACCCATTTTGCATCGACTCCAAAATCGCGCTTGCACACCTGCACGCCACTGTCTTCGCGCACCGAGACCGCATCGAACCGAGAGAGGTAGAACGCCTCCTCCGCGCGATCGTGCTCGCTGCCCCAGATGAAGTCGTGCCCGAACGAACCTGCGTACAGAATCTTCCTGTGGTTGTCGCGCACATACCCCTGCGCCATGAACTTGCCGAAGATGTTGTAGAGGGAATTGCAGAACAGCTGGTCCGATCCGGTGACGAACACTCGGCACATACCGTTTACCGCCTTCATGTCCCGAATCGTCGGGAATCGCGGCGCAAGGGCGTGAGCAGGATAGGGCTGGACGGTGAATAGCGGGCATACAAGGTCCTTCACGCACATGGCGTCGAGCGGACGATCAATCATCAACGCCGAATATCCCATCGCCGTCACCGCCTCGTACAGCGCGTACTGCGTCATGTGGGAACCGTAGTTCACACCAAGGTAATTAGCCACCAGACCTACATCCCACATGCCGGTACGCACGTCGTTCACAGCCCGTGAGAACGGCTTGCCCATCCTGCGCAAGGCGTCGAAACGCGCCATGTCAGCGCCGTCCGCCAGCAGCGACGCGTCGCGGTGAGGACAGGACATGCATTCGGCATCCAAGCCCAGCCCATGTTGTCTGGCGAATTCGTAGGTTCCCTTGCCGTCACCCCAGAAACGTGGGCCGAAGCTCTCGGGGGGAGCCTGGTCCAACACCTCCTTCGCGCCGGACTTCATCGTCACCTGCAGCCGGGTATCAGTCTTCGCGGTAAATTTCTTCGGCGGCAGCACCTTCACATCCGCGATGGAGGAGACATCAAAGTTCCCGGCAAGGAATTCCTTCAGCGTGGCGCAGGAAGGCAACCCTCCGCATGGCAATGCCCGATAGGAGACTTCGGGCAGTTCCCCGACATCCATCTTGATGCGTTCGATCTCACACGGACAGCCTGTCACCTCCACCGACCTACCACCAGACAACGCATGGCGCACGGCATCTGCCGCATTAGAAACATCCGCCCGTACGAATCGCACCGCCGGGGAGCGCGCATCGAGGGGTCTCTCTGCAAACCGGCACCTAAGATTCGCGTCAAGCGACGCCTCCAGCACAATTGCCTCATGGTCGCTCATCGCTCCTCCAGCTTCAAGAACCCGGTCCAGAACTCTCTCGTCGTCATTTCCCGGAACGCATCACGCCAACGTACGTCTACCGCCTTGCGCTCATGTCGCAACCTCCGCACAAGATGGAACGCCCTGCGTAATCCCGCGCGCAGCTTGTCACCATTGAAATTCACTGTGTAGGCGTTTCCGGCCTTCGCGCGCAGGAAGGTGACACCGCTGCAGAGGTACATGTCACGTAGCATCGGTATCCTTCCCTTGTCAAGGACAACAATCTTTGTACGGCCTCCCTGCGGCAGGAAGAGCGTCCAGACGAACAGTCCGCATACGATTTTCAACGGGACTTCCATAATTCTTGCGAAAAGCGAACGGCAAGGAGGTGCCTCCGCTACCATTCGGCGCTGCTCATCCGTAAGGGGCACGCATTTCTCCTCGTTGGCAAGCGCGTTCATGCGCAGCGACCATGTCGGCTCATGTTCACGAAAGCAGAAGTCCGGCCCGGCCAAAAAGTCTTCAACGCCCTGCATTGAACATTCCGCGCTTTCATAGTGTCGCAGCAACAGCAGTTTCACCATGGCAGCGAAGAAACGCGAGGGCGTGGCGATCTTCACGCCGCGCTGTGCCGCGAAAATCAAGTTGTTGCGCATCCAGAAATACCGCATCGCAGGCGACTGCTTCACAAAGAACGGCTGATGCCACACCGCGAACCCCGCAGGGAACGTAACCTTGTATCCTCGGTCAATCAATCGAAAATTGAACTCCGCATCATCGTTCTTCAGGAAGTAAGGGAATGAGTATCCAACTTTGCACTCGCGCCAGGCGTCTAACGGACACATCCACCACCACCATCCGCCGTAAAGCGGGATCCCGTCATCATCCTCACGAAACACACTCGAAAAATCGCGGGCATCCTTGTTGATGTCGGCTATCTTCAAAAGTCCCCAGACCTTCTTTGGGGCATCGGGCGATATTCCTGCTCCGCGTTCGTTCTGCGTATACATGTCTTGGTCAAGGCGCAGCATCGTGGCGTTCACGCAGACGTTGGACTTGATGTAACGGCATGCAAGCCATGCGCGCTCCAATACACCTGTGTGCAACACCAGATCGTCGTCCATCAGCAGGAGATGCGTACACGTTTCGTCCTTCTCCGCCAGCATCATTCCGCGCGTGAACCCGCCGCTGCCGCCAGAGTTCACGTTGTGCACGATCTTCACGTCGCCGTCGTCACTCTCCTCGAGGGTGTTCCCATTGTCTATCACGAACAGTCTGAACCGCCCCCGCCACTCTTCATCCTCGAACAGCTCCCGGCGCCACCGTTCGATGTTCGGGAGCACGAAATCCTCGCGCTTGAACGTGCACACGGCCATTGCCAGCTTCGCCTTGCGGCATGGCTCCTCGTCGGTGGAGAACGTTATCCGCCTCAACACGGCATCGCCATCTGCCATGAAGCTCAACACGGCCTTCAGCCCGAGGTCTGCCAGAGGAACGGCGCGGAATGCCTTTATCGCCCCCCCCTCCACAGTGGTTGTGGCCACTGTCCGCCCACTGCCGACCTTGCCTTCCTCTGGCCGATTGTCGTAAGCGATCAAGTCGACACGCATCCGTCCTTCTGCTTCCACAGAAATGTCGACCGTCTTCAAATCAGTGGAATCGCGCCAGAATTCCGCGTCGAACGCGTTGAAATACGTGTCCGTGCGGCACGTCTGCCCAGTCGTCAGCCGCACCTCGCACTCCGCCGCGCACAGCTTCCCGTCCGTCCGGAAGTATAGTTCGCCAGGCTGGAAAATGTCGGCCCTCGGGAAAATACATTCTGTCAGCGTGTTATCTGCCATATTCATGTCACCTCAATTCTTCCTTTGACTCTATCGCCTTCGCCACGGCAATGTGGAACCCCGACCTGTCGAGTTCCCTGAAAAAAGTTTCTCGTCCAGGTGATTTCCGGGTGGGACGTATCAACTGTCCATTCTTGCGCCTCGCCTCCATAAGCGGCACTGCGCGCCAAAGCAACATCGCCTCGCGGATGCGCGCCATCGCCGCTTCGCCGCGCTGCGTGTTCGGCAACACCAGCGACGTGCCTTTGCCATCCGAGAGCGCCGAGGCTATCTGCGTGCATCCCCAGCAGTCGCCGAGTGAAATGTCGCCAACGCGTTCAATCCCGGCGTACCTGCACGTGTAGCAGCATTCACGACTCATGACCCCCTTCAGGAAAGCATAATACCAGGCAGAAGCACCCGCCGGCACGGCCACAGTACCCTCCTCCGTGTAGATCACCGCCGGCGTCGCCCAACCGAACGGTCGCTTGTCTCGGAAATTTACGCCCGTCAGCTTTCGGCCGGCGGCATACTCCTTCAGGAAAACGTTCCACGCGGTCGCCGGATTAGCGCCGTGGCACACTATGTCCGCGGTCAGGAGATTCTCGTAGTCCCTCCCCAGGAAGGAGTACAGCCCCGCAATCTGGCATGGACATCCGGTGAAGAGGACCGGCATCCCGGCGTCGAGATCTTTCTTCGCGTCGCGGTACGCGAACGCTATTTCGCTTTGCAGGTATTTACTGCCCCGTATGCGGGAAAGGCCAGCCTCGTCCGTAGCGCGAACGAACACGACACGGCTCCAACGCCCATCTGCCCACGTGGCGCCGTAGACCGAGCCGCCCTGCGCAAACACATCGCGCGCCAAGAGCGAGACCATGCCGCCGGACGAGCTGACGGCGCGCGTGGCGTCGTCCGCCATGGCCGCATAGGCCCGAGGCACTGGATGGAGCGGCGGCGGATTGACGCATGGGCACGCCTTAAGGCATAAGCCGCAATTGATACATCCATCCTTAACTTTCGGGAAGAGGAACCCCTCTGGCGAAGGTTCCATCGCTAGAGCATCCTTCGGGCATTTGTTCGCACACGCTCCGCATCCGGTGCATCGGTCTGGATTCACTATCTTCACCGACTTGTCGGCGCCGTCCGGCGGAGCGAGCGTGGCAGGGGGAGTCGGAGGCAGTGCCACGGGCTTCCGCCTGCGCAGTCTGGCTGCGACCCTGCTCTTCAGCTTCTTCAGGAGAACTCGCGCCTTCCGCAGGGCACGCCGCCACAACGGCGGGCGTGGCGGCGGCGGATGGGGCCGCGAGACGAAAGCCTCGAGGAATTCCGGCTCGAGCGTCCTCCCGGAGTCCAGATAAAACACCAGATCCCCAGACGCGTTGAACTTCCCAACGCGGCACATCGCTTCCCTCGTGCAGCGGCCGAGCCGCAGGATCTTGACTCGCGGATCGCGAGCTGCGTACTCCAAGCAGACGGCGGCGGTATCGTCGGTCGAGCCACCATCGACGCATAACACCTCGAAGTCGCGCAACGTCTGACGCCGCAACGAGTCCAGGCACTCGCGCACCTGCCCTCCACAATTTCTCATGGCAACTATCACCGAAACCCTGACCGGCATTCCAACGCTCCCTTCCTAGTCGTCATGCCTTGTGGAGAAACGCCTGGTACCTCTCGCACACTCCGGCCACGTCGGAGGTGAACTCCATCTGCTTACCATGGTTCAGCCACAATATCTTGTTACACAGCTTCTGCACCTGAACAAGCGAGTGGGAAACCAGTATCGTCGCTACGCCGCTGTGTATGATTTCAAGGAGTTTCTCCTCGCTCTTCTTGCGGAACTCGACGTCACCCACCGAGAGCACCTCGTCCAGAATAAGAATGTCCGGCCGCACCATGGACGCCACCGAAAACGCCAAGCGGGCTCTCATCCCCGACGAAAGCTGTCGGAATGGACGGCCCTCAAATTCGCGCAGCCCCGAGAAGTCGATTATCTTATCGTATGCGTCATTCATGAACTTCCGCGTATAGCCAAGCATTGCCCCGCGCAGATATGCGTTCTCTTTGACCGTCAAGTCCTTGTCGAATCCAGAGGTCAACTCCAACAGCGCCGCAATCCTTCCATGCACACGTACCGATCCCTCCACCGGCTCCAAGATACCCGAGACCGCCTTGAGCAGCGTGGACTTCCCTGCCCCATTGGCGCCAATAATTCCGAGCATGTCACCCCTGTTCAATGCGAACGTGATGCCGCGATCTGCCCAGAACTCCTTCGCGCGATATGTACCTGTCAACTTTCGGATGACGAACTCCTTAAGGCCAATGCCCTTGAAATCCCCTACCATGTAGCGGATTCCGACACCCTTGAGTTCTACGAGCGTATTCATTTCTTAGACGTAATATAGGAATTTGGTATTGAACTTCTTGTACATAACACTTCCGACAAAGAGGAAAAACAGCGCCCACCCCGCAAGGATGGCATGGTGTCCCAAAGATGGAAATGCTCCGTCAATTGTGACCTTGCGGAAGTATGCAATAAACATGTAGATCGGATTGCACATATACACTCTCTTCCAGCTCTCGGGAAATTTCTCTATGGAATACATCACCGCAGAGCCATAGAAGAGAAGCCGGGTGAAGACACTCCAAAGGTAGGCCATGTCGCGAAAAAACACGTATAGTGCCGAAAGGACTAGTCCCAACCCAAGATTGAAAAGCATAAGAACTACTATCGGATACAAAAGGAGAAGGAAATGCCATCCGAACCGGATTCCGTCAATCGCGCAGAAGCCAAAGAAGACAGCTAGGATGATCAGGAAGTTCAAAGTCGTTTGCGCCGTTTTCGCGAAAAGGAAAAGGTACTTGGGCACGTTGACCTTGGTGAATATGCTGGCATTCTCCATCAACGACACCATCCCCCCGCCCACTGCCTCGTTAAAGTACAGGAAGACCACTTGCCCGCAGAAGAGGTAGATGGTATAGTGGGGAATGGACTTGCCGAAGAATTGTCCAAAAACGAGTTTGAGCACAAGCAGCAAGAGTAGCGGCGAAAGCACGCTCCATCCCATGCCCAGAACCGTACGCTTGTATTTCTTCTTGAAATCGCGCTTGACCAGTTCCTCGAACAGGAAACGATGCGCCAAAAACACCCTGACCGCGCGGCGGACAGGTGTCTCATTCAACGGAAGGACTTGTCTCCCAAATACTTTCATTCTACATCCAACAACTATTCCCTCAGCGCTTACTAGTATACACCATCCTTGAGGGTATAGTCAAGCCTGTGGCGTCCGCCGTACCCATTCAGAACAGGACATCGCGGATGTCGATCACCGCGTTGAAGCCCCCCTCCGCCTCGACAATGGGCGCAAGGTGCCCGCTGCAGACGAGCGCCGTCTTCACGACCTTCCCCCTTCCCAAGTGGGATGCGTACGCGCCTGACCTTCTCGACGTTGTAAACAGGAATTATGACGGAGACTTTCGACATGGATGTCACACCCCGAAATTCGTGAACTTGATCTGTCGAACAAGAGCCTTGAAATAATCCCGACTCCATATCTTGAGTTCGGAGATATTCTCGATGAACGGCTCCACGTCTTCGCGCGCGGAATTGAAGTCGATCGAGTCAATGCGCGCATCAAACGCGGCGACGACGGCCTCCGGGGTGCTTAGATCCACACCTGGCCCGCTTTCCTTCCCACGTTCCACGAGATGCGTCAAGTCCAGTTCGGCACCTCGCGAGACATACCAGGCCATGTCATACCAGTCACGGCCCTTCACACGGTTCTTCCACTTCCGGAACAACGCCGCGCTTGCCTTGCCCGCATAAAGACCGGGAAGGTCGTAGATTCTCACCCAGCACGACGACGGACGGACCAGCAGCTTCATCTCCGTATTGAACCTCGGAGGAGGATCAATATCCACCTCCAATTTCACCTTGGGGCGCTTCTCCGTCGTGAATCCGATGTCATACACGTCGGACGATTCCTTGAGGAATGCGCTCTCGATTGAATTCGGGCGCCCCTTTCGCTTCGACTTGATCTCAACTTCCCTGCCGGCAAGCCGGAACTCGTCCTTTACCGCTTCAAAGTAGTCCTCAAATGCAAACGATGGATCCGGGGCTAGAAGCGAAAAATACATATCCTCGGAGAACCTCTCCAATCCATGAAAAAGATGGAGGCATGTTCCGCCATAGAAAGCGGCCTTGGAGAAGAATCCTCCGCGGGCCAATCCCGCCAACGCAACCTCCTGCATCACCTCGTAGACGGCATTTTCCTTCTCGTTCACGGACTTGACCTTGTACGCCTCAACCATTTCATCGAACAATGTCACGTGAATATCCTTTCCAACGCCTTGAACAGGCCGTACTTGCGTCCTGAAGCCGCATAGGCGGAGAAAACGCCTATGTCGGGATTTTCAAATGCATCAAAATCAAATCGCACATCATTCTCCAGATACATGCGCAGCGAACGCGGCGACGAGATGCGAAGCCGAGACCGTGAATCGATAAAGTCGCACAATGCCTTCTCCGGTCCCGCGACCATCGCTCCATCAACGCTTCTGACGCCGATGGCAAAGGTCGCCACAGGCACTGTACGGTATACAAAGCGTCCAACAGGCGTGACGAACCGCTTTCCCCGTGCTGTCACCGCCGAAATCGTTTCCACTACGCGGTCTGGTATCAGACCATATTCCGCCAACATCGTCTCGAAAGAAACATATGAGACGGACCGTAAAGCAGATTGGCGACCGTTCAGGCGCGGCCCATGTGTCGAACCCTTTTCAGGGACTGTCCCCAAGTTATTCCAGTTTAGTTGACCCGTAAGTCCGTATTCTGCGCCACTTTAGGGTCAACTAAATCCTATTTTGCAATTTAGTTGACCCATAACCACAAGGATATGCTGCATGGCGATCTGATCTGTAGGAACCGTCAATCAAGGGGCAGCCGCCTTTCGCCGCTCAGATCATTGAGCCAATCAACCACCCGGTTTATGATGTTATTGGATGAATAAAGCGGCGCCGTTAGGAGCGATCACCCCTTCCTGAATATCGTACCAATCATCGTCTTCTTCATCGTAATAGCTTCCAGACGGCGTGTATAGGAACTGCAAATCAACCGCCATCCCGCCAACAACGAAAGTCGCCAGTGCGCATTTGTCATGGACAAAGCGAACCACGGTCGTCGCACTCACCTTTTTCGAGCCAATCTTGCCCGCCAGTGTCGCAATACCAGTATCGGAAACTTTAATTGACACAGGGAACGATGTCATGCCATAGACACAATATCTGCAGAAAAGACTGTAATCGCCATTTTCCCTAGCTACCGCCAATTTCTGCGTCCCCAGCTTGCTCAGCAATTTGGCGATGTGTCCGGCACTTGCATTCAGGTATTTCTTCTTGCTGTTCTTGCCGTATGGATTCCGCACGGCGTACGCCCAGACGATGTCGGTGCACAACCCAGACGACGGCTCTGGCTGGTAAGAGCCTTCAAGAGCCGCCTCGGTGGCGTCCCACGCCAAGGATGGTTTGATCGATATCTTCAGCTTCTTCTTCCAGCTGACAAGAGTGGCACTGTAGACACCATCGTCGTCTATGGAAGACCACTTGCTAGCGGCAAATGTAGTTGATCCAAGCTTGGCCGAAATCTTGCCGTCGCTCTTGACAACCACCTTGAAGACATGCACTTTATCCGTTATGGCAGTGTAGCGGCGTCCAACATCCTGATTGTCTCCCTCTTCCGAATCGTCATAACCGCAATCCTCACAGTCATCGTCGTCATAATCGTCATCATCGTCATCGTCAGCATCCCATGGCGTAAATCCATAATACCCTGATGTATACCCGTAACTATGTGCGGCAATCCATGAACTGTCCTTCGAGGCGAAACCGTTAAACGTTCCGACCACCGCCGAAGGCAGGGCAACGGCCTTGATCTTGATCTTGAAGGTCCTCGACCATCCCCATTTGTTCGTAAGTTTTATCGCCACGGTGCTCGTACCCGCCTTGCGCGGCACCCCGCTGATCTTTCCGCTCTTGTAGGCAAGTCCGCTCGGAAGACCGCTCACCTTGACCGTCGCGGACGAACCGGACACGCCGGACATGCCGGGCGTCGCGGTGAGCGCGAAAGTCTGCTGTACGCCCACGCGCACGGTCACCGTTGCGCCGGACGACGTCACTGTCGTGGCGTTTTCCGCCGACGTGCCGTTTACGCGCGCCGACACGGACACGGTGAATCCGGGATTCTTCGCCACGATCTTGATCGTCTTCTTGGCTGTCCCCTTGGAGTTCTTCGCCGTGATCGTCACCTTGGACGTCCCGGGCTTCTTCGCCTTGCCGGTTATCTTCCCGCCCGAATACTTGAGCCCGGACGGAAGCCCCTTCACCGTTACGGTCGTCTTCTTGATGGTCGACAGCACTGTGATCGGAATGCTGCAGGACTGCCCCGGAATCACTGTATAGGAACTATCGCAGTAGATGGCCGGCTTGGGCTTGGGGGCAGGCAGCGTGCCCGCTAGCTCGGCAGCCACGCGAAAGCCTAGGTTCTCGTAGGTGTCGGACGGGTATACGGTATCCGAGCCGTCCCAGTACCAATATTTCTTGTCATAGCTCTCGCTCCATGACGCACCGCACATCATTTTCGATTCGTCTGCGCTGGAATTCGGCCCGACAGGATCCGTGACCGCCTTCGTGACGTTCCATTCCCAATCCAGAGTCCATTCCGACACATTTCCATACATGTCGTAGATTCCCCAGGCGTTCGGCGCGTAGGATCCGACCTTCGTATGTTCGCCGTACCCGCCCTTTCCGTCATTCGCGTTTTCAGGGATTCGTCCGCACGACGTCACGTTAACGGTGCTCCCGCCGCCTGCGCGGAAGGCATACTCGCCCTGCGCCAGCGTGGGCAGGTCCACCGAAACGCCCGACCGGGCGCGGAGACGTCCGATGAACGAATTCGCATCGACAGTCCTCACCGCCGGCCAGTTGTATGTCCGCACATTGCCGCGAATGGATTCCCACGAAACGCGCTCCACTGGGCGCGTATCTCCCCTGTAGCGCGACGGATTCTGCCCCGTCACCAGTTCGTACTGCTTCTGCGTCACCTCGAATACGCCGATGTAGTACGGCTTCGTGATCGAGACCTTGTACGAGCCGATGACGGTCGGCACCTCGTTACCATAATCATCCATATCCCAATCTACATCATCCATCATGAAACTGCCCGCCTCCACCTTCTTCAGCACCAGTTTGGTCGTCTTGTATTCATCCGTCCAGCCGCCGGCGGGAATGGCATCAAGATATGTAACCGGGTATTTCGACGCGCTCGCGCCTGTCGAGAGATCGATCACGCAATACGTACCAGATGTGGGAGTTGTCGGTGTCGTGCTGGCGTTCCAGTGGGCGTAGTACGTCACGTTACCGGTAACCTTCGTGGACGTCGATATCTTCGTACCGCCGCTCGCAGCGGTCCACCACCCGTCAAACGTGTACCCGCTCCGCGTCGGCGTCGGCAGCGTCCCGACCGCCGAACCGCTGGCGACAGACCGCGTCGTGCCGCCGCATCCCCCGTTCGCGTTGAACGTCACCGTGTAATAATCTCCACTACCAGCCAATGTCACGCCGCTCGCCGGATCGCCAACAAGCTTGAATGCCGAGGAATCAAAGGATGCATACGAACCTTCTGCAACAGAGAACTCCAATCCGGCTTCGCCCAATCCATTCACATGAAGCAATCTAATACTGTAAATCCCAGCAGACGGAAAGCTTACGGTCATCAAATCTGTACTCATTGCTCCACTGGAAGAAGAATGGAATTCACGAGAAACTCCAGTGCCACTAATTGTTGCAGAAAATACATCGTCACATCCACAGGCAAAAGTCCATTCTCCGGCCCGTGGAACATATATTGATGTTGTCGCATCCACAACGAAATAATTACTGCCCCCTCCTGGGAAATCCACCATGTCACTTGAGAATTTTATATCTCTGTAATGTCCCAAGCCATAGGCAAATGCAATCTTATCATAAGTTTTCGTCACTGGTTCCCCATTCCAGACGGAATGATCGCCAATTGCTTGTAACGCATAAGAATCTGTTTCCTGTAAGCTTTCACCAAGAATATTTTCCGTGAGATTGTACTGTGTCACCATCCAAAGCCCATTCGCTGGCGGCGTCGTCCCCGCCGTGCCGTCGTACAACGCCTTAACCTCCGCTGCCGACAACGCACGGTTGTAGATGCGGAGGTCATCTATACTTCCATCAAAACACCCATATTGTGTCTTACCGAGGGAATAATCACCATTTGAGTCAACACTAAGCATAATGCATTTGGTTCGCGAACTACTGAGGCCTTCCCTCACAAACACCCCGTCAAGATAGAGTTTGGGCGCACCATTCTCGGAAACGGAAACGACCGCATGATGCCAACTAGCATCGATTGCCGTCTCATACTTCAAGACTGCCGCCTTGTAACCGCCTCCATGCTCATAAATGTTCAATCCATTTGACCCAGCCTTCAACCCTACACCAACATATCCTGAAAGATAAATGTTCGGCTGAGCCGGATAAACCAAAAAGTTCTTGCCATTATAATCAGTCCCACTCGTCGTTTCGCCTTTCAGTACAGTAGTTTCGAATGTCTTAAACCAGCATGAAAAAGTAAAAGTGTCCTTGACTAACAGCAGCTCTGATGTCCCGAGCGCAATGTTATTGTCCAACTGATATGCGCCGTTTTCCAGCCCATCATGTCCCACTACACAAGTGAGAGTGCCCTCCACCACCAAATGATACCCGTTCCCGCTCGCATCGTTCGCGTTGCCATCAAACGGATAGTACGCAACAAGGCCATCGGTCAATGATCTGCCAGCAGGTGCCGCCCCATACTCATAGCATCCGATATCGACCGTACCGTTGGCGATACGGGCGTTGCCCGCCAAGTCCTTGTCGCTCGTCACATACGAATTGTCGCCCGCATCGATACACGGCGAACCCGCCGTAAGCCGATAGTCACCGTTCGCCGCATCCACGAAGTTGGGAGTTGCACTGATATTGCCAGCCCCAACATTCAATGTCGCAACATTCTTTTTTGTCACGCCACCTTGTACACAGCTATATGAGACTGCGGCCATCGTACCAGAGCTGTACACACTTGAGAATGCATCTATCTGGCTACCTCCATTGTTCCAGACGATGCAGCCCTTCACTTTAACAGTCGCGCCATTGGCCAATCCAACACCGCCTTGATACCCAAAGAAATCCGTGGAGTCATTGCCATAGATGGTACAGTTGACCAAAGTCATCTCGCCGTCATCACTCTCGACAAAGATCGCTCCACCGCAAGCCCACGCAAAGTTATCGTAAAACAGACAGTTTTCCACAAGTACACTTCCTGAAGCACTTGAAATACCACCTCCAAAAGTGCCTGAATCTGTACGTGGCGTGCCATGCCCGTTTCCATGTATTATGCAGTTGCGGATTGTGGCGCTTGTACGACAGCGCACGCCGCCGCCATAATAGTCATACCCGTATGAGGAAGGATTCGGCTCTCCAGTGCCGCCCGTAATCTCAAAACCGTCAATGGTCGCCCCGGTCGCATTCTCCATTATCCTTACAGCAGCATATCCTGACAGTCCATGTACAGTTGTGTTTTTTGCCCCTGAAGCCGACTTGACTTCAACCCTCCTTGAGATTTCAATCCTTTCATTATACGTCCCTGGTGCAACAAGAATCGTGTCGCCTGCCGACGAAGCATCAATCGCCGCCTGGATCGTCGCCTTGGCGGAAGATTGGCTCGTGCCGGAGTTGTAGTTCGACCCCGTCGAGCCGTTTACATACCACGTAGTCGCAGATACCATCATCGGCATCAGCAGCACAGCCACGGTCAACTTTTTCAGCATCAACTGGAATACTTTTGAAAATTCTGTTTTCATCTTCCGTTCTCCTGAGGTAGTTGCAAAACCCCCTCTTTCGCGCCATTCGCGGGCTAGGCCACACAGCCTGACGAAGCCCGCAAAACCACCGCTGCACGACTGAAAGGTTCAGCGCATCAATTATGCCAAAATCTCACCTCGGACGCAAGGGGGAAAATGAAGTTTTTCATTTATGGGGAGGGGTAATTGCATTTTTATCCGTTTTATCCTTGATTTTGTTATGTTATATGCTATACTATAAGCATGAAATCACAAAGCAACCGGCCAGACATCTCCGAAATGCCGCCATACAGGCTTGGCAGACACTGGATCACAATCCAGGCATACCTCATACCCGGCCTCGAGGACGACATCGGGGAACTCAGCGAGGAGCTGAAGAAGTTCATGGGGATATGCGAACTGCTCATCGACGAGAAGATGTTCGCCAAGTACCGATGGTGCGGGAACGGGCGTCCGCCGAGCAGCCGCATCAGCCTGTTCAAGGCGTACATCCTCAAGGCGATGCGCAACTACCCCTACACCAAGACGCTGATCGCAGCCGTGAAGGAATCGCCCACTGTCAGACGACTTTGCGGCTGGGAGTCCGTCGCCGATGTTCCGGACAAGTCCCAGTTCTCGCGGACGTTCAAGGCGTTCGCCAAGGACGATGTCGGCTCGAAGGCACTTGCCGCATGCCTCACGGAGCATCTCGGCCGCAACGGCGTCATGCACGGAAGCCACGACTCCTCGGAGATCGAGGCGAGGGAGAAAGGCGTGACGTGCAAGAGAGACGCAAGGGATGCCGAACGTCCGGCAGAGACGCGCATCGAACGCCAGCAGAGGCAGGACGAGGCGACGAACTTCGCGGAGCTGCCCACGGACTGCGACTGGGGCTGCAAGCGTAACAGCAAGGGCAAGACAGAGAAGTGGAAAGGCTACAAGCTGCATCTGGTCGTCGGAGACGGGGACATCCCGCTGTGCGCGTTCCTCTCGTCGGCAAGCATGCACGACTCGCAGGCCATGATCCCGATGATGCAGCGGACGAGCGCGTCGTTCGACTACTTCTACGACCTCGCCGACGCCGCATACGATGCGGCGGGAACGAGGGCGATGTCGCAGAGCCTGAACCACGTCCCGCTCATCGACGGCAATCCCAGGCGCGGGGAGAAGCAGATCGACGACATAGGCGCGAAGTTCGTCAACATCGTCCCGGCCGAAGCCGTCCACTACCGCATCCGCACCGGCGTGGAGCGCGTGTTCGGGATGCTCAAGGACTCGCACGGCGGCTGCATGGTCAGGGTACGCGGGCACGAGAAGGTGTTCCTCCACCTGATGTTCTGCATCCTGGCGAGCGCGGGGAAGGAGACGCGTCCGATCGTCTGATCCACCGAATTCATCAGGACGCCCGCCACATGGTTGCCCTTGTGGACGAATGCGAGATCGGCCCTGGTGAAGCATTTTCCCACGACCGCGGCATAGAGGTTGCTGTAGAGCTTGGATACCATCAGCCCTGCCGTCATCTTCCATCCGAAGGAGAAGAGCCTTCCCGCCGCCGCCCAGGAGAACACAAGCGCAGGACGCCACCGCACGACAAGCTGCCGCGCGATCGTCCCCGCAAGCCCCCCCGCCACGGACGCCCATACGAGCGACCAGGCGCCAAAGCCGGCGAACGCGAGCGATATGCCGGTAATGTATCTTGCGCCAACCCCGACCCAGCTGATGCGGAAGCTCAGCTTGAAAAGCATCTTGCGATTCAGTTCCGCAGTCTGCACCCCGTTCACCGCATGGAAGAGAACGGTGATCGCGAGAATACGCAGCATTGGCACGAGCGAGGGAATCGAATAGAAGCTTGCGACGGCCGGCGCGGCAAGGAAAAGCACGGTGTAGAGGACGGCGGCCACGGTCACGCTGATGTAGAAGACCGTGTTGAAGTCCGTCTGCGAGGCATCCTTCTTCTGGACCAGCGCATTTCCGAATCCAACGTCGGTGAGTATGTTGGATATCGAGATGAAAACGGAAAGAAGCGCTACCGTGCCGTAGTCGTCGGGAGTGAGGAGACGGGCAAGGACGAGCGTCACCACGAAGTGCGCCAGCTGGATGCCGAACTTCTCCATCAGCACCCAGAAGACGCCCCGCGCGACCTTGTCCGTCAGCTTCCCCACCGCAGGACGTTATCGCGGCCTATACGCCCGATGGCGGATAGAACCGCTTGCGGGCGTCCGCAACGATGTCGATCGCCTTGTTCTGCCTGGCGTCGTTTGACGGCTTGCACATCATCCACGGCGCCATGAGGAATCCCTTGAGGCGCGACGGATCGATATGCTTGCGGCAGAACTCCACCAGCCCCGGGAAGTTCTCGTCGCAGGCCCACACGCTTCCGCACGGGAGCTGGTCGAACCCGGCCTTGTCCAGCGCGATGAACGTCTCGAGGTGTATCTTGCGCTGCGGCGGGATCGTCTCGAAGTCGAACCACTGCCGGTAGTACCAGTTGCTCTGCAGCAGGACCTTGGGGCAGCGGCGCAGATATTCGTCGCGATGGCGCCAGCAGTAGTCGCTCCAGGCCATCGGGCGCATGCCCGCGTCCTCTACGGTCTTGATGAACCACAGGAAGTCGTGCCACCACAGTTCGCCGTTGCGCACGATCGCCAGCTCGTTCATCCGCTGGTTGCCGAAATCCTCCTCGTCGTACCCGATGTGGAGGAAACGCGGATGGTCGAACACCTCGGCGACGTCGCGGATGAGATCGGCGCAGACCTTGTAGTACGTGGGCGTGGATACCATGCGCTCGTACTCGCCCAGCCACGTATCGTGGCATGCCGAGAAGTTCAGCTTGGGGATCGGCTCCAGGCCGCGGGAGCGGAGCCTGGCAAGCTCGGCCCTGAAGCGGTCCACATCCCAGCTGCCCTTGACGGCCAGCTCGGGATGGCTGGGATAGATGAGCGCCTCGCCCACGTCTATCATGATCATGTTCAGGCCCTTGTCGGCGGCATGGTCCGTCACCACGCGCCAGGAATTCGGATCGCAGCGAACATGGTCCGCCACGGACGTGCCCGACAGATAGTCTTCGCTCTTGCCCGGCGGGATGTTGAACGCCCGCTCGCGCGGCGTGTTGTGCCACATGTTGTATCCGAAGTGGAGCAGGTCGCCCCATATCAGCCCGTTCTTCTCCATCGCAGTTGCTCCTTTTTTCTCTGACAACGTTCCTACCTCCGGCGCCTGTACGCCGACAGGCGATATTATAGCACATTTCCGCCGATTCAGCGCGCAGGAATCGCAGTGCCGTAGCGCTTCACGAAATCGATGCGCGCGAACGCCTTGTCGGGCTCGTCGCAGGCAAACGACGCCTTCTTCGCTCCGGATAGCGCCGCGAACGGCTCGATCTCGCCAGTCCTGGCGATGCCGGCGTCGGCACCACGCCGACGCAGCTGCCAGCGTCTGCCATCGCGGCAGGTGAGATACTCCTTCGGGCCGAGCGCGAACGGGAAGTTGCGCGTCTCGTCGCCCACGGAGACCTTGAACGGGGCGGTCGGGCCGTACACCTCGAAGCCCACAGTCGCGGATTCGCCCGGACGCGCCACCAGCTCGCCCAGATCGTCAAAGCCGCTTGCAGGCGCGTACCAGCGCGGCTCTACGGCCTCGTAGGCAAGCCTTGGCTCGGAGCGTGCCGTCATTCCGGGCTTGAGCGCATCGATCTTCTCCCTAAGCGCGAAGGCCGTCACACGGACGCGCGCAAACGCATCCGAGGAGGTCGTAGCCGAAAAGGCGAAAGCGTTCGCGCCCGGCTTTAGAGAGGGCGTCTCGCCGCGCGCCCGTTCGATAGGCCGGCCCATGCGGTCATAGCGCGTCCACCACCCGTTCTCGAACTCCGCGAAATTCCTGGGCGCCATCTTGAACGGGATGTGGAAATCGGCGCCGCCAACCGAAACGACGGCCCCCTTCGCCATCAGTACGCCGCCCCTGACCGGCAGCATCCTTACGGCGCCGACCTCAACGCACGTCTTCCCGCCCGCAGGTATCTCGTTAATGTAGAGGTTGACGGAGGAGACGTTCTTGACGCTGACGCGCGAAAGCGGATAGTCGATCGCCCCGCCCCGCATGTACGGCCAGACATGGTCGTCGTAGTTCGAATCGCGCTCGCGCAGGCAGAACTCGAAGTAGCGCCAGCCCGTGAAGTCGAGCTTCGCGTAGTGCTCGGACCGGCCCGAGGAATGTTCGCGCGGGCACTCCAGCTGCACGTTGAGAAGCGCACCCGAGCCATCGCCCTTCACCCACACGCCAAAGGCGTGGTGCGTATCGGGCAGGACGAAATACGGCGCCTTGTAGGTCTGGGAGACGCGGCTCCACGCGCCCGTGGGCGTTGCGCTGGAGTTCGTCGCCTCGATCCGCACGACGGGGCCGCGCTCGGCGTCGGACGCGGCCGTCTTCGCCACGGTGACGCCCTTCGCCGCCTTCGCCTCGAACTCCGCCGCCTTCGTCGGATCGAGGATCGTCCGCGCCTTGGGATGGTCGAACCTCTCGGCGCACTCGAGCATCTCGACGCGCAGCGCGAGCGGCGCAGCGCCATCGGAATCCACGGTCCACTTCGATAGGTCGGCCGATGCGACGCGGTGCTGCGCGCATACAACCCGCTGCGCGCGCCAGACGCCGTCCGCATCCTGCCGGAGGCGGTACTCCTCGCGCGGACGGCGGAAGCGCGCAAGGGCGTCGTCGGTGAAGGCCCGCGCCACGCGGAAGCGCTCCCACCAGCCCAGCACGGTCAGATAGCGTACGACGGCGCTCGGCATGCTGTACAGCGGCACGTAGGCGTTGCCAGGATCAACCGACATCGCGGTGTCGAACCCGGCGCACATGCGGCCAAGGTACTCATGGTCGTCGACGAAGTATCCGCTCGAGCGCGGATTGTCGAGAAGCGTGCACCACCAGCCCATGTTGAGACGCAGGAAGTTTGCCTTCGGACCGTATGCCATGTAGCGCCCGAACCGGCGGTCGAGCGAACGCTTCGGCCCCCAGTAGACGTAGTCGTTGGCGCCTATGCGCGAATGCCACCACCACGTGGACGGTATCCACAGCGAGTCCTCGTACATGGGCGTCTTGCCGCTGTCGGCCGCAGCCTGCAGGATCATGCGCGCGAACTTGTCGGTCTTGCGCGGATCGCACGCGAGACCGTCGAGACCGTCAAGGTAGATCTGGTCGAAGCCGCACACGCCGAAGAGATCGCCCTGTATCTTCGCCATCTCCGCGCCGACGGGGCTGTCGGCGTCAGCAAGGAGCGAATAGAACCTCTGGCGCGGATATACGACGGGCTCCCCTGCGGCGTGCGGCTCCACCACCGTGCCGTACGCGCCGCGCTTTATGCCGGTGAAGGCGTAGGGGGGCGTCTGCGTGAAGCCGGTGTACTGGATCAGCTCGCCGCCGATGCGCACCACGTTGCCGTTGCCGAGGTATGTCATCACTATGTCGTGCTGCGACCACGGCTTCTCCTTCACGACAAGCCGGTCCGTGCCCTTCTTATTGCCGTCAAGGGCCTCCGCAAGCGTGTAGCGCCGCATCTCCATAGTACCGTCGGTGCAGCGCGGCGCAATCCACGGATCCTTGAAGCTGATGCTCGCGGTGAGCGTGTGCACGTCGCACTTGAGACCCGCCGCATGTGCCTTGTCGGTGAGCGCCTTGAGGCCCGCCTTGCCTGTGGGGAAGAGGTTGGTGCGCACTTCGTAGTGCCCGAGCGACTGCCAGCACGAATCCACATGCAGCGTGCCGAAGCCGCCACGCAGGCACAGTTCCACCCAGTCGTCGCCCGTCGCGTCGGCAAGCCCGTAGCACATGAGGTACGAGCGGCGGCAGTCCTCGGACCCGAGCGACCATGCGCCGCCGTTCTGCGAATGGGGGATTCCCGAGTCGGCCGTCATGGCCTTCATGGCGTCAAGGAAGCGACCGCGAGGCCCGGCCACTACGGCGAAGCGCACCGCATCTAGCGCCACCTCGCCCGTGGAGGCGGTGCAGAGGATGCCTTCCGCCATGTTGGCGATGAACACCCCGCCCTCGTTGTAGATACGCACGCATACCGCGGACGCATCGTCCGAAGCGGCGTTCACCAGCCTGCCCATGTACTTCGTGCAGACCGGCCTTATGCGCCCCAGCCTGAGCTGCCGGACATCCCGCACGTTGCAGCGAACCACCTCGAAGCGCCAGCCGCCCGCGAACCGCCGTACCGCGATCACCACCTCGCCCGCATCGCCGAAGCCGAACACGAGCCTGCCCTCGGCGTCCTGCGCAAGCGAGACGGGCCTTATCTCGCGCCGCGCCCCTCCCTGCGGCACGGCAACCGCCACCACGAACTCGGAAGGCTTCGCGACAAGCTCGCGCCCGGTGTCCCTTTCACGGATCGACACCACCTTGCCGGTGTCGTCGAATTCCATGCGCACGAGCTCGTTTTCGAGCGACGGCGCCGCCAATAGCATACCTGCCGCCGCGATGGCGGCAAGGAAGATTCTTCCCTTCATGTTGTCCTGCCTGTCTTTCTCTTGTCTGATGTCATCTGAAGATTATCACGGTACCATTCACATAGTAGAGGCACAGATCGCCGTCCTCCAGCTTCAGGTTGGCGCTCCAGCCGGGCCTGAGCGTCGAGGTGTCAACCGACCAACCTGCGAGCGACTGGATATTCGCACCGGCAACAAGGACGTGCCGGCCGACGCGAAGCGCAGCGGGCATCCCGGTAAAGTGCACCGTGCCGCCGCGCGACATGTCAAAGGAGCCGGTGAACGCGACAGGCGTCGTGGAGCCGTCCGCCGCCACGGCCACATCCAGCGACGCGTTCGCGGCAAGGATCACAGAACCCTGGACCGTGCCGCCGCCAAGCGTGAGCGAAGACACCGTGACAGGTGCGCCGCCCTCGACGACCAGCGTTCCGCCGCCGGCGACGGTCAGTGCGCCTAGCGTCGCCGGACGGAATCCGGGCGTGTCCTCGTTGAACCATTTCTTGCGGAGATATGCCTCGATCTCGTACACACGGTTGGAAGGCAGGGCGTTGTCGCAGATTATCATCTCTGCGAACTGGCCGCCGCCCGTGAGATCGTACGAGCCGCTGTTGCGTGAAGACATCAGGCCATCAAGGCCGAAACCGTACAGGCTCGACATGGAAACAAGATCGTATGTTCCCGAAAGCCCCGTCGTCGTGGGATTGCAGGCCACCCCATTCAAGTTGAACACGTACGACAGCAGCTGGTCGATGCCCATGTATGTCGCGTCGGTACGAATTATGAAGTCTGTCGCCAGGCTGCCGCAATACTCACCTGCACGCGTGATTCCGTAGCCTTTGTTCATGACCGTGTTGAGCGTCCCCAGAAGAGTGCCGCCACCGTTGGAGGAACCCCACACCGCGAACACGGTATGGTGGCCCTTCGTCTGGTCGATGCCCATGCTCGAAGAGTTTTTCTTCGATGCGTCGGAGTCCTTGGGATGGGCGTAGACCCTGCCAAAGTCCAGCACGGATCGTCCGTTCAAGGCGTTTTCCGCGATGAACGGAAGATTCGTGGATTCGGAACGGAAGAGCGTGGCGTCATGTGCCGTTCCGCTTCCTTTCACGTCCTTCCAGCGCGTGACGGTGTTGACGCCGCGTACAGCATCGTATGAATAGTCGAAGTTGTCTAGGGAGGATGCATCGTAGCGTGCGAACACGGCATCGTTGGTCGTGAACTGCGGCGGAATGGTCATATCACGCGAAACGATGCGCAGCGTGCCGCCCGAGACGGCCAGGGCGGCAGCCGGCACATACGCTTCACCCGCGACCTGAAGCGTGCCGCCACCCGTCTTGGCGATCACAGCGGAAGGCAGGATTTCGGTCACGACGGCCGCACTGCCCTCGGGGATGTTCACGATGCCGCCCGAAACCTTGCCGAGCGTATCGCTGTATTTCGCCGCCGATTCGGACACGTCGGAACGAAGCCACTTGCGCATCAGGTAGCGCGTCACCTGCAGTCTCTCCACCTCGGTAAGCACGTTCGTATAGACTATGATCTCGCCAACCGGCTTCTTCACCGTTGCCACGATGCCTTGGTTGCCGTAGGTG
Organism: Kiritimatiellia bacterium; assembly: GCA_017525225.1. Classification (GTDB taxonomy): domain Bacteria; phylum Verrucomicrobiota; class Kiritimatiellia; order RFP12; family UBA1067; genus RGIG6720. The sequence goes on from JAFXTB010000178.1 coordinate 49,412, forward strand.
AGGTTGAAGAAGAATGCGTCGGCGGCCGGAGGCTTCACACCGGACGCAGTCTCCGCAAGCGACAACGCGGCCACCACCGGCACGAAACCGTCCGTGGTGATGCTCGTAGTGTACGGGAACTTCCCGGAAGTGGGGATGGCGTCGCGTCCGTTGACGCGGAACAATCCCTTGGTGATCTCAAGTACACTGCCGGCCCAGGAGAAATACGGTTGTGTGGACGAGTATCGTCCGAACAGGGTGATGTTTTCCCTGCCGCCGGCGGCGGTGAGGCGCCCACCCGACGTGGCGCCGAGGAAAGGAGCCGCGCCACTGTTGCAGCCATATACCTGGAACACCTCGCGCATGCCGGCCACCGGCCGGCTCCACACGAGTTCCTCCGTCAGCGCGACTGTGGGGGGTTGCTGGTAGCTCGCAGAGTAATAGCCGTTTGACGTCACCCCCTGCCCGTTTCCGTTGAAGTACACGTAATGCAGATCCTTCTCGCTGTTGTACTTCAATGCCGGACAGTAGGCGTCCTTGCTAGCGTTCGTGGCGAACATGTAACCGTCTCCATCGCCCGTCTTACGGATGTCGTCGGCGCGCGCAACGCCCTTCGCGCCACCATCCAGATCCACAAGCGTCAATTTGTTCGTATTCGAGAAGTCCACCCAGAACGCGGGATTTCCAGGCACCCCAGGCGCGGGCAGTTCCATCGAGATATCGGATTCGCCGCCACCAATCACCACTTCAACTCCGGGCGATATGGCAATCCCCGTAAGATCTACGCGCCCAGGCACGTAGAGCCGTCCGGCGCCGGTGAGCGCCGCGCCAGGCTCGATCGAAAAGGCGAAGTTGGCCCTGAAACCCTGCGCAGGCACGCGGAATGTCGCGCCCGCCGCGATCGAGAGCGTCCCGATTTCGGCGATGTCCGCCCCCGCCGCGTCGTTTACGCCGAACGTGCCCTCCTTGACGATTATCGAACCGGTGTTGCCGGCGGAATTCGTCATGCCTGCAAGAAGAGTACCACTCCCCGCCTTCGTTATCTTACCCTTCAGATCGTACAGCTGCTGGATGACGGCCTGCATGTCGCCTGTGACGGAAAGCCGCGACTCGGCGGTGGCGGTAGGCTGGTCCACAAGGGCGTAGGGAAGGCCAGGCCCTGCTTCGTTGGGCGAGCTGGAGAACAGGATGTCGCATGTCCCGAGCCGGAATGCCGCACTGAGCCGGACACTGCCGTTTTTTACGGTGTTTTGTTCGTGTATGACGAACAGGCCGGGCTTGTAGGACGACGACGTACCGATGGTCGTGTGACGCTTCCATGTCCCTCCGTCGAGAGCAAGCGGGAAGATGTTGAACTTGTCCACCTCCACTACGTATTCATCCTCGTCGCGGTGCTTGTTGACAAAGAAATTGAAATTATGGTCCACGGAGTTATTATGCCCGAACGTCCCGATCTCGCGCCTGGCGTGTACCTCCACGGAACCGAAGTTGAGACGGAACAGGCCTGTTGCCGTAGCGGGTTCCGAAAGCTCCATCCACAAGCTGTTATATATCCGCTTCACGAAGGTTCCAGGCTTTATCACGGAATCCGTCGTAGACGTCAGAGGCGCACCGACGACCCATGTGGTCAGGACCGCAAAACCACTCTTCGTCATTGCGAACCTGGAACCTTCGGTAAGATAGAAGTCCCATCCGTTCAACGTCTTAATGTCCGCACTGTTCCTGCTCTTCGGTCCGTAGAACATGAGATCGTTGCGATACTGCAGAATCTTGTCGATCTTGGAGAAAGTGCGCGTACCGCCAGATACGTCCGACCAGTAGTCGTCGTGGATAGCCACGTTGCCGCCATCATGGATTATGAACGAACTGCCCGCCGGACACGAAATCGGACCACGAAGATCGATTCCGCCAACAAAGGCGGTTTGGGCGGCAACCTCGAAAGGTCCGCAAATCACCATCTTCATCGTCTTCTTCTCGTGGCCGGTATGCGTAAGCGTCTCTTCGCTCCAATACCATGTGGAACCTGTACCCTTGATGGATTCCACCGTCACGGGATTGGCGTTCGTGACGAACGTATTCACCGCGCTGCTCATGTCGACCGCCACATCCGCGCCGTTCGGCATTCCTGCCGGATCCCAGTTGCCGCTTGCCGCGAAGTCGAGACTGTTCGAGATAAGATTGGCCTCCCCCGTACCGGATGTGCCGCCGATCCATGTCTTGGGGGTGGTGGCGTATGCAGTGGTGAATGACACCGCAACGGCGGCAAGGAGAATTCTTACCTTCATGTTGTCCTACCTGCCTTTCTCTTGTCTGATGTCATCTGAAGTTGATCACGATGCCGTTCGCATAGGAAATGTGCAGATCGCCGTCCACCAGCTTCAGGACGGCGCTCCAGCCGGGCCGGAGCGTCGAGGTGTCGACCGACCAGCCCGCGAGCGACTGGATGTTCGCACCGGTCACAAGGACGTGATGTCCGGCGCGGAGCGCGGCCGGCGTGCCGGTGAAGCGCACCGTGCCGCCACGCGACATGTCGAAGGAGCCGGTGATCGCGACAGGCGTCGTGGAGCCGTCCGCCGCCACGGCCACCTCCAGCGTCGCGCCGGAAGCCGTCACCACGTCGCCCTGGATCGTACCGCCGCAGACGAGCGTGGACACCGTGAGGGCGGCCCCGCCCTCGACTACGAGAGTCGCACCGTCCGCCACCACGAGCCGTCCGAGCGTCGCCGGACGGAACCCCGGCGTATCGGCGCCAAACCACTTCTTGCGCAGATACGCCTCGATCTCGCACACCCGGTTGGACGGCAGCGCATTGTCGAATATCATCATCTCCGCGAGCTGCCCGCCGCCGGTGAAGTCGGTTGTGCCGTCGGTGGTGAACATCAACCCCTCGACGCCGAAGCCACTCAGCGTCGAGAAGGAGACGATGTCGTAGCCGCCGGAGAGCCCCTGCGCCGTCGGATTGCATCCGACGCCGTTGAGGTTGAAGGCGTACGTGCCTGGCGTCGACAGCAGCAGGTACGAGTCGCCGCGAGAGATCGCATCCGCCGCCAGCCCGCCGTGGGTGCCGCCGCGAGAGATGCCGTAGCCGTTGTTCCAGTACGTGTAGAACGCGCCCAGCAGGTTGCCGCCGCCGTTTGCGGATCCCCACACCGCGAGGACGGTGCGGTGCCCCTTCTTTTGCACGATGTTCATGCCAGAGTCGGACTTCTTGGCGGCCTCGGAATTGTGGGCGTTGCTGTAGAACGGGCCGAAGTCCAGCACGGACAGCCCGTTGAGGGCGTTCTCGGCGATGAACGGCCGGTTCGTGGAATCATCGTGGAACAGGAAGGCCGGGCGCTCCGTGCCGCCGTTCTTGATGTCGTGCCAGCGAGTGACCGTCTTGACGCCCCGTTCGGCGTCGTATGAATAGTCGAAGTTGTCGAGGGAAGACGCGTCGTAGTGCGCGAAGAGGGCGTCGTCCGCCGTGAACGCCGGCGCCTGCGCCATGTCGCGCGAACGTACGCGCATCGTGCCGCCCGACACCACAAGGACGCTGCCGGGCGCATACGCCTTGTCCACGTAGAGCGTGCCGTCCCCGGTCTTGCCGAATGTCACCCCGGGCGAAATGTAATCCACCTGGCTTACGCTTCCGGCAGGGACGTTTATCGTGCCGCCCGACACCGTGCCCAGCGTATCGCTGAACCTGTACGGCTGCTCCGACACATCCGTCGCCAGCCACTTCCTCATCAGGTACCGCGTCACCTGCAGCCTCTCCACCTCTGTAAGCACGTTCGTGTAGACGATCAGCTCGCCAAGGGGCTTTTTCACCAGCGCCGTTGCATTCTGATCGCTATATGCTGGATTGAAGAAGAACGAATCCGCCGTCGGCTTTCCACCCGAAGGCCAATCCAGAATCGACATCGCCGCCACCATGGGCATGAAATAGCCCGTATCCACGGTTGTCGTGTACGGAGGCTTTTCGACGGTCATGGCGACAGGCCGGTTGTTGACGCGGAACGTCGCGTTGGCGAGCAGCTTGTCCGGCTGCCACGAGAAATAGGCCTCCGCTGTTGAATAGCGCCCGAACACGAAGGAGTCACTGTCGATGCCGCCTGCATCGACGATGCGGGCACGGGAGGAATGGCCGAGGAACGGCCCCGGGCCGCCGTTGCAGCCGTACACCTGGAACGCCTCGCGGATGTAAGTGACCGGCTTGCTCCAGACGAGCTCGTCGGTAAGGCCGATCTTCCTGTCGGGGTTGGCCGTCACGCCAGCGCCGCGACCCGCGAAATACGCGTAGTGCAGATCCTTGTCGGCGTTGTACTTGAGGAGCGGCCAGTAGGTATCCTTCGCCACGTTCGTGGCGAAGATGTAGCCGTCCCCTGCACCCGTGCTGCGCACGTCGTCGATGCGCTCGATGCCGATGCCGCCGCCTGCAATCTCAACGAGCGTCATCTTGTTCGTCTGGGAGAAGTCCACCCAGAACGCGGGATTGCCGGGCACCGCAGGCACGGGCAGTCCCGTGGGGAGGGATGTTTCGCCGCCACCTATCACCACCTCCACGCCGGGCGCGATGTCCACACCAGTCAGCTTCACGCGCGCCGGCACGTAGAGCCGTCCAGTACCGGCGAGCGCCGCGCCGGGTTCGATCGAGAAGGACGTGGTGGCGCGAAACCCCTGCACCGGCACGCGGAGCGTCGCCCCCGCGGCGACCGAAAGTCTCCCAATTTGGGCGATGTCTGCCTCCGCATCGTCGTTCACGCCGAATGTACCCTCCTTGACGACTATTGAACCAGTGTTGCCGACGGAATTCGTCATGCCTACGAGAAGAGTACCGCTTCCCGCCTTCGTTATCGTGCCCTTCAGATCGTACAGCTGCTGGACGACGGCCTGCATTTCGCCGGTGACGGAAAGCTGCGATTCGGCGGTGGCGGTAGGCTGGTCCACAAGGGCGTAGGGAAGGCCAGGCCCTGCGGCGTTGGGCGAGCTGGAGAACAGGATGTCGCATGTCCCGAGCCGGAATGCCGCACTGGTCCGGACACCGTTGACGTTTACGGTGTTTTGTTCATGTATGACGAACCGACCGGGTTTCCAGGCGGATGACGACGTGCCGATGGTCGTACGACGCAGCTTCGTCCCTGCGTCAAGCGGATAGATGGCGAATTTGTCCACCTCCACTGCATATTCATCCTCGTCGCGGTACTTGTTGATAATGAACTCAAAGTCATGGTCTGTGGAGCCATTGTGCCCGAAAGTCCCGATCTCACGCCTGGCGTGTACCTCCACGTTGTCGAAGTTGAGCCAGAATAGCCCTGTTGCCGTAGCGGGCTCCGAAAGCTCCATCCACAGGCTGGTGAACATCCGCTTTACGAAGGTTCCTGGCTTTATCACGGATTCCGTCGTAGATGTCAGAGGTGCTCCTACGACCCATGTGGCGGTGACCGAATACCCGCTCTTAGTCTTTGCGAACCTGGAGCCTTCGGTAAGATAGAAATACCATCCGCGGGGGGAGTCAGCGGCGGTCCTGCCCTTCGGCCCCGTGAACACCACGGCACTGCGATATTGCAGAAGAGAGTTGATCTTGTTGAACGTGCGCGTACCGCCTGACACGTCCGACCAGTAGTTGTCGTAGAATGTCACGTTGCCGCCGCTATGGGCAACCAGCATGGAGCCGGACGGACACGTCACCGGCCCAAAGAAGCCGACTCCGCCCACATACGCGGTCGTGCTTGCGGGAAGTACGAAAGGACAGCAGAAGTTCATACCTTCCGTCCGCACGCCATGACCTGCGTGCGTAAACGTCTCGTCGCTTATGTACCACGCGCTCGATCCCTTGAGTTTTTCAACCGTCACAGGATAGATGTTTGTGATGAACGGAGTGCCAAGCGAAGTTATGTCCACATACACGTCCGAGCCGTTCGGCATGCCTGGGGGATCCCAGTTGTCGGCCTGCGCAAAGTTGTACGCAGCCTCCATGTCCCGTTCGCCGCTTGGAGCGGTGCCGCCGATCCAGACATTGGTGGTCGTCGCCATGCACATGGCTGTCGCGGCGGCGATTCCTGCGGCCATCGTCGCGGACAAGGTACGCCTTTTCATCGTTCTTGCTGCCATCGTATCCATGGATGCCTCGCTTTCCTGAAATATCTGGTCAACGCGTGAGTATCTCGAATACGGCGAAATCGCCGGGGCCGAGCCGCCAGGAGAACGCCGCGTTGCCGTCCTCGGCGACGGTCCTGCCCGAGATAAGTTCCGTCACCCTGCCAAAGCGCGGCGCCGAGGGACGCGCCGAGATGCGGATGTCGCTGGCCTTCGTTTCGTCCAGCGTCTGCGGGGCGTCGGCGAACTTCGTCACGCCGTCGTTGTTGAAGACGTACAGCCACACATGGCCATCCGCGACGGTGAGGCCGAACATGCACCTGCCCTCGACCGCGAACGGGAAGAGATCCTCCTGCAGCGAGGTGAGCGCCGACTCGAGCTTCGGGAAGCGCAGCTCGCCCGCCGCCACGCTACGCCCATTGCCGGACTTTACCACCCCCTCGAGCATGGCGGAGTCGACGCGCACGACCCTTCCACCAGCGGCCTCGTACTTAGCAAGGACGGCCTCCCATCCCCTGTCGGGATAGTCACCCGCCACCACGAGCGCCTTGTAGCTCTTCATCACGTCGAGAAGCTGATCAGGCGTCTGGGACTTCGCATCCGGCACGATGACGTCGTACATGTTGGCGTACGGGGAGTTCCTGAGGCACATCTCGTCGCCCTTCTTGAGCCGCTCGCCGTGCGGGCCGCCCGGCACGAGCGTGTAGAACACCGCGTCAACGGCCTTGTCGCCCTCGGTATAGCCGAAGCGCGAATTCCCCCACGGGCTGCCGCCCCAGGTGGGATATCCCTGCGCCAGCGGCACGCACACCGCCACAGGAGAGAAGTGCACGCCGCGACCGGGGTGGCGGCGGGTGAAATCCACGAATTCCGCGTATATCCTGCCGCGCGGCGAGAAGACCGTCTTGCCTTCCTCCCTGCTCCACATCTTGAGGATGTTCATCCACTCCTCGAGCTGTATGTAGTTGGCCCCGCTGAGATAGGCGAGATAGTGCGTACGACGGAAGAGCGAGCGCGATATGCCGAACTCCGGCCCGCCGCATCCGATGCGTATGGAGTCGCCTGGATAGACACCCTTGGCCGGACGCTCCTTGCCATAGTACGGAAGCCACGAGAAATCCTTGTCGGTCTGCGGATATCGGCACACGCTGTCACCAAGGAACCAGCCGTTCGTGGAGAAGCCGTTGACGTACCCTGCGATGTACCACTCCCATGGCACTCCGAACTGGCGCGAGGCGCCGCGCGTGAACATCGACGAGGGCTGGTAGCGGTACGGACCGCTCGCCGTCGTCTCCATGCGGATGAGCGACGCGCCCAGGTCGGCCGCCACGTGCAGAGAGTTGAGGTGGGCGTCGAGCACGAACATCTTGCCGCCGAAGTTGCGCTCCTTGCGCATCTCGAAGTAGCGCTTTAGCAGGGCAAGCTGCTCGTAGCGGGTCTTCGGCTTCTCGCCGAGGAAGCTGCCCAGCGCCTCCTTGCGCTCCTTGGAATCGGGACGAAAGTCCCCGTACGTCCCCTTCTGCCCGGCCAGCGCGGAATAGGCGCTGTTGAGGTCGTTGCACCATTCGCTGCATCCGCCGTCGACAACGAGGTTGGGATGGGCGGCGCGCCATGCGCGGTATTCCTCGAGATCGACCTTCACGGGCGAGCCCCACGTGGACTTGTTGCGCTCGGAGCGCTTGACGAGGAAGAACGGGCGGTCCGGCTCCGGGTTGGAGGAGAGTATCTCGCGGTCCGGCGCGCCTTCGTTGAAATAGTCCTTCAGGTGCGACCACACCGCAAGCCCGGTGGATGGCGGCGGCGGCTTGGCGGCAGCCACGTAGCAGTACGCCACGTCCGTAAGTGCCGGCTCCGCGTTCAGCGCAGGGTTGTCCATCCCGATGGCCTTGCCGCGCCAGCCGTAGGAGGAATACTTGTTCAGCACGCGCCAGCAGTCGCGGCCCATCGTGACGATCGGCCTGTGGCGCGCCGGTATGTCAAGGCTCTGCCGTGCGCCGTCTGCGACGCATGCCATCATCGCGACCGATGCAACGGCCGCCATCCAAATCCTTGTCTTCATGATTCGAGCGCTTTCTTTCTCTCTCTAAAAAAGGAACTTAACAATAGCGGAGGTGGGTTACTTCGATCCTAGGCTGATGATGCAGAAGGAGACGACGAGCACCACAAGCCCCAGGGCGAGGCTGGCCTTCGTCCTGCCGCCGGTACCACGCCACTCGCCGGTGAACACGCCTATGAGCGTCGAGAAGAGGATGGTTGTGCCCATCATCACCGCGAAGGAGATGTACTTCATGTCGCCCATCATCGGCTCGCCGGCCTTCGTGCAGACGAACTGCATCACCCAGATGACGCCTATGGACCCTGCCAGCAGGACGTTCGCGAGATAGCGCCCTGCCCCGCCAGCCGGCAGGCGCACATAGTCGCCAAAGGTGCGATTCTTGAAGTTCTGCTGCATGCACCATGCAAGCTCCACCACGAACCCGCCCCACAACACCACCATTATGACCGGCATGCCGCCCCAGCAGGCCTTCGCGCCCGCTTCCACGGCCATGCGCTCCATCTCCGGCGCAAACTGGAGCCCGAAGTTCATGAACGCGGAGAACACACCCGCCATGAGCGCCGTCACCACGCCCTTCCTGAAGTCGAACTCCGCCACGGCCTTCTTCTTCTCCTCCTCGGGCAGCTCGTTCTCCTTGAACTTGCCGGCCAGGCCCACGAACACGATGCCCACCAGCGAAAGCAGCACGCCCAGAAGGACGATCCTTGCCCCGGAGGTGTTGTAGAGCGAGGCGAAGTCGAACCCCTGGAAGCGCCCCTCCGCAATCTTCACCACCTTGGGGATGAGCGTAGCCGTGCCAGAGCACACGCCGCATCCGACAGCAAGCCCCAGCCCGATGCCGAGATAGCGCACCATCAGCCCCCAGCAGAGCGCGCCCACGCCCCACATCGCCCCGCAGGCCGAACACAGCACCAGTACCCGCGTAGGCACCTTGCCCACGACGCTCCAGAAGTCAGGCACCGTGAAATAGCAGATCACCGGAGGGCACACTATAAGCCCGATGAACGCGTACACGAACCACCAGCTCTCATACGCCCAGTTCCTGATGCCGCGCGCCGGCAGCAGGAACGTAGCCCCCGCCAGGCCACCCATGGAAAACACCAGCATGCCAAGAATCGCATCCATATCAAACCTGTTCCAGATCTGCAGCTCCGGCGCGCATGCACGGCGCATGCCGCCCTCTGCGCCACGTATTATACAACCCTTGCGCCCCACCTGTCAATCACCCAGCACCCGGGGATCTCGTGGATTGCCTTTGCACGGACGCGCAGCTTTGGTATAATACGCACTGACAACAGACAGGAGAAGCGGCAATGAAGGACATCCCCTACAAGACGTATCTGACCGAAGACGAACTCCCCGGCGCATGGTACAACATGCGCGCGGACATGAAGGTAAAGCCCGCCCCGCTGCTGAACCCGGCAACGATGAAACCCGTCACCGCGGACGAGCTCGAGAGGGTCTTCTGCCGCGAGCTCGTGAGGCAGGAGCTGGATGACTCGTCGCAGTTCATCCCCATCCCGGACGAGGTACTGCGCTTCTACCGCATGTTCCGCCCTTCGCCCCTCGTCCGCGCGTACTTCCTGGAGAAGGCGCTCGGCACGCCAGCGAAGATATACTACAAGTTCGAGGGTAACAACACATCCGGTTCGCACAAGCTCAACAGCGCCGTAGCGCAGGCATACTACGCCAAGGCGCAGGGTCTGAAGGGCGTGACCACCGAGACGGGTGCCGGTCAGTGGGGGACGGCCCTGTCGATGGCGTGCGCGTTCTTCGGGCTGGACTGCCAGGTGTTCATGGTGAAGTGCTCCTACGAGCAGAAGCCGTTCCGGCGCGAGGTCATGCGCACATACGGCGCGGACGTCACCCCGTCACCATCGATGAAGACAGCAGTGGGGCGGGCCATCAACGCCGCGCATCCAGGTACGACAGGGTCGCTGGGCTGCGCGATATCCGAGGCCGTCGAGGCCGCCACGTCGCAGGAAGGCTACCGCTACGTGCTCGGCTCGGTGCTGGCGCAGGTGCTGCTGCACCAGTCGATAATCGGCCTCGAGTCGCATGCGGCCTTCAGGAAGCTCGGCGAAAGGCCCGACGTCATAATCGGCTGCGCGGGCGGCGGATCGAACCTCGGCGGGCTCATAGCGCCTTTCATGGGCGAGAAGCTCCGCGGCGAAGCCGACTACCGCATCATCGCGGTGGAGCCGGCAAGCTGCCCCTCCTTCACCCGCGGCAGATATGCATACGACTTCTGCGACACCGGCAGGGTATGCCCGCTCCAGAAGATGTACACGCTCGGCCACGACTTCATACCGTCCGCCAGCCACGCCGGCGGCCTGCGCTACCATGGCATGAGCGCCACGCTTTCGGAGCTGTACTCGCAGGGGCTCATGGAGGCGCGCGCCGTGGAGCAGACAAGCGTATTCGCCGCCGCGCAGCAGTTCGCAAGGGTCGAGGGCATCCTGCCGGCGCCCGAGTCCAGCCATGCCATACGCGCCGCGATCGACGAGGCCCTGCGTTGCAAGGAAGAGGGCAGGTCCGAGACTATCCTCTTCGGCCTCACCGGCACAGGCTACTTCGACATGGTCGCCTACCAGAAGTTCAACGACGGATCCATGTGCGACTACATCCCGACCGACGGCGAGCTTGAGCAGAGCTTCGCAAAGCTACCGCCGCAGCCTTGACAGGGCGGAACCATACCATGGACGACAGGGAAAAGGACGATCTCAAGGGGCAAAGCGCGCTATCCCGCGCCTTCCACTCCATCCGCACGCGCTATTCGCTGGCGACCGCGGTGTTCCTTCTGGCGATCCTGGCGATGTTCTACATCGGCGGACGCATCGTGCTAGTGCACTTCGTGCGCGACGCCGAAAAGCAGGTGCAGGGCATCGGCATCAACATCGGGAAGCTCGTCAACCGGGATGCCGACCGCCTGCGCCGCAGTGCCGCCCACGCCGCGCGCAGGTTCGATGGCTTCGTCGCCGAAGGTACCGCCTGCGACACGGTGAAGCTGATGGACGAACTGTTCGGGCCGGACATATCGCTCGCGCTGCGCCTCGACGGCAATGGGAAGTTCCTCGAAGGTTGTACATCCGGCGCCGGCGGCGCATTGCGCAGGCTCGCAGTAAGGGACGTGGAGCCGTATACCCGCAGCTTCGCCGCCTGGGCTACCGGGCAGACTGCCTCCAACGAAGTCCTTTCCGCCGGCCTGATGGACATCGACGGGCGGATGCACTACGGCGCGCTCGCGCGCTGCCACACCGGCGGCTATCTGCTCATCGGCACCCTCTTCGACATGACCGCCTTCACGGCGCGCATGAACGAAAGCCTTTCCGGCATGGAGATCCGCGTGCACCAGAAGCCTTCTGCCACCGACATGCCGGTGGCCATAGGCCGCCGACCAGCGGGGACCACCGCACCAAAAAGGCACTCCTTCGGCATCATGCCGATGGTGTCGGAGGCTATAAACTTCTATTCCGGAGGATTCTGGGAATTCGGCTCAAGCCCTCTGGAGGCCACCTTCACCATCCGCGACATAGCGGGAACCCCCCTCTCCGTGATCGCGGTGTCGCTGCCGCGCACCTTCTCGAGCGCCACCTCGGTGGCCCTCAGCCGCCTTACGTTCTTCATCACGATGGCAGGCATCCTGCTCATCCTGCCGATATTCTGGTTCCAGAGCCAGCTGCTTCTCAACCCGCTCACCCAGATGATCGAGCGCATCCGCCAGGTCGGCGAACGCCACAACGATGTAGACTGCCCCAGGCTGGAGTGGTCAGGCAAGGACGAGTTCGCGCAGCTCGCGGTGTCCGTGAACCGGATGCTCGAGACCATCTCACGCAGATCGCTCGCCATCGCGCAGAGCGAAGCGCGCCAGAAGGCCATGATCGCCAGCATCCCGGACGGACTCGTCGTGTTCGACCAGCGGCACCGGGCGGTATCGATCGTCAAGCAGCCCGACGACGTGCCGCCGATCCCTGGCATGGCGGAGGGTGAACCCCTCTCCGAAGCCGTCTACGGCGAGGACGGCGTCAAGGCCGCCAGCGAGGCGCTGGACGCCATCTTCGAGAGCGGCGGCACAAGGCACATGCACCTCTCCACCGCTGACGGCGCGGAAAAGACGCGCGAGTTCGAGCTACGCCTCTCGCGGCTGGACGACTTCTTCGCAATGGCGGCCATCCGCGACACGACCGCGGAGAACGCGGAACGCCGCAGGCTTCGCGCCGCCGAGCTGCGGCTTGTACGCGCCCATAAGCAGGAATCGATGGCCCAGCTCGCCACAGGCATCGCGCACGACGTCAACAACGTGCTGGCCGTGGTGCTCAACACGCTCGAGATCACCTGGATGGACGGCGCGGAGGACGACCCAATCGTGGCATCGGCGCTCGCCACGATCCGCGACGCCGTGAAGCGCGGCTCGGGCATGATGCATGAGCTGATGACCTTCGCCGGAGAGACCAAGATCGCCCTGCGCCGCTGCGACCCTGCCGAGCTCGCACGCGCATCCAGCAGGCTCACCGAAGGCACGCTGGGGGCAAACGTCATCCTCAGCTACGACCTGCCGGTCGGCCTGCCGCCGGTCGATGCCGACCCCGACCAGTTCTGGAAGGTGTTCTTCAACCTCACGAAGAACGCGGCCGAGGCTATGGCCGGCAGACCTGGCGAGATAACCATCTCGGCACGGGCGTTCGACATGTCCGCCGCCATGGCCACCACATTCACGTCGTCGCGGGCGCTCCAGCCCGGACCCGGCGTGCTGTTCCTGGTGGCGGACAACGGACCCGGCATTCCGCCGGACCTTGCCCGGCGCATCTTCGACCCGTATGTATCCACCAAGTCGGCAGGTCGCGGACTGGGACTCGCCATCGTAGCCTCGATCGTCGCCTCGCACGGCGGCGGGATATCGGTGCGGTCCGGCACGATGGGCGGTACCACGTTCAGCATATTCCTGCCGGCCTCGAAGCTTCCGGCCGAGACGGAAGAACCCTCGCCAGCGTCGCCGGAGACGCCCGGCGAAGTGCTGCTGGTGGACGACGACGAGGGGATCCGCAAGACTACCGCCATCCTGCTGAAGACATTGAAGCACAAGCCCCTGCTCGCGGGAGATGCAGATACCGCCCTCGCAGTGTTCCGCAGGTTCGCCCCCAGGCTTTCATGCGTCATACTCGACGCCAACCTCGGCAATTTCGACGCGCTCCGCCTGATACGCGCGTTCCGCCTCGCGAATCCCAACGTGCCTGTGATAGTGTCCTCGGGATCTCCGGCCGAGGAGATCGCGGACAGGTTCAAGTCCCAGCCCTACAACGCGTTCCTCGCAAAGCCATACACGCTTGCCGAGCTCAAGGACGCGCTTGCCCACGCCGCCGCCGCGCGCCGGTGAACGCACCGCTACGATGCTGCCTTCGCCGCCAGCGCCAGCAGTTCGCGAGCATGCTGCATGACGACGCTCGTAAGCTTCGCGCCGCCCAGCATCCGCGCTATCTCGGCCACGCGGTCCTCGCCCTCGATCGGGGCTATGGCGCTGCGGGTGCGCCCGCCGGACGTCCTCTTCGTGACGGCCAGATGGCGCTCGCCGTACACTGCGCTCTGCGCCAGGTGCGTTATCGCTATCACCTGGTGGTGGCGCGACACCTTCCTCAGCCGCTCGCCCACGGCCCGCCCGGTCTCACCGCCGATGTTGGAGTCGATCTCGTCGAACACCAGCACGGGTATGTCGTCGTGTCCGGCGGTGACCGTCTTGAGGGCGAGCATCACGCGCGCCAGTTCGCCGGAGGAAGCGATGTCGGCCAGCGGGCGCGCAGGCTCCCCCGGGTTCGGCTCGAAGCGGAATTCCACGGCGTCGCATCCAGTGGAATCCGGAGCCCGCCGGACGAGATCCACGCCGAACGTCGCGCTCAGGAAGCCGAGTCCATGAAGCTCGCGCGTGACAGCCGCCGCGAATCTGGCGGCCGCCTTGCGCCTAGCTGCGGACAGCGCATCGCCCGCCGCCGCCACCGCCTGCTCGCCCCTGGCGATCTCGCCGGAAAGCTCCTGCATGCGCGCGTCGCGCCCTTCGAGATCCGCAAGCCGCGCCGCCTTTTGGTCGCGGATGGCGAGGATCTCGGCCACCGTGGGCGCGTACCTGCGCTTGAGCCGCTGCACGCGCGTAAGGCGGTCATCGAGAGCCTGGAGGGTCTCGGGGTCCGCATCAAGGCGCGAGACGGAATCGGCGACGGCACGCGAGAGCTCCTGCACGCGCGTAGCTATGTCCGCGAGTTCGTCGCGCCAGGCGACGGCTGGCTCATGGTAGCGCGCCATCTCGGCAAGCCGCGCATCTGAGGCGGCAAGCGCGGCCGCCGCCGAGGCGTCGTCCTCCCCCGCCAGCGCCGATGTGACGGCGTTCGCGCATTCGACTATCTCTGCCGCGTGCGCGGCGGCGGCGTGGCGCGCGGGAAGCTCGGTTTCGTCCTCGTCCGTCAGCTCCACGGCATCGATCTCGTCCACCGCATACCTGAGGCGGTCGCATTCCTCGGCCATGTCGTCGGCATCGCCCTGGAGCGCGACCAGCTGCGCGCGCATGTCGGCCAGATTCCGCCAGGCCGCCGTGTACTCCGAACGGTCTATCCTGCCGTACGAGTCAAGCTGGTCGCGCTGGAAAGATGTATCGAGGAGCGAAAGGTTGTCGCGCGGACCGTGCACGTCCACAAGCAGCCGCCCGAGCGTCCGCAGGGTCTGCACCGTGGTCGATGCGTCGTTCACCCACACCCGCGAGCCTCCTGCGGCGGAGATCGTGCGCCGCACGAGCAGCGCGCCATCCTCGCACGGCGGCAGCCCCTGCTCCGAGAGGAGGTCCGCCACTGCGCGCTCCGCGCCGCCATCAAGGCGCTCGAACACCGCCTCGATGCGGGCGTCCTTCGCGCCGTCGCGCACGGCGGAGGCGTCGGCACGGGCACCAAGCGCAAGCCCGAGCGCGCCCATCAGAACGCTCTTGCCGGCGCCAGTCTCGCCGGTGATTATGGTAAGACCCTCGACAAACTCCAGTTCGGCCGATTCCACTATGGCAAGATTGCTGACTGTCAGGCGCGAGAGCATGGTGGTACGGCGTATGTCAAGGGGCCTTCGGCGCCGTGGCGCGTTCGAAGTATGGCAGGAAGGAAAGCGGCACGTTCTCCAGCCGAACCTGCTTCGGACCTTCGATCGTCATGCCGCGCGGATCGGTCCAGGTGCCGGCGGGGAAATCGATCGTCACGGAGTCGTCCGCGGAGACGACCGGCGCCACGAGATACTTCGACCCCAGCATGAACTGCTGCATCCGCCGGTTGAAGCCCTGGCCGGGGAACTCGTAGTCCATCGCGCGCAGGATCGGCTCGCCGGTCTTCGCCGCGTGGCGCGCCTGCTCGAGGATGTACGGCGCGAACCTCATGTGCAGCCTGGCGAAGTCGCGGCAGATGTCGCAGTTCTCGCGCGAGAGCACCCGCCAGGGGGCGAGCGAGAACTGCATCATCGGCATCAGGGCCTGCAGCGCGCAGGAGCGCACGAACAGCCGCTGGTCTATCCTGTAGCGTCCGTCCGGCGGGTAGCTTACGCAATCGCCGCCGCCTATCATGTCGGCCACGCAGTAGGGCGAGCCAAGCAGGCCCGACGCCACCATCTCCGGGATGATCCTACGCAGATCCTCCCATGTGTGGCGCTTGTCCTGCAGGCGCATCACCACCGCCTGGCCGCCCTGGCGCCAACCCGTGCGGAACTCGTTGTAGGGGAAGCACCGCGCGAACTTGCCATACGCTGCAAGGTAGTCCACGGGCTCCTGCCCGGGATCGTGGAAGCGGCAGTCCTCGAAGGTCGCCACGTCGCCGGCATCGAACTTGAAGCCGTCGATGCCATAGAGATCCTTGAACGTCGTCAGCGCGTCGAGGAAGTAGCCGAACGCCATCGGCTTGGTGAGATCCCACACCGCGCTGCACCCGCTCCACCAGCGAATCACGGCGGCGGCGGAATCCGCCTTGCGGTGCAGCAGCAGGTCTTTGCCACCCGACGAGGGATGGTATCGCAGGCGCTTGTACTCGCGGCTGTCCGGCGAGACGAAGTATGCCATCCACACGAGCGACCGGAAGCCCTTGGCATGGATGCGCCCGAACATGCCCGCCGGATCAGGGAAGTCCTCGGGCTCGAACTTCAGAGAGCCAGGATACAGCTGCCAGCCGCCGTCCATCATGTATACGCCGCACGGGAAGCGGTTGGTGGCGATCTCCTCCGTGTAGGCGTCCACCGTGCGCTGGTTCACCCCGCGTATGTACAGCTCGATCCAGTTGTTGAACTGCGGCTTGGTGAAGAACTCGTCGGGCGGCGTCTTCCCCGAGAACGGGAAGTGCGCGGCGGAGGCGGCGAGATACGCCTCCCTCAGCGTGCCGCCCGCAGCGACCGGCTCCACCTTCTCAACTGGCGAGGATACGTGCAGGCATCCGTTCGAGAAGGCGTACGAGAAAGGACGGTCGCTCCATACGTAGCGGCCTGCGGAGGATACCAGAAGCGGCATCGCCGCGCCCGCAGCGTCGAACCGGGCGAGATCGACAGGCCGCGTGCGCGCATCGCCGGCGAAGGGCTGCCATGCGCCATGGCCGACCGTGCCGCCATACCATTTCTCGTCGGCCGAGACAGGCTGTATGGCGGATTCAAACTGCGCCAAGGCCGCGTATGCGGCCAGCAGCGCCGGAACAAGAACGGCGGCGATCCTCATGCCAGGGCGTCCTCCACGGGATGCGCCTAGCAGCGCCCCTTGGACCTGAGGAACCAGATGGACCCGCGCACGGAGTCGTAGGACTTCGGGTTCGTCTCGCATTCCACGACGTACCACTTCACGCCGTCCGCGTCGCTCACGGGGAAGAGCGCGTCCCAGTCAACGCCCTTGCGCGGCTTGCCGTCCGGCAGCGTACCGGGACGGCCCAGAATTCCGGGCGCGCCCTTGTCGAACACCTCCTTCGCGTGCAGCGACGGGCTGCGCCCCGGGAACTTCCGGAACCATTCGCAGGGGTCGCCGCCCGCCGTGACGGTCCAGCCCACGTCCTGCTGCATGCAGACGTTCTTCGGCGTGTTGGAGAAGAAGTAGTCCCAGACGGTCGTGCCATGCGTCCGCTCCTGGTGCTCCCACTGGTGGTTGTGGTAGCCGATGCGGCATCCACGCTTCCCTGCGGCGACCGCCGCCGTGGCGTAGAACTTCACGATCATCTCCCACCATGCCTCGCGCGTACCCTTCCAGTCCTTGCCCGGACGCATCCCGCCGCCGGGACAGACGATGTAGTCGTTGCCGAAGGCCAGGTTGAAATCCATCGTTTCGTTGATCTTGTCCGGCGCCAGCGCGTCGCGGCCGACGTGCGTGCCGCAGGCCACAAGGCCTGTGCCATCCAGAATGAACTTGAGTTCCGCCGCCGTGAGGGGCTTCTTGCCCTTCGTGTAGTACCCTGCCAGCTCCACGCCCTCGTAGCCCATCTTCTTGAGCTCCGCCAGCACGGCAGGCATGCCGACCTCCCAGATCAGCTCGCGCACCGAATAGAGCTGCACGGCTACGCGGGCCTTGGGACCCGTGCCGCCGAGGCAGCAGCCGTGCATCGCGGCTATCCCGGATGCCGCAAGCGCGGACGAAACGAACGAACGACGTGTGACATTGATATGCATGGAAAATCCTTCCTTTGCTTTTGGATGCGTTTTCTGCGTGGCGAAATTATACAAAAACAGGCGGCGGCGTGTCAACATGGACGCTCGCGGTAGATGAAAGAAGGCGTGTTCGTCTGGACTATTGCCACGATTAACGAACGGGAGCGGGGCGACCCTGTATCTTGGCGGCCGTGATCTCCGCAATCACCTTCTGCGCACCGGCCTCGGGATGGATGCCGTCCGAGCTGAAATGGGGCGTCTCCGCGAACGGCACAAGGGGCGTGTACATGTCAAGCGTCTCCGCGCCGACATCGCGAGCTACCTGTTCGAGATCGTGTTCCATCACGAAGGCGTAGGGCATACCCTTGAAATGATGCTTCTTGCCGGTCGGCCCGAGCTTCGTCCAGATGATGAACCTGGGGCGACAGCCGTCATTGGCGAACGACTCGAGCAAATCCACATACAGTTTTCTGAAAAGTCCGCGTTCCAACTTCGCCTTGCCGTCCTCGCTGTGGATGTACTCGCCCATGTAGGTGCTGGCATCGTTTATGCCGAGGTTGCATACGACGATATCCGGCTTGAACGCGAGCGCCGGAGCGTATTCGTCACGCAGCCGCCATGCGCGCGGTCTGTCGCCCCGCTTCGTATGCAGATACACGCCCGCACCGGGATCACCGAAGTTGCGCACCTCGTACCGGTCACCGAGAATCCGCTGGAGCTGGGCGGGATAGCATTCCGCTACACGATTGGTCATGGCTGTGCCGAAGGTGATCGAGTCGCCGATGCAGGCGACCCTGATCTTTTCCGGGGCACTATGCCCTTTGGCACCGCAACATCCGGCTGCGGCCATGCATACAGCGGCCACTGCCACCATCCTTAACAACGATTTCATGGCGTCTCCTGTCAGAATCACCCTTCCAAATGAAGGCGGACCCTGTAATTGTACATTACTCTTCAGGGGCGTGTCAACGCCCCTTCGCCGCCGGCGGCTTCGGCGATGCGACCCGATGCCACAGCGGTTTTTCCAGCTTCTTGTCGGAGAAGAGCATCGGCCAGGCCTCGCGCATGTCATTGGCATGGCGGATGCGGAACTCCTTCAGGCGCGCGGCGGCGGCACGGAAATCGTCGTCTCCGCCTTTCACGCGGGACTTCTTCAGGAAATCAAGCGTAAGCTTCGCGTGCTCCACCACAAGCTTCACCTCCTCCACCCGCCGCCGTTGCGCCGGGGTCAGGCCCTGGCAGGAGAGTGCGCGCGCGATGACCTCCAGATCGCCGTCGAGGTCGGCAAAGGAATGCCCTGTATATCCCGCTCTGGCGAGCTCCCCGTCGTCACGGGCAAGTGCGGAAGCACCACCTTTCATTATGGCGATCCGCGACGCCTCGCCCCGCGAGCGCACCCGCGCATAGTATCTGCCCATCTCCTCCGCCGCCGGCCCGAACTGGCTGAGGTATTCGCGCTCCACCTCGGCGAAGGTAAGCGTGGGATCGGAGATCACGCGGGCCAGCGCGTAGAAATCGAACATCACCACCATCGAGAACGAACGCTTGAAGTTGTCCTCGTCCACCCCGATCATCCCGAGCTTCAGGTTCTCCTTGAAGTCCTCGAACAGATACCGTTCGAGGCCGCGAGGCATCGCCCCCTTGTAGCATAGGTAGTTGGGACGCACGAAGTACCTCTTCAGCCCCTTCTCCTGCCATCCCCTGATGAGCGCGTTCGAATCGTCGTAGATGGACGGCACCACGCCCGCGATGAAGTTGTCCGGGTGCTCGATGCGGTATCTGCGCGGCGGCTGGCGGTAGTTCGCGTAGATGTACGCGACGATCTTCACGTCGGGGCGGATCGCGATGGCCTTCTCAGCGATCCTATTCCAGAACCAGACCTGCCTGTCGCTTTTGTCGGCGAGGAAATTCTCGCCCGGAGCATCGGCGTCCAGCGCCCGGCAGCCTTCACATCGGCAGTGGGTCGTCTGTGAATCCGCCGCGCAGACGTTGATATACTCGTTGGTGCCGCCCTTCAGCCAGTCGCTGATCACCTGGTTCTGGGTTCCGGGGTTGGAGTAGCAGATGTGCATGTACTTCCCCCTGGACTTCACTGAATGCCCGCGGTTGGTACCGTGCCACATCGCCAGATACTCCCGGTGGGTATCGTAGAACCTGTCGTTCCACTTGGTGAACGCATGGCCGTAGGAGATGGATGTACGCGTCTGGAGCCGCATGCGCCACGTCCACTGCCTGAATGCCCAGTACTCCGGACGCATGCGCGAAAGCGTGAATGCATCCATGAACTCGCTTGGAATGATCTCCAGGTCGAACCGCTTCTTGAACATGTAGCTCGAGAAGTCTGGACGCTTCTTCGGGCAGGCGCCCACACGTATTTCGCTCTTCTCGAGCGGCGGGTAGAAACGGTATTTCCAGCCGTCCGGCACCGACACCGTCGTACGGTTCTGGAAGACGATCCCCTCGTCGCCCGGACGCACCCACTTGACGCCCAGCACCTTGTCGAGGAACCCGTATACGGCATAGAGGGAACCACGCCCCCCCTCCCCGGCGGAACGGTCGTCCCCCCAGAAGTAGAGCGTCTTCCCCGACGCGAACGCATGCGACTCCCAGGCCTTCGCGGCATCCATGCCGGGCGCAACGCGTCCAATGGCGAACTCATAGCCGTCGGTGGCCGGGTGCCGTTCGCCCGCGATGAGCGCCAGATGCTTCTCCAGCTCCTCCGCCGCCATCTTCTGCGCCTTGCTTTCGGGATCCACCACGGTTATCCGAGCCGTACGCAGATCGATCTCGCCCGCATGCGCGGCGAGCGCCGCCGCCAGCAGCGCCGAGCACAGGCATTGTACAGCCTTTGCATTCATCTTCATTTTCATCCTTTTCTTGAGGCCTACTTCAGCGAGATCATCTCGATGATCGCGGCGGAGAGCCTGTCGGCTGATCCTGGGGCGAAGATGGTCGAGGTGGTCTCATAGCTGCTGCCGGGTTCGCGCATGGCCTTCTCCGTGGGTATGTATCCGTAGGAGCCGTTGGTGAGGCACGTGAGGAACGTCACCTTCGCCGCCGCCGACGCCTCCACCTGCCGCTGGAAATCCATGAAAGGCTCGCCAGGCAGCCCCGCGAAGACGAACACCCCTGGCATGACAATCACGGAGACGGGAATCTCCAGCTCGCCTGGCTCCTTCGCCATCCGCCGAATGCGATGCGCCGCCACTCTGCTGATCATGGGGGACCGGCCCAGGCTCTCGCCCGCCTCGACCTTCGCCAGCTCCTCCGCCGTAGGTTTGCGCACGGGGACGGCCACATTCCTGTTCAAGCAGAATATCGGCGCAGGTTTGCAACGCTCCAGCCTGTTCCAGATGGATACGGCGCCCTCTGCCAACTTCCTGCCTATGTGGTCCTTCTTCCAGAACCTGTCGTCCTTGTGCGCGGCATACAGCGCGGCGATGTCCGGACGCGGCCTCGGCGTATTGTTGCTGTCGCCCTCGCATCCGTTGAAGAACACGCACCGCATGCCGCCGCCCAGGAGCCTTTCCGTCTCGCGGCGCAACGCACCCGGCCAGTCCGCCGACACGAGCGTGCCGCCGATGTTGTCGGCATGGGTGGCGAATCCCAGCACCGCTATGTCGCCCTTGCCCTCGCGCCTGAAGCGCAGCACCCGCAGGGTCTCGTCCTGCTTCGCCGCTGGCCCGACAAGCCGTCCCTTCAGATGGGATCCGGGATTCGTCACCACCTCCCCGTCATCGAGTATGTACCGCCTTATGAATGCGACGCCCGGCACCTGGACGCTTCCAAGCAGTATCTCGGCAGGCGCAAGGTCGGCCAGAGCATCCTTCGCCGCCGCCACAAGCCTTTCGCCAAGGGTCCGGTCGTAGGAGTCCGTGCCGTCCATCGATATCTCGTAGGCGTCCTTCTCCTTGCCGACCACCGGGCCTGTATGGCTGTGCGTGCATGCGATATACACGTTCTTGGCGGGAATCCCCGTGGCCTTCTCGATCTGGTGGCGGTAGCGCGTGGACAGCCCCTTGATCTGCTCGAGGTCGCATGAGACGAGCATGGCTCTGGTGGTGCCGTCGCTGATCACCACGGCGTTGGCCTCCACGCAGTCTGCGACGCCGGATGCGGGACGGGAGTCGAAGTACCCGGAAAGCTCGTGTCCAACGGGCGGCGATATGTCCACCCGCGCGAACCCGGCGGAGAAGGACGGATTGGCGCATCCCTCCGCGTCCCTGATTGCCGGACCGGTTCGCGAGAGCTGTGCCGCGCGGTCGATGGGACACACTGCGGCTAGCATTGCAAGGGCGTTGGCAAGCAGCATGGCTTCGAACCGTCTAGCGCGGGTTGTCGGGAACCGTCACGTCACCAAGCGCATACTGCACCGCATCGAGGATGTGGTGCAGGCGTTCAGGGTCGAGAAACGCCTTCTTGTCATGTCCGAACGTGGTGTAGAACACGCGGCCCTGCCCCCAGCGGCGACACCAGGACACGGCAAAGTCCTTGTCGGAACGGACCTTGTCGGCCCCGTTACGCTTCACATACCGTTCGAGCGCCGCGGCGCTTTCAGGGTCGGACATGTCGACCGACAGAAGCACGCGCAGATCCGATCTCCTGTACGGCGGAGAAGAATGCTGGTACAGCTCATCCACCAGCTTTATCTTCGCGCGGCCGCCGAATGCGGCGTTGAGTGGATGCCCAGGCTCTTCGTTCTGTATCCCCCAGGTCCCGCCAAAGATCGTCCAGGGATGCCCCCAGAACGCGCCCGCGCACATGCACTGCAGCGCCGGGCAGTCGAACATGCCGTCCACCGCCGAATGGATCAGCACTATCCCCTTGCCGCCCTTCACGAACGAATCGAGGTTCTGCTCGATGGCTGGGTACGAAGAAACCTTGATGTGCGTAGGATTGTTCATCACCACGGCATCGTACTTCGCCAGCAGGCCGGCGTCCGCCAGCACGGCGTAGTCTGCCATGTCGAACCGCCAACCACCCTTGATGCAGGCGCATGTCAGCGCACGGATGGCGTAGGTGACCGCCTCGCCATGCCATTCGGCGGCATCGTCGGAGGAAATCACCAGCATCTTGTGGGGCTTCTTTGCCGGGGCGGCCTTCCAGGACTCCACGTTTGCGCGTATGGTCGGCTCGTCTTCCGGCAGGACCTGCGGGAAGATATGCGGCCGCGGTGCCGCTGCTGCGGCGAATACCGCGCCCACCACCATCGTCATCATCAGTCTCTTCATAGCTCTCTCCTTTTTATCCTTCAACCTTCCCAACCCTCACAACCTTCCCAACCCTCACAACCTTCCCAACCCTCACAACCTTCTCAACCCCCTAGCCACCCAACGTCCAACCGTTGAAGTACACCCCGTCCAGTATCTCGGACGGCATGCCGCCGGTCGTAGGTCTTTCCACCACGGGATCCCATCCCATCCGATCCTGCCTGCCCAGCACGCAGGCGTTGGCCAGGTGGCATATCGTGGCGGCGCGGTGGCCCACCTCGGCGTCGGCCGCGGGGCGTTCGCCGCTGTAGATGGAATCTATGAAATCCATCTCGTGCGAGGCGCGCGACCGGTGCAGATGCACATCCCCTTCCTTGAGATCGCGCCGCTCGTTCCACTTCTTCAGGAAGTCCGGTCTCTCCAGCCTGCCGCGCTTGACGCATAGGCGGCCCTTCTCGCA
This sequence comes from Kiritimatiellia bacterium, assembly GCA_017525225.1. GTDB lineage: Bacteria > Verrucomicrobiota > Kiritimatiellia > RFP12 > UBA1067 > RGIG6720. Next base: position 72,816 of record JAFXTB010000178.1, read on the forward strand.
ATGAAACACGATGCCGTTGCGCCAGGGGAAGTTCTTGTCTGGCGGATTGTTCACCGCCCGGCCCCGGAACCCGTTCGCGTATGCGATGTCGAAGGAGAAGCTTCCCGGCCAGCTGAACACCTCGTCGCACTCGTCCGAGAACTTCATGTTCTCTATCGCCACTGGCCCGGAATCGTCCGCGCCGGCTGCCCACTGCATGATGTCGAAATGGTGGGCACCCCAGTCAGCCATCGTGCCGGACCCGGTACGCGCGTTCCAGCGCCACTGCATCGGCTCGTGGATTCCGGGGATGAAGGCGTTGCCCTCCCAGTGCTTCGCAGGTCCCTGCCAGAGATCCCAGGCGCCATCTGCGAAGTACGCAGGGGGCGCCTTGCGCGACCTGTCTAGGGCATGCCCCCAGCATCCGCCGCGATCGGTGGGGAAGAACATCTCGCACAGCTCCACGCGCCCCATGTAGCCGCTGCGAATCAGCTCGCACGCCACGCGGAACTCCGAAAGCGAGCGCTGCTGCGAACCGCTCTGGAACGTCACGCCCGTCTCCGCCGCCGTGCGCGCGATTGCACGCCCTTCCGCGATGGCGTGGGAGATCGGCTTCTGGCAGTAGACGTGCTTGCCGGCCCGCATGGCGGCTATTGATATTATCGCGTGCCAATGGTCCGGCGTGATCACGGCCACGGCATCGATGGAGGGATCCGCCACCACCTCGCGCCAGTCCGCCACCATGCGACAGACGTCGGCGCCGTAGTGGCGGTCCACCATCTCCTTCACCACGCGGCGTCCGCCGGGCAGCTCGGCCCTGTAGCCGTAGCCCGGCGCATATTCCACGGGGTCGCAGGCCACGACAACCTGTACCCTTGGATCGGCCAGGAACTGCGGCAGGTTGTCACGCGATTCCATTCCGCAGCCGATTATCGCCAGCGTCACCCTCTCAGACGCCTTCGGACGCCGCGCCTGCGGTCTCCCGGTGGAGCATCCGAGAAGCGAGGCCATGCCGCCGGCCGCAAGACCGGCAAAGGATCTTCGCGTCATCCCCATCGGAAGCATGCGGACATCAGCCGAAATAGCGGCCCAGAAGACCCTCGAATCCGGCGCCGTGCCGGGCTTCGTCCTTGGCCATCTCGTGGACGGTGTCGTGGATGGCGTCGTAGCCCAGATCCTTCGCGCGCTTGGCGAGCACGAGCTTGCCCTCGCACGCACCCTGCTCGGCGTCGGCGCGCAACTGCAGATTCTTCTTCGTGTCGGCCCAGACCACGTCGCCCAGAAGCTCCGCGAACTTGGCGGCATGCTCCGCCTCCTCGAACGCATAGCGCTTGAAGGCGTCGGCGACCTCGGGGTAGCCCTCGCGCTCGGCCTGCCGGCTCATCGCGAGATACATGCCCACCTCCGTGCATTCGCCGGTGAAGTTGTCCTTCAGGCCCTGAACGACCTCCGCGTCCTCGACCTTGCCGGCACCGATCTCGTGCTGGCAGGCCCAGACGCGCTTTCCGGACGTCACAGCCTCTTCCTTGAACTTGGAACCCGGCACGCCGCACTGAGGGCACTTCTCAGGGGCGGAATCGCCGATGTGGACATACCCGCAGACGGGGCATACGTACTTTTTCATGATGTTTCTTCCTTTCGGTTAGTTGCGTGAATGATAGCAGATTTGCATGGTGAACGCAAGCCTCCCGCAAGAGGCGTCACTCGTCCTTCAGGCCCTTGTAGTCCGGACCGCCTGCGGCAAGGTATCCGCCCGAGGCGCCGGAGGCATCCTTCGCCACCCAGAACGCATACATCGTGGTGACCTTCAGGCGGAACCTGAAACGCGCCGCCCGCCCCGCGAAGCGCGAAAGGTCGCCGCCCTTCCAGGTCACGGCATGCTTCGTGGAGTCCACGCGCACAAGCCCGCGGCAGTCGGCCTCGGAATAGCCCTCGTACGGCTTGCCGTCCGCATCCAGGACCTCGACCGACAGCGATCCATACCGGGCATCGGCATTGACGAACATCTGCGCGCCCGAGAAGACCACGGGGCGCGTGACTATCTCGCCGGCGCCGTCGGCCACCATGCCGGCGAAACCATCGCGTCTCAGCTTGGCAATGCCGACGGAGAAGTGGGAGTGCATGCCGCTCCTCTTCGCGGTCGCATCGCCACGCGCCCCCACATAGTAGAACCACAGCTGCTCGTCGCGGATCACAAAGCCGCTGGAGCATGGCCCGAGATAGCCTGTGTCCCACATTCCGCTCTGCCAGCCGGAATCCGGGATGGCCGGCGTACGATCGGGACGGTCGAAATAGAACCCGTCGCGGGAATAGGCGAAATGGACGCTTGTGGACTTGGGCAGCTTGGCCTTGCTGGCCTCCTTGTTGTCGCGCCCGCACAGCACCTTGAAAAGCCCCACCATTATCGACTCGTAGGCTACGGCATCCACGTTGTAGAGCTGCGAACGCCGCTCCGTACCGTCGACGATGCTGGTCAGATCGGAATTGTCGCAGGCGAGCCACGGGAACATCTCGGCCTTCCCGTCGGCATCGTACTGGCCCGAACGTATTTCATTCGACGTGGCCGGACGCCACTTGGAGCCAGCGACGAAATCGTCGTGCTCGCGGTAGGTACGGCATCTGCTGCCATGGCTCCAGTAGGAGCGGATGCTCCACACCCACTTGCGCCGGAAGGGATTGTAGAACATGGTGGAGCTGTCGCCCACAAGCCCGCCGGCATCAAGCTGGTTCCACGACACACCGTCGCCGGACGAGAACTCGAGGCACTTCACCGGGCATCCCGGCGGCGCTATGAAAAGCCGCCAGTTGGCGTACGGATCAGCGGTGGAATAGTCCGGCCACACGCTGAACGTGTCGACCTTGACGTTGGGCAGAAGCACATTGGTGCCGGCCGCGCCGACGGGCGGACGCTCCCACTTGAGCCCATCGGCCGACTCCGCGATCGACAGCAGCCCGTTCCAGCCTGAAAGATACCACATCCTGAAACGGCGCCGGGACGCATCCCACCACACCCCGCCGCCAGGCATGCAGCAGCCGGGCTCGCGCACCGAATTGTCACACTCCGTCTTCGTCTCTGGCCACATGACGGGGTTGCCGAAATACTTCACCGGCTTGTAGAACCTTCGCACGGTACCGGTGGACGACGCCACGAGGAAATCGTCCACGAACAACTGCCGCCCCACATCTATCTTTATCGCCGAGGGGATGTTCCCTTCGACCAGGTACGGGGGGACGCGCGGGACGCCCTTCTGGACATTGAGGCGCGGCGGCCACTTCGCGGGAAGAACGATCCCGTTGTACAGCACCTCGCCCTTTGCACACTCTCCACCCGCCGCTCCTGCCAGCGCCGCCAGCAGGACGGCGCCACACGCCACCATCGCATTTCTTCGCATGAACATTCTCCTTTGTCAGGACAAGCACAATCCGCCCTTGTCCGGTGAATATTCTACCACGGCTCCGCCGCCAATACAAGAACAAAAGTTCCCCAAAAGTGTGAACCGAAGTGTGAACCACGAGAATTCCCGAAAAGTGTCTAGCCATCTACCCCAGCCGTCCGACCTTGCGCACGAACCGCGATGATCTCGCTAGCGACGGTTTCCAATGCCTTTAAGCCCTCCTATGCCCTTGAGACCTCCAATACCCTTAAGACCTTAAAGCCCTTAATCGCCCTGAAGCACCGCGGCGTCACACGAATTACGTCCTCCACGAGCGCAGTAATCATGCCTCTATAATCAAGATCACATTCTTGGGCGAAGCATGAACTGACCAAACATCGGCAAATGCCCCTAGAGAACTCATCCCTTCCCCCTCAAGAATTATCGTGGCAACTAATCCACCGATAACCCAAAGAGAATTATTCCGCATATAATTCTCATTGACCGCCTCCCTCCCTTTTGCTACAATCCCCTCGCCATGGGAAACAGGGGAAATTCATCAGCATCCGTCGCTAGGCCGGTCCAGGCCGGCGGCCAAATCCACGCGCGAATCCGA
>JAFXTB010000179.1 GCA_017525225.1 Kiritimatiellia bacterium
ACTTTTTTCTGGGAATTTGTCTCGGGATAGTCTATCATTCCTCGCATGATGCGCGCGCAAGGGCGTGGGTTAATGTTGCCAATGTGAAAATGTTGCCAGAAGCCAATTCCAATTTCCAATGAAGGAGACGGCATGATGGGACAATTGGGAACTGGCAACATTGGTACTGGCAACATTTTCACATTGGTAACATTAAACAGGCACTGAATGTCGTCCAGAACCGACCGGCGTGGACGCCATACGTTCGCGGATTGCGCCGTACACTTGCCACCCTTGCGCCTTTGCTTTCTCGTATCGAAGCAACGGAACGCCGCCAGTTGAAACAAGAGGACGCGCAAGTCCACAATGAGGAACGCTTCAAGCTGATTCTGGTCGCCTTTTCGTCGCTCGACAAGTTCAATATTCCTTACTTCCTCGCCAAGGTCGATTAAGGGCTTTAAAGATCTTAAGGGCATTAGGAACCAGCTGGGGATTCTGGATCAATGACTGCGACTATGTGCAGTTCAGCCGCGTGAAGGTTTTTGCAGATGTGCGTTTCCCGAACAACGATGGTATTCATGTGAATTGTTCCCACGATGTCACAATCTCTGACTGTATTCTCGAAACTGGCGACGATGCGATTATCGTACGTGCCAATAGCGCATCGCTGAAGGAGAATCGGTCATGTGAGCGAGTTGTTGTAAATAACTGTACGATAAAGAGTTGGTGTTCGGGAATAAGGCTTGGATGGGTGAACGACGGTGTGATTCGCGACTGTGTGTTTTCCAACCTTGTGATGTGGGATTGTACGAAGGGGATTTCCATCCAGATGGGCGATCCCCCGCTGTACGATCTTGGACGCGAACCCACGTTCATCGAGAACATCACGTTCTCCAACATCATAATGGACAGGATATATGCTCATCCGTTCATCATTGATGCGACAGAGAACCCTGCTACAATGATAAAGGGAGTACAAGACATTCGCTTCTCGCATATCCATGCGCGGTCTTTGCACAAGCCTTATATTCTTGGGCGTGGCGCAGTGCCGTTCAAGAACTTCCGCTTCGACAACTGCACTTTCGAGAGGATTGAAGAATCCGCGCTGCCGCTTCGGTGGGATCGTCACGGTTGTTCTGCTTGGAATCGGAAAGGCGATCATGCTCTGGTGAATTGTACGGGATTCGTATTTGATTCTGTCACGGAAATGAGTTGGCCTGAAATCAAGTGTGCTAGATAGTTAGTCTTGGTGGCGTTTGCGCCCGTCGGCGGGTTTTGGTATAATCTGCGGCATGAAAAGACGGAAATTCATCAAGGATACCGCATGCGCCGGATGCCTGGGCCTCTTCGGGGGATGCCTGTCGTTCGGCGACGGGCTCTACTACCGCTTCGGCGGAGAGGTCCACAGGGACTTCCACGCTTCCATCCTCGACGGCTACAACTACGTGAAGGACAACTTCGGGATGGATGCCGCGCGCGAGGTGCTGGGCAACGTAGCGCGCGGGGTGCAGCGCCAGATGCATGAGAAGCTCAAGGCCGGTGACGCCTCGGAGCTGCTCGAACACTGGCGCTACTACATGTCGCGCGAGGGGGGTGACGGTTGCTTCACGCTTACGGAGACGCCCGGCGGCGCGGTATTCGAGGTGAAGGCGTGCCCTGCGCGCGCCCATCTGGTGAAGCGCGGGATCGCCGGCGGCGAGGGCCTCTGCGAGCTTACGCGCGTCTTCAACGAGGAGCTTGTGAAGGGCACTCCCTTCGAGATCGAAACCTCCATCACATCCGACGGCTCGTGCCGCCAGACGCTCCGGAGGAGAAACGGAGGTGCCGCATGATGCCGAGCGACCAGTTCGTGCTGTTCTACAACGAGATATTCAAGCTTCTCGAGAAGAAAGGCCCCGGGGAGCTGCGCAGGTACTACGACCGCGTGGCGGAACGCCAGGAGCAGTTCTGCCTGCCGCTTTTCAGGAAGGGGCTCAAGGGCATCCACGAGTACAGGGAGAGGATCCGCATAGAGGAGAACTGCAAGTCGCGGAACATCCTTGCCGACGACTATCTCGAGGGAGGCCAGCTCGTGTGTCCGTCGCTCTCGAAGGCGCTGAAGAGCGCCGCCGGAGCGTGCGAGCACTATTGCGACCATTGTCCGGGGTGGACGCTGCCGGTCTACGCCAAGGCCGGCTTCCATTGCGTCTACGACATCATCTCCCGCAAGGAGCCGGAGTGCTACATGTTCATAACCAGGAACCGCGATCTCGCCGAAGACAAGTTGAGCGAGCGCCTGGCGATGAACGGCGCGGATCTCGTGTCGTCAAATCTCCCCATCGGCATGGTGCGCGGCAGGATCGCCGACTCGGCGAAGTTCGAGGGCCTCCACCCGCGCTTCCCCAAGGCGTTCGCGTTCCTGCGCTCGCACGACCTCTCGAAGCTCCCTCTCGGGCGCAACGAGATCGACGGGGACGATATCTACGCGAACGTGATGGACATGACGCTCAAGCCGTGGGACACGGCCGCGAAGCTGGAGGTCCACCGCAGGTACTTCGACATCCACGTTCCCATCACGGGCGACGAGGTGGACGGCTACATCTACGACGAGGCGAACGTGAAGGCGAACGCGGCCGGGTTCGTGGAGAAGGACGACTACGTCCTTTTCAGGAATCCGAAGATGCGCAAGGTGAACGTGGCGAAGGGCGAGTTCGCGATCTTCTATCCGCCATACGGCGCGCACGCGCCCAACAAGACGGACGGCGCCCCGCGTGCGCACCGCAAGCTGGTCGTCAAGGTGCGCATATAGCGCTGTGGCATAGCGTTGGGACCGGAAAAGGCCATGAGAAAGCAAGCAGCAATATTGTGCGCTCTGGGCGCGCTGACCGCGTCCGCAGTGCAGGCGCAGGCTGCTACGCCCGTGCGCACCCATGCCTTCAAGACCCCGGCTAGGATGGAGATGCTGCGTCCAGGCGAGGTGAAGCCGCAGGGATGGCTGCGCGACTGGTGCCTGACCGCCCGCAACGGCTACATCTCGCGCATGGATGAGATCGACCAGGCCTTCCCGCGCGCGTGGAACAGGGACTTCCATCCGCGCGGCAGGTATCTCGACTGGGAAGACCCCAACAAGGGCGCCTGGTGCACCGAGGGCGGCGCGTACTGGTTCGAGGGGCTGGTGCGCCTCGCGTGGGAGCTGGACGACGCCGAGCTGAAGGCGTACGCCACCAGACGCCTCGAACCGCTGCTGGAGCGCATGAACCCGAACTCCATCGCGTTCGTCTACTGGATGGACCGCACCGACCCGGCGCAGATGGCGGAGGTGGAGAAGGCCAACCACGGCTTCATCGTGGGAGCGAGCGGCCGCACCACGCGCGCCATGCTCGCCTACTACGAAGCGACGGGCGACGAACGCGCGCTCCGCGCCCTCACCTGGTGCCTCGACGACCCGCGCTTCTACTTCTTCGGCAACCCCATCACTCTTCCCGCCGCGGCGTGCGACACATGGCGCTACAGTGGCGACGACAAGCTCGCGCAGGCCATCGACAACTTCATCGCCACGAAACCATATCCCGAAAGATGGCCCGCCATGCGCTACGGCCTGCCGGTGTGCCACGACGCGCTGCGGATGCGCCAGCGCCGCGACAGAGAGGATAGCGGGAAGACGTGGGACTGGCGCCTGCAGCATGGCGTCCTCTGCTACGAGAGCATGCTTTCCTGGGTGAAGGCGTCGCTCTGGTCCGGCGATGGGCAGTACATCTCGAACGTGCGCGCGTGGCTCGACCTTCACGAGCGCGTCTGCCGCCAGCCCCACGGCGTCGTAGTGGCCGACGAGCAGTTCGGCTGGGCAGGCCCGGACCGCGGCACCGAGACCTGCACCGTGGCTGGCGACATCCTGCTCTATGCCACGCTCGCCGGCGCGACGGGCGAGGGACGGTTCGCCGACCACGTGGAGCGAAGCTTCTTCAATGCCGGCGCGGCCTGCTCATCGCGCGACTTCATGCACCACGTCTACTTCCAGGCACCCAACCGCACGAAAGCCGAGGGTAGCTTCCATGCGGGTCCAGCCGGCAAGGGCGGCCTGTACAAGACGAAGCACTGGCCGCTTTGCTGCACGGCCGCGCTCGCCCGAATCCTGCCGGGGTACGTGCAGTGGATGTGGATGAAGCCCTCCTCCGCCAAGGCTGCGAAGGGCGGACTCGCCGCAATGCTCTACGCGCCGAACACGCTGGAGACGGAGCTTGACGGATGCGCGGTGCGCATCGACACGAAGACGGACTATCCCTTCAACGAAACACTGTCCATGACGGTCTCGCCCGCGAGGCCGCTTGCGTTCCCTCTTCGCCTGCGCGTGCCGGAATGGTGCGTCAATCCGCGCTTCGCCGTGAACGGCGAGGCCGTCTCACCGGATGTTGGCGCCGACGGTTTCGTCGTGATCGACCGCGAGTGGAGGCAGGGCGACCGCGTTGCGATCACGCTGCCCATGTTGCCGAGGGTCGAGACGATGCGCGACTTCAACGATGGCGGCAGGCCGTACTGTTCGCTCGTGTGCGGGCCGCTCCTCTTCGCCTACGGCCTGCCGGAGCAGGACGAGAACACGCCCGCACCCGTCAGCGCCAAGGATGGCAGACCCGTCCGTACCGACTGGCGTCTCGATCCATTGCGCGCTGCGGCATACGCGCAGATCGTCCGCACGCCCATGCCCGCCAGATGGGACTGGCCGCTCGCCGCGCCGGTCAGGCTGAGGACGAAGTCCGCCGATGGCGCGCCGCTCGAACTCGTTCCGTACGGCTGCGCAAGATTCCGCATCTCGATGTTCCCAGTCCCGTAGGCCTATCCGTGAATCGTTCAAGTTGCATAAATGGTAGGGCCCGCTCGCCGAGCGGGCCGCCATCAACGTTGAATCGCATTGCCAATCATTTGTGTCTGCGGTCGCCTCGGCGAGGCGACCCTACCATTTTAGCATGTCTTTCGAAATAGTCTTCGGTTGCCGATGGGTGGAAAATTTGCTATACTGCCTGCCACGGAGGATCGAATCCACATGATGGATGTTTCTAGAAGGACTTTCATCGGCGGCGCGGCCGCCGCCGCGCTCGCTGGCTGTTCGACAGGGCGGTCCACCATCCCGAATTTCACCGCGAAAGGCGATATAAAGGCACTGCTGCTGCATCTCGGCCACAACATGTGGTGCGACTGGTTTCCGGAGGATATGGACAAGGCGGCAATCGCGGCCCAGTTCCCGGACGCCGGGCGCAACCCGTTCCCCGACGAGGAGCTGCGTTCCAAGGACTACCTGTGGCGCAAGGTCACCGACCATGCCGCCGCAAAGGGTCTCAACATGATAGTGGTGGATCTCGGGGAGGGGCTTGTGTATCCGAGCCATCCGGAGCTTGCCATCAAGGGCAGCTGGTCGCCGGACAAGATGCGCGATGAAATCAGGCGGCTCAACGGGCTTGGCCTTGAAGTGATCCCCAAGCTCAACTTCTCGACTACGCACAATGGCTGGCTCAAGCAGTACCGCCGCATGCTCTCCACGCCCACGTGCTACAAGGTGTGCGAGGAGGTCATAGCCGACGTCGCCGAGATATTCGGCCATCCCCGTTTCATGCACATAGGCTTCGACGAGGAGACCGCCCACCATCAGGACAATTCGAAGAGATGCCTCTATGTGTCCGTGAGGAAGGGCGAGATCTGGTGGTACGACTTCCTCCACATCGTGAGGACGTGCGAGAAGAACGGAATGCGCGCCTGGACCTGGAGCGACTACGGATGGGACCATCCTGACTTCTACACGCGCTGCCCCAAATCGGTTGTGCAAAGCAACTGGTTCTATGATTCCGACTACGGCGGGTTCGAGGTGTCCAAGAACAACACGGTCGGGAAAAAGAAGCTCATGCCGTTCTACGATCTCGAGAAGGCCGGTTTCGACCAGATCCCCTGTGGAACGAACTGGACCGGGTGGAAGCGCAGGCATCTGAAGGTGGGCGCGGACGACGTGATCGGCAAGCTTGTGAAAGTGTGCCGCCGCGACATTCCGAAGGCGCATCTCAAGGGTTTCCTCATGGCGCCGTGGGCGTCCTGCGACACGCAGGAGCATGTGGATTTCAACATCAGGGGCATTGATCTTTTTGCCGCCGCGCTGAAGGCGTGATCTGCGGTGAAGATGTTTTTCCCCACACGGTTTCACATTTATGATATAATCCTACCCGCAGCTGTCGGTACTTAAACAGGGAGGAATCAGAATGTTCAAATCTGAAATGTTCAAGGCTGGGGCTGGGCGTGGTTTCGCCTGGCTTTCGACGGGAAAAGCGTCTCTTGCGTTGTCGTTGGCCCTGGTTTGCGTCGGACTTGTCTTGCCGGCCGACGAGTTTGTGTGGCAGGGGACTGCGAACAATGTGCTGTCGTTGGACGATCCTGCAAACTACAAGGTCGATGGCTTTGTGGCCACGAGTCTTCCAGGCGCGGACGATACGATTACGTTCCCGGTGGATTCATACGCCGCGGTGGACAACGACACCATAAATGTCATCAATGGCGTCAAGTCCGTCATGTTGCAGGCAAGGAGCTCTCTGGTGTTCAATGTCACCACGAACGCGGAGGTGAGGGTGCCGATGTCGAGCCTCAAGGCGAACGGCGAGCTGCCTCTGCGCGGAACAATCGAGAAGAACTTCAACACCGAGCTGTCGTTCACATCCGTATCTGACGACTTCCTCTACGGTAGCCAGAAACAGCATGCCGACTACTACTGCGAGCGCATCAAGGTGAATGCAGGTGTCCTCAAGCTGCAGGCCACCGGTGATTCGGCCTTCAGCAAGAAGATATTCATTCTCGGCGAACTCGAGGTGGCGAAGGATGCGATACTCTTTCCCCCGCAGCCGGGATACATCTACACGAGGGGCCTCATTGGCGATGGGCTCATCACCAACGACTGCACGATCGCCAGCCAGCTGCTGCGCATCCAGAGCGGCCCCCACACCTTCGGAGGCGTACTCGCCGGCGGCTACATGGGCGGTGGACTCCAGGTGACGGGAACCCAGATGTTCACCGGGGTCGATTCAACGATGGAATTCGGCAATCTCTTCATCGATAGCGGCTCGCAGGTCACGGGATGCGTCGGCGTGGTGTCGTTCGGCGCAACCAAGGATACGGCAAGCTCCATCGGGCTCGGCAATCTGCAGATACGCTCCAACGGCGGGCGGATAATCTATCTGGGCCCAGGAGGCGATACGACATCGCGGCAGCTGTACATCCAGGGCAACCATGGCGTTCCGAACGCAATGGATGCCGGCGCAAACGGCGGCGTTACCTTCACCGGCACATGGTATGGCGGCACGGCGCTGGCCGCGTACGGTGGAATCAACCTGATACTTGACGGCTCCAATGCCATGGAATGCGTCATCAAGAGCGAAGTCCGCGACAGCACGCTTGCGAACCCCGTGGAAGTGACGAACCAGTGGTATAAGCAGACGCGCCCGCTTGCCCTGACGAAGCGGGGCACCGGCACGTGGTACCTTAACAATGCCTCGAGCACGTTTTCCGGCATAGTCGCGGTGGAGGACGGCACGCTCGCGTTTAGCAGCCTCGCACCTGTAGGCGCAATATGCGCGCTTGGCGTGGCGACCGGCCTCTACTGCACGGCATCCAGCGTCTATGAGCCTTTCTGGGGGCTGGATCTCGCCGATGCCAAGCCTGTAGGGTATGCGATCAGGCTCGGTGACCTGTCGGACAATGGCAAGGTGGGGACGCTCGAATATCGCGGTTCGGCCGCAGTGGACTGCTCCACACGCCCGATAGTCGTGACGGGCAGCGGACGCATCCTCTCAACTGGCGGCGGGTTCAAGTTCGCTGGCGTATCGCCCTTCAAGGCCGGCGAGAACACGCTTACGCTCGATGGTGAAGGCGTTGACAGCGTGCTGAGGGACGTCACTAACAACGTCGGCAATCTGTCGATCGTGAAGAAAGGCGCGGGGACATGGTCGCTCGCAGGCGCCCAGTCGTTCAACGGCGACATAACGGTCGAGGAGGGTTCCCTGCGTTTCGGCGCGAAGTACGACTACTATGTGCTCAACTTCCGCCTCGTGGACGAGAATGCCACGGGCTACACGGGTGGTTCTGCCACGAAGCATATCAAGATGCGTGAGTTCGGGCTTTTCTCCGCCGATGGCGAAAGATGCAATGTGGATCTTGAGTGGGTCGGCAAGGAATGGGACGATGCATACGGGCTCGATTCAATCGGTCCTGGGAAGATAGACTATTATACCAGGCCGGGTGCGGTACATTCTGGCTCCAGTCATGTGAATACTTCGTACATCCCGCCAGACAGGCTTGTCGACAACGATTCTTCGACCTTTTTCTTCGCAGTTGGTCCAAACAAGATGGACAGCGCTCACGAATTCAACTCCAACTACTGGCTTCGCGTGGTGATGCGTCTCAAGGATGATGCAAGGCTCCCTACGTCTCTCGACCTGCTGCCATACGACTATACCGGCTCTGAATCGGCGACGAATCCTGCGTACGCCCCGATATCATGGAGCGTGCAGGGAATCTTGGAAGGAAACGAAAACGTTCTCACGACGCTCTTCGAGACGAACGGACTTGTGCCTTCCGTATATACGGACAACAAGTGGTTCTCCAACGGCGACTCGTTCGACGCAACGGCATCGCACACGGGCTTCCAGTTCGATCCGGTTCCTCCGGGGTACGAGGTGTCGTCGCTTCCCACGGTTCGATCGCTCTGCGTGAAGACGAACGCCGAGTTCGTGGTCTATGGCAATACGGCCTTGACGGTTGGCCATCTGACGATGGATGTCGCCGGCATGGGCACGGTGAAGGGCGTGTCGCTCGCGGCGGCAGGCACGGTGGACATCGTCGGCGAATTCTCGAAAGAGGGCTTTCTGGTGCCGGCCGACCTTTCCGGCCTCGCCGGATACGAATCCCTCGCAACCGGCTGGGCGTTCACTCGCAACGGCGGTCCCCTGGGCAGATACTCCGCGCGGTTCGTGGAAGGCGGCATCCTTGTGAAGAGTAAGGGGATGGCGATTTCCATACGATAACAAGGAAACTGGAAGATGAACAGAACAATTGCGACGGCATGTGGCTTATGGCTTGCGGCGATCGGCTTGCCAGCCGCAGCGGAGACGTATACTTTCCAAGGTACGGAACTGGACTCCGAAGAGACGCAAGCGGGCGAGTTCCAGCTTGAGTCGAATACCGTCTATGCGGTGACTTGCCGCATGGCACACAAGTCCGGACGGAACGTGAGAGGCAGCCTGATCCTTTCGTTGGGGGGCGAATACAGGATGGTGTGGCTGCCGCTCGGCAACAACCATGCCCAGATCAATCTCTCAGGGGCGTTCCTTACGGCGTCCAGCATGAAGAGTGGACCCAAGAAGTGTCTTCTGCGCAGGTCCAATGTGCCCGGCGAATCGGAGGTGTCGGATATCGTCGTGCGGCGCGCCACGCCCTCGTACTACCGTACGGATGACGGCATGCTGCTCGGACATGGCGAGTCGATCGATGGCAATGTCTACCATTTCGGCACGAAGTTTGAAGAGTCGTGCCATGGGCAGTCGAGGCCGATGGAGTCGTTCAGCAGGCTCGTCCCCGGCAGCCTTACCTTCTTCGGGAACGGGGCACAGATGTGTTTCGTGCACGAGCTCGCCGGGCGCAGGCTTCTCTCCGCTCAGGTAGTGGTGGCGTGCGAGACGAGCATGGTCGGAGTCGTGCGGGCCGAGATATCGAAGGACGGCAAGGACTGGACCGCGCTCGGAAGCGTGGGCGACATCGGCATATTCAGGTTTCCGGTGCCGGATGCGTTCCTGCCTGCATCGAGGCTCCATGCGAGACTTGTCTCCGAAGGAAAGAAATGCGCCGTGAGGATCCGCCAGTATGCCTTCGATGCGAAGATCGACGGCGCACCGGCCTTTGCGTTCGGCAAGACCACATACCTTGACGCCGAGACGGGCAGGGCGATCTTCACCGCCAAGCCCTGGGACTACCTTGAAGACGTGGCGAGCGGAGCCGTTCTGCCTGCGTCCGGGGCGCCGTTCACGGCATGGGAGCAGTCGTCCGGACGCAAGGTGTTCAAGGGGCGACCGCTGCCGAAATCCCGCACCGATGCGTTTCGGATCGCCGCCGCGCGCAACGAGGCGGAGGCCAGGCAGCTGGTGCTGCGCAGCGAAAAGGCGATGAAGGGCGTTCGAGTGTCGGCGGAGATAGAAGGGGTGGATGTCGAGATCGAACGCGTCGGGTACGTGATGGTGCACCTTACGATGGATTCCATGGGCGCGAGGGGTGAATGGCCTGATCCGCTCCTGCCGCAGTCCGCCGGGGGATGCGACCTTGAGCCTGGGGCGAACCAGCCGTTCTGGGTGAGAGCCAAGCCACGGCGCGATGCCGCCAAGGGCGTACATCGCGGGGCGCTCGTCGTTTCGGCATCCGGCATGCCGGATGTACGCCTGCCCATGGAGGTGGAGGTGTTCGACTTCGATTTCCCCGACGAGGTCACCTGCAAGACGGCCTTCGGGCTCTCCACCAAGGCGCTTGACATGTACCACCACCTGAAGACCGACGAGGAGCGCCGCGAGGTGTATGGAAGATATTTGGCGCACTTCGCGAAGCACCATGTCTCGCCATCCAGTCCGACGCCTGGAATGAGACCGCCGACACTCGCGGTGAAGTGGACGCGTCCGAAGGACAGGTCGCAGGCGATGCCGGTCTTCGACTGGACCGCGTGGGACGCGGCCATGGAGGAAGCCATAGGAAAATATCATTTCAATGCGTTCGATGTCAGGTTGACCGGACTCGGCCGGGCGCACAGGAGCAAGCCAGGCTGGCGCGGCGAGCGCAAGATCAACGGCGTGAAGGAGGGCGATCCGCTGTACGAGATGTACATGCAGCGCTATCTTTCCGCCGTGGAGGCGCATCTTGCGGAGAAGGGGTGGCTCGACAAGGCGTACGTCTATCCGTTCGACGAACCTTTGCCGGAGGCGTACGAGTTCATGAAGGAGGACTTCGCCCGTGTCCACCGCCACGCGCCCAGGCTCCGTCGCATGATCACGATGGAACCCAAGTCCGCGATGGAGGGGGCGATCGACCTGTGGTGTCCGATAACATACCGCTTCGATCGTGCGAAATGCGCCGAGCGCCGGGCGGCGGGCGAGGACATCTGGTGGTATGTGACCTTCTCCTCCATGCCGCCGCACGTGAACGAGCATATCGAGCATGCGGGCGTGGATATGCGAATGTGGCTGTGGCAGACGTGGATGGAGAACATCTCCGGCATCCTGATGTGGGGGACCGTCACCTGGCACAGTTCGCGGCTCTACCCGGACCGCCTCCAGAACCCCTACGAGGATTCGATGGCGTGGCAGCCCCGCAAGCCCATGAACACAGGCGAGGGCAAGTACCTCTACCCGCCGCCGAAATGCTTTGACACGAAGGAGCCGGTGATCTCCGGCCCTGTGGATTCCATCCGCTTCGAGATGGTGCGCGAGGGCCTGGAGGACTTCGAGTACTTCGCAATGCTCAAGCGCCTCTCGCCATCCGATCCGCTGCTTGCCGTGCCGCCGGATGTCGCCGTTTCGCCGACGGTCTATTCCACCGATCCCGCGCACATGGAGCGCCATCGCCTGAAACTCGCGAGGGCGTTGGAGAAGGCATCGCAGCGCCGATGAGGGCTGGACCAGCCTGTCC
The DNA here is from genome assembly GCA_017525225.1 of Kiritimatiellia bacterium. Classification (GTDB taxonomy): domain Bacteria; phylum Verrucomicrobiota; class Kiritimatiellia; order RFP12; family UBA1067; genus RGIG6720. Next base: position 11,650 of record JAFXTB010000179.1, read on the forward strand.
TGACAGCTTGAGAACCCATGAAAGATGTTCCCAGCGCCATCGATCTTGCAGCAGGATACCAGCATTTCGCGGATGGTGCGCCGTTCGCGGAGATCGTACTTCGCCATCCTGCCGTCAAGGAGGTGTATTTCCCATGGATCGACGAACCTTCCGGCCGTCCCAGGCTGGGTTTCGAGGAGGAGGACGACCCTGACGAGCTGGCGGCGGCACTGAGGCGCGACCTGACGCGTCTCAGAAATGCGGGCGTCCGGCTGGACCTTCTGCTCAACGCCAACTGCTATGGCGCGGAGGCCATGGGTAGAAGCCTAGAAGAGCGCATCTGCCACATCGTCGATACGCTTGCGTCATGGTCCTGCCGGCCGGAGATCTGCACCACGGCATCGCCGTTCGTGGCGCATGTGCTGAAGACATCCTTTCCCGACATCGAGGTACGCGCCTCCGTGAACATGCGCCTTTCCACGCTGCAGGCGTTCCGCTATCTCGCGCCGCTCTTCGATTCGTACCATCTCTGCCGCGATGTGCAGCGCAGCCTCGCCACGGTGGCGCGCTTCTCGGAATGGTGCCACGCAAACGGCAAGAAACTCTGCATCCTGGCGAACTCGGGCTGCCTTCGCAACTGTCCGTGGCAGACCTTCCACGACAACCTGATCGCCCATTCCAGCGAGGCGATGGAGGCAGAGAACGTGAAGGGATGGTGTCCCCATCTCTGCTGGACCCTCTACAGGGAGGCAGGGAACTTCCCCGAGCTGCTGAAGGCGACATGGATACGGCCGGAGGACATGCATCGCTACGAGGGGCTTGTGGACGTGGTGAAGCTGGCGACGCGCCAGCACGCCAACCCCGGCATGGTCATCTCGGCCTACGAGCGCGGCAGCTTCGATGGAAACCTGCTCGATCTCTTCGAGCCGGGCTTCTCGCCGGCGTTCTTCCCGCATTTCATCGACAACTCCTCCTTCCCGGAGGACTGGTTCGAGCGAACCTCCGCCTGCCAGCATGAATGCACCCAGTGCGGCTACTGCGAATCCGCGATGCTGGCCGTGGCGAGGCGGATGGACGTTGGGGGACGGCCATGGACAGCGTGACGCCCGAACGCCGCAGCTGGATCATGAGCCGCATACGCGGCAGGGACACCAAGCCCGAGACGCTTGTGCGAAAGCGGATATTCGCCGCCGGCTGGCGCTTCCGCGTGTGCGACCGGCGCTTTCCCGGCCGGCCGGACGTGGTGGTGGCCTCGGCGCGCACGATCATCGATGTGCGTGGATGCTTCTGGCACCGCCATGGCTGCGCCACCTCGACCATGCCAAAGAGCAATGTCGCGTTCTGGATGGAGAAATGGTCCAAGAACGTCCGCCGCGACATGCGCAACGAGGAGTCCTGGCGCAAGGAAGGCTGGAACCTGATCATAGTGTGGGAGTGCGCGCTTGGCGGACAGATGCGCGAACGCACCCTGCAGCGCATCTGCGCCGCACTGGACGCCTGGGCCGGCGAGATCGCATCTGGCGCCAGACGCCGCCATCCGCACCGCCTCGTGCTGCCGCGCACTATATAGAACCGCGCTCTACACCCGCAGGAACGTGTTCTTGCGGTACATGTACCAGAGAAGCAGCCATTCAAGGACCAGCTCCCCCATGCAGAACGTGAACGACGCCCAGTTGCTGTCGCCGAAGCCGGCGATGCCGCCGAAGAAGTACCTGGACATTGAACCGAACCCCACGAAGCGCTTCATGATGTAGATGGTGATGGAGTTCATGCCGATCACCGTGAGGAAGAATGCCCATTTCCTGAACCCCATCACATCTATGATCCAGTAGAAGACCGCCAGCGCGAAGAAGGAGTAGGCGGCGGATGCCAGCACGAAGGTGGACGTCCATATCTTCTTGTTCACCGGGCACCAGGGACTCCATGCGAAGACGAGCGCGAGCGCAATCGCGCCGGCGGCGAGGAGGATGAGGGTCTTTCGACTTCCTGAAAGCGACTTCGACTTCAGCAGCTCGCCCGCCAGGCAGCCCATCATCGCCAGGGGAATGCCGCTCACCTTGGCGAAGAGGCCGTCCGGATCGAAGATGCCTTCATACAGGCGGCCAGGCATGAAGGTGCGGTCGATCCAGCCTGCGATGTTGCCGGTGAAGGAGAAGTTGTCGGTGCCGTACGCGGCGTAGGAGGCGACCTTCTTTGCGACGACCGGATCGGTGGAGCCGAGGAGCGCCGCCGCATCGGGCGCGGTGAAGAAGTACAGTCCCGTCCAATGCACCGCAAGGAGTCCGAATGCTATCGCGATGCGGATCTTCCAGGACCTCACGAACATGAACAGCAGCGCCGCGCCGGCCCAGCACACCGCTATGTGCGCCAGCACGGAATCGTAGCGGAACTTCTCCACCCTGAATGCGAAGAAATCGGCGGAGACCATGCCGAGCAGGAAGAGCGCGAACACGCGGAAGGCGATCTTGCGCAGTACCGCCGCGGTGGTACGTCCTCTCGCCACCTGGCTGGCGTACGAGAACGGCCACGACACGCCCGCCATGAAGAGGAAGAGCGGGAAGATCGTGTCATGGTGGCGGAAGCCATGCCATGCCACGTGGGTCATCTGGGTGGCGAGCCAGCAGTCCTTCAGTCCGATCCAGGCGCAGAAGGCGGTTATCGCGCCGGAGAACCCGGTTATGAAAAGCATATCCGCGCCACGGAGCGCGTCCAGCGACATCAATCTTTCGTTCTTTTCCATGCGATGTGGTCCCTTTCCTTTTCCCGTTTGGATTGCGGACATTATAGCACAAGGGCCGGACCGGTGGCAATCGCCTCGTTCCCTTGGCGCATCAATAATGGTTTTAAACTATTGTGCCAATCGGCAGGAAAGTATATACTACATGCCTTGAGATGCAGCACGAAGGTTGACGAAAGGGAACATGATGAAGAGAATGGTGTTTTCGCTGGCCGTTGCGATGGGCGTGATGGCTGAGATTCTTGCGGCGGGGAAGCCGTCTGCCGCGTCCTGGTCGGTTCTTGGGCCTGTTGCGCCGAAGCCGTGGGAGGATACGGCGCGGAAGGAACTGCAGACATACCTGAAGCGCATCGTCCGCGAGGACCTGGAGATAGGCGGCGCCACCGGCATCGTCTTCCATGTGGGCGACACGCCCTTCGCGGAGAAGCATGGTCTTGCATCGGCGCTGATGTCTGACGAGCAGTGGATAGTGCGGTCGTACGGGAACGAGGTCCTGCTAAACGGCGGCGGCACCCACGGCGCACTTTACGCCGTGTACCACTTTCTGGAGGACTCCTGCGGCGTCCGATGGTGGTCGATGATAGAGGAGGATGTGCCTTCCGTCGACAGGCTCGTGCTGCCGGCGCAGGATCTCGGGGGGCGTCCCGCGTTCCGCTTCCGTCTGATGGCCGGCGTGGAAAGGGAACGCAATTCGCATTTCCACGCGGCCCGCAACAGGTTGAGCCAGAACTACGGCGTGCGCCTGCCTGCCATTCTGGGTGGCGGCTTCTCATACGGCCAACCCCGTGGCTGCCACACATTTTCCAGCTACATGTCGTCGAAGGAGTTTTTCAAGGATCATCCGGAGTGGTTCGAATACGACAGGAATACCGGCAAGCGCAACGGCGGAACGTGGGCGCAGGTGTGCCTCACAAATCCGGAGGTACGCGACTTCTTCAAGAAGAAGCTGCGCGCATACATAGAGGCGGACCGCGCAAAGGCGGAGAAGACGGGACTGCCCCCTCCGTACGTCTACGACATCTCCCAGAACGACAGCTACCATCTGTGCGAGTGCGACGCATGCTACGCGGCCCAGCAGAAGTGGGGCGACAGCGGACTGATGATCGACTTCGTGAGCGATATCGCCGCATCCATCAAGGATGACTGGCCGGAGATACTTGTGCAGATGTTCGCCTATCACCGCACGACCGAGCCACCGAAAGGCGGAAAACGCGCGGCGGACAACGTGGTCATCCGCTTCTGCGACACTATGTCGAACCAGGCGGCGGGCGTGTTCGAGCCCGACAACGAGGTCTACCGCAAGCAACTCGCCGGCTGGGCGAAGGCGTGCCGTCACCTGAACGTCTGGGACTATTCGGTGACGTATCCCGCGATGTCGGTACTCGGGCTGCCGTATCCCAGCGAGTTCCACTACGCGGACATGTACCGTCTCTGCCTCCAGAGCGGGGCGGACGGTTTCTTGATGGAGCATGAATCCCCGCATGCGGCGGATATGTGGGAGCTCAAGTTCTATCTCGAGACGCGCCTGATGGAGAATCCCTATCTGGACAACCTCGCCCTCATAAGGAAATTCATGCGCGAATACTACGGTCCGGCGGCGGAGGGCGTCGAGACATACCGCATGGAGCTAGAGAAGCTGCGCAAGGAGAAGAAAGCCCGCGTCACGTGGATCCCGACGCTGGCCGGCTTCGACTGGATAGACGAGAAGGCGCTCGCGCGCTTCGGCGAGCTGCTGGACTCCGCAGAGGCCGCGACCGGCGGCAAGGAGCCGTATCTTTCGCGCACCAAGCGCGTCCGGGTGGGCGTTGACCGGCTTATATGCCAGCGCGCCCGCGCCACGGGTGACGACTACACTCCGTTCCAGCAGGCGGCGGCGGACCGCCTTTCCGCGTTCTGGCCGGGGTGGATGTCGCGTTTCAAGGCCGTCTCCAAGGAAGACCAGCAGCAGCTGATGCTGGGGTCGATACCTCCCCCGAAGCCCAGGATTTTCGCGGGGAAGAGGATATTGGACTATCCGGCAAGCATCCTAAAGTGTCGTAAAGAAGAGGGGATGAAACGCGTGGCCGACCCTGCGAGCGAGCTGGGGCAGGCAATATTCGAACCCGCCTCCGGCGGAAGATTCAAGCTGCCGATAGGTTTCTGCGTATATTCGTTCGGGGAACGAAAGACGCTATGCTCGTCGAAGTACGAAAAGCCTCTCTCGTCCGAGCGGGAATACGCCTGGTACCGCGTAGGCGAGGCCGATATATCGAAGGATACAGACCTCATCCTGACGCCTTCATGGCTTCTCAGGCTTAGTGTGAAGCGCCGTTCGGAGCTCTTCGGCAAACGCTGGGAGATATTCGTCTCCGCCAGATTCGCCGGCCCTGACTACCATCCTGGCAGTACGGAACCGAGCGGCATCTACATCGACAGGGTGGTTTGCGTCAAGACACAGAGCCAGCCGGATTCCGGACGCTGACATATCCGCTGGGTACGGACAAATTCTGTTAGGTTGGTTCACCACGGAACACTCTGAAACGCACCCTTGTGCGGCACGGAAAAGGCTGTAGAATGGATGTTTCACGCATTTCAGCCGATGAGTGCCCATCCAAAAATATCAGTATATGGGAGATGGACACATGCCAGCGAGATGTCCAAAGGCCTCATTCGTGCTGATTTCGGTGTCCCGCGGATGCGGGTCTCCGTGTTTTCCGTGGTTGACGCCTTACGAAAATGCTCACACCCCGGATTCGCCGGGCATGTAATTCTGTGGGTGCGGAGAGTGCGGTTTTTTGGTATCATATATGCATCCTTGAAAGGAACACCAGAAATGAACCGAACGCTTTTCATCTTGATGCCGGCGATCCTCATGCTTGTTGTAGGCTGTTCGCAGGCGGTGGTCGACGATGGCGCGCGCGATCTCGAGCGCGGACGCGCGGCATGGGCGGCGCAGGATCTGAAGCAGGCGGAGGAGGCTTTCGCCGCCTGCGCCCGCAAGAGCTCGACCAATTTCGAGGCGCGCCTCTCGCTGGCGCTGGTTGGGCTGCAGCTGGGCGAACCCCGCGTGGCGGACAATGCCGCGCGGGAGGCTGTGGCGATCGATCCATCCTCGGCCGAGGCGCATCTGGCCGAAGGGCAGACGGCCTATCTCGTGAAGGACTACGCCCGCGCCAAGGCGGCATTCACCGTTGTGGCGGATGCGCAGGAGCTTGAGAAGCCCATGCGCTCGCAGGCGCTTGCCTCCCGTGCGGTCGTGGAGCTTGCGGCGTTCGAGACGGACGCGGCCCGGCTCTCGCTTCTGCGCGCGCGCAGGCTCGACTTCCGCAACGCGGCGGCATGGTACCATCTTGGCGTGCTGTCGCGCGGCACCTACCATTTCCTCGCCGCCGCCAAGGAACAGTTCGAAATGGCCTGCCGGCTGGAGCCGGAGTCCCAGCGCACACGCGAGACGCTGCGCACGGTGATCCCCGCGCTGCGCGACGCGCTGGCGCGTCTTGCGGCCGACAAGCCCGGAGCCGCCAAGCGCGATCCCGGGCTGGCGGCAAAGCTGCTGGCGGAGGGCGCGGCCGCGCAGAAGAAGAAGGACCTGAAGACCGCCCTCGCCAGGTTCGAGAAGGCGAAGTCCGTGGACCCGCTTTCCTGGGAGGCGGCCTGGCACTATGCGCAGACGCTGCCCGTCGTGGAGGCGGCCAAGAAGCAGGGTGACAAGACGAAGCTGCCGGCGGCGACGGTCATCGCCCGTACGCTCGATGCCTACCGCGCAGCCCTGGACGCCAAGCCCGCCTCGCGCGAGACATGCCAGGCGGCGGCGCGTTTCGCGCTGCAGAACAAGCGGCCGGCCGAGGCCTGCAAGTTCATGTCGCATGCGCTGGCGCACTTCCCGGAATCCAAGCCCGTGCTGGAGCTGTACGTGGACGCCCTCGGCAGACTCGGCACGCCGGAAGGGCAGAAGAGCGCCCGCCTCTACAAGGCGTACATGCAGGAGCTCTGACGCAGGCGCTGGTTCGACGGGGGAGTATCGATGTACCTGACCACGTTGGACTGGGTGCTGCTTTTCCCGATCGGCGCGCTGGCTGTGATAGGGCTGTTCAAGGGCCTTTCGGGATGGCTGGGCACGCTTGCGGGCGGGGCCGCGGCCGCGGCCGCGAGCTACCTGCTGCTGGGACCCTGCCAGTCGGCTGCGGCGGCATGCCCGTGGGTCTCGGGACCGTTCGTGCGCGTGGCGGCAGGCGTGCTGGACTTCCTGGCCGCGCTCATCGCCTTTGGTCTCGTGCGTCGGCTTACGGTGCGGTTCCTGTCGTTCCTCCTGCCACAGCCGCTCAATGCGCTCGTGGGGCTTGCCGGAGGCCTCCTGCTGGCGGCGGGCGGACTCATGCTGCTAGCCGCCACGGCCGTCTTTGAAGGTGGTACCGGACCGCTGGCGGATGGCTTTCTCGCCTCGCGGTCGCACCTTGTGAATCTGGCGGCGAAGGTGCTGGATTCCCGACTGGAAGGCGCCGCCCGGTGAACGAAGCCTCCGATGCCGAACTGATGGCGCAGGCCGCCAAGGGCTCCGAAATAGCCTTCGCGGAGCTTGTCAGGCGGTATCAGGATGTTTTATTGAACTTTTTCCTCCGTTCCGCCGTTTCATTCGTTGATGGACAGGATCTCGCGCAGCGGACCTTTCTCCGGCTCTGGAGGTACAGAAAGCGCTACAAGGCCGGGAGGGCGAAGTTCACGACGTTCCTTTTCATGCTGGCGCGCCAGGAGTCGATAGACTTCTTCCGCGTCGAGTCGCGTCGCCGGGCGCAGGAGGAGGAGATCCAGCGGCTGGCGGCTGTGGCGGCTCCCGCGCAGGGTTCGGCGGGGCCCTCCGGCGAAGCGGTTCGCCGGGCGATGGGCCGGCTGACGCCTACGCTGCGGGACGCTGTGGAGCTGGTGGTGTTCCAGGACATGCCGTACGCCGAGGCGGGGGCGGTCCTCGGTGTGCCGCTGGGGACGGTGAAGTCGCGCATCTTCAATGCGCTGAAGAGGTTGAAGGAGCTTTTAGGCCATGAACGCGGATGTTGAAGAACTTGTGGCAGGCGACCCGGATGCGGGTCGGCTGGTGGCGGCGCTTCGGCGTTCGCCGCAGGCGCATGTCGCGGCCGGGTTTTCGGCGCGCGTGATGGCCGAGGTGCGCGCCCAGCGCAGAAGGGCGTGGCTCTCGGCGCCGACCGTCTTTGCGGCGGCGGCATCCCTTGTGGCGTTGCTGGCGGTGGCGTCCATATTCTCCCGGCCGATGCCGAAGCCGTCGCTGGCGGCATGGGTGGAGCCTCCGCTGACCGTGCGGCTTGCGCCCTACGATCCGGCGGACTGGTACAGCCCGCTCGCCTGCGAGGAGGCGCCCCGCGAGGCCGGCTGCGCCGCCGAGCCGTTCTGTACGCGCGAGGCCCTGGCGATGCTGCGTCTCAGATGATCTGAAAGGAGAATGAAATGAAGAAAGTCACCATTGAAACGAGCATGGGCACCATAACGGCGGAGCTTGATGACGTCAAGGCGCCTGTGACGGTGAAGAATTTCATCGACTATGTGCAGTCCGGCCACTACGAGGGCACGATCTTCCACCGGGTCATAGACGGCTTCATGATCCAGGGCGGTGGCTTCACGCGCGAGATGGCCCAGAAGCAGACGCGCGAGCCGATCCGCAACGAGGCGGCCAACGGGCTCAAGAACAAGCGCGGCACGTTCGCCATGGCGCGCACGATGGTCGTGGATTCGGCGACCAGCCAGTTCTTCATCAACCTCGTGGACAACGACTTCCTCGACTACCGCGGTCCCGACCCTCGCTCGTTCGGCTATGCGGTGTTCGGGCACGTGATGGAGGGCATGGACGTCGTGGACAGGATCGCCAAGGTCAAGACCGGCTTTGCCGGCCCCCACCAGAACGTGCCCCAGGAACCGATCGTGATCAAGAAGATGCAGCTGGTCCAGTAGCCGCTGCCGCGCCATGAAGCCGGGCAATCGCAACAGGGCAATAGTCTTCGCCGGCGGGTGCGGCGTACGCATGGGCGGCAGCGTGCCCAAGCAGTTCCTTGAGCTTGACGGCAAGCCCGTGCTGGCGCACACGCTGGAGATATTCGAGAGACATCCGCTCATAGGCGGCATATACCTTGTGGTCGCCTCGGACCATCTGGCCGAGGGCGGCGAGTTCGCACGCCGCTACGGCATAACGAAGCTGCTCGGCGTGGCCGAGGGCGGCGACAGTGCGCAGGAGTCCATCTACCGGGGGCTCATGTTCGCCGCCGCGCGGGAGCCTGCCGATACGATCGTGCTCCTGCACGACGGCGTGCGGCCGTACGTGACGCCTGAGGTGGTAACGGCCAACATCGAGTCCGTGGAGCGCCACGGTAACGCCATCACCTACACGCCGTGCTACGAGACGATTGTGATCTCCAGGGATGGCGGCACGGTTGATGCGATCCCGCCGCGAAGCTCGTCCTACACCGCGCAGCCACCGCAGAGCTTCCGCCTGGGTGACATCATCGCGGCCCATGAACGCATCCGGGCTCGCTCGGAGGGCTACGATGGCATGGTGGACCAGGCGACGATCTGTTTCACGCTGGGGCTGCCGGTGCATCTCGTGCCAGGCAACCACGGCAACGTGAAGATCACGACGCCGGAGGATCTCGTGACGCTGGAGGCGCTCATCAGGTGGAGACGTACCCATGCCTAGACGGGTGCTGGTATCGGGCGCGACGGGCCTGATCGGCTCTGCGCTTGTGCGGCGCTTCGCAGCGGAGGGGCACGCGGTCGTGGCGGCGGCGCGCAACATGGCGAAGGCCCGGGCGGCGTTGGGTACGCTGCCGGGCGTGGAGCTCGTGGAGTGGGACGTGCTGCGTCCGCTCGACGTGGCGCATGCTGCGCTCAGAGGCGTGGACTGGTTCGTGCATGCCGCTTCGGAGACGGCGTCGCGCGAGTTCGTGGAACATCCGGTGGAGACGATACGCTCGATTCTGCGCGGCACGGAGAACGCCCTGGAGGCGGCTCGCGCGCTGAAGGTGGAGTCGATGGCGATGCTTTCCACGATGGAGGTATACGGTTCGCCAACTGCCGAGAAGGTCACCGAGGGCGACTACGGCCATCTCGATCCGGTGGCTGTGCGGTCGTGCTATCCGGAGGCGAAGCGCATGGCCGAGAACATGTGCGTGGCATACGCGAGCGAGCATGGCGTGCCGGTGAAGATCGCCCGCCTTACGCAGACCTTCGGCGAAGGCGTCAGGTACGACGACGGACGCGTGTTCGCCGTGTTCGCGCGGGCTATTCTGGAGGGGCGCGACATCGTGCTCAGGACGGCTGGCACCACGGCGCGCTGCTACTGCTATCTCGGCGACGCCGTGGCCGCGATAGAGACGATTCTCGAGAGGGGCACTGTGGCCACCCCCTACACCGTCGCCAACGAGGACACGTTCTGCACGATCCGCGAGATGGCCGAGGCGCTTGTCGCGGCGCATCCCGAAAGCGGGTCCAAGGTGGCGTTCGACCTCTCCGCCGCGGAAGGCTGCGGCTTCGCGCCGCCGTTCAGGATGCGGTTGGACTGCTCCCGCCTGCGTGCGCTCGGCTGGTCGCCGAAGGTCGGGCTGATGGAGGCGTTCGACCGCATGATGGCCTCCATGCGCGCGAACGGCTAGCGGCCGAAGCGGAAACGAATGCGCGATTTTGTCCTTCTTTCCGGCGGCGGTTTTTGGTATAATCTGCGCCATGAAAACATGGCTGGCCTTCTGGTATGGTATCTTCAAGAACAACCCGACGTTCCGCCTGGTGCTGGGGCTCTGCCCCACGCTGGCGGTGACGACGTCCCTTGAGAACGCCCTCGGCATGGGGCTTGCCGCCTCGTTCGTGCTGGTCTGTTCGAACGGCATAATCTCCGCGTTGCGCAAGCTGATCCCCGCGGCGGTGCACATACCGTGCTACATCGTGATAGTCGCCACGTTCGTGACGGCGACGGACTTGCTGATGCAGGCGTACCTGCCGGCGCTGTCCGAGTCGCTCGGCATATTCATCCCGCTCATAGTCGTAAACTGCATAATCCTTGGCCGGGCGGAGGCTTTCGCCAGCAAGAACGGCGTGATCGATTCGCTTGCGGACGGTCTGGGCGCGGGCGTCGGATTCACGCTTGCGCTTGCGCTCATCGCCGCCGTGCGCGAGATACTGGGCGCTGGTTCCCTGACAGTGTGGGGCGACATCGCCATCCGCGACATCCATTCCAGCACGATGGTGCTGGCGATCCTGCCCGCAGGCGGATTCATCACGCTCGGGCTGCTGCTGGCGCTCATCAACCATCTGGGCGCGGTCTGGGCGAGGAGGCATGGCGAGCCGCCGCCTCTACCCATCAACCTGGATTGCCGCCACTGCACCGCCTGCCCGGCCGGCAAGGCGTGACGGCCCTTATGCCGTGAAGGCAGGTCCTATTTCAACAAGCAAGGGGGATACGATGGAAGAACAGACCGTCAGGCCTACAATGAAGATGCTTCCTGGCGACGAAGTGCGCCAGATCATGTGGCGCTACGCCGAACGCTACGACATACAGATGGCAATCGCCGGGGCGCGTTCGGTCGCGCGAGGGACGGTCGCCCGCCTGGTCGCCAACGGCCAGCGCGCCACGCATGACTGGACGGCCGACAAGCAGTCCATGTTCGACGCGTTCGACGCATCCGGCCAGACCGCCGCCGGGCTCGAAATGGCATACGGCGGGCTCTTCGAGGGGCCGCGCAACCTGGCGGTATCGCTGCTGTCCTACGAGACGTCGTGGGTGGACAACGGCGCCGCCACGTCGTCCTTCGTGAACGATCTCGCCATGGGCCCGATATCGGAACTGGGAACGCCCGAGCAGAGGGAGCGCTACATGTCGCTTTGCGCGCCGGGCAATCCATCCGGCAAGACATGGCGCGGCTCGTTCGCCCTCACGGAGCCTCTGCCGTACGTGGGCGTGGATACGGGTGTGCTGTGCGGGCGTGTCTCCATCGCCGAGTGGAACGAAGGCGAGGAGCCGAAGATCCGCGTGGAGAAGCGCGGCCGGTTCATCACCAACATCGCCATCTGCGACTACGTGACCATCGCCGCCAATTCCGGCGACGAGCGCATCAAGGGTAGCTGCATGGTGATTGTAGAGGCCACCGACCCCGGCAAGTTCGACCGTGGCGCCCAGACGAAGAAGCTTGTGCACCAGCTTTCCAACACGGGCGATCCGGTGATCGACGTGGTGGTGCCCGCCTCGCGCATCGTGGGCGGCTACGACATCGTGGACGGCAAGGTGGTGCCGCGCCTCGGCCATTCCGAGATCATCGCGCAGGTGTTCTCCAAGACGCGCGTGGGCGTGGGCGTGATGGGCGCAGGCTCGCTGATGAGCGCAATCGAGCCGGTCATACGCTACCAGCGCACGCGCTTCCGCGGAGCGGCCGGCGTTGACGAGAAGAGTCCCAGGTACGTACAGGGCCTCCAGATGAAGGAGGATGTGACCGAGCGCCTTGCCGACGTGTGGGCGACTGCCGAGGCGGCATCCTCGCTCGGCTTCGACATTTCCCGCCGCTTCGACGAGCTTGAGGCCATCCAGGACGAGGCCAAGGCCAGGCTCGGCAAGGGCCGCGAGATGCTCAAGAACATGAAGCCGCCCATGGAGAAGGCCGCCGCGCTCCTGGCCGAAGGCAAGGATCCGCTCGGGGACGAGGATGTCACCGTTCGCTATGTCTACCTGCAGGCGCTGTGCAACATACTCTGCCCCAGCTGCAAGCTGTGGAACACGGGCCATGGCGCGGACGTCATGCGCCAGGCCGTCTCGCTCATGGGCGGTTACGGCATCACGGAGGATTGCCCAGGGTTCCTCTTCTACAAGTGGACAGACATGCAGCTCGACGCCACGTACGAAGGCCCCGAGGCCGTGCAGCGCCGGCAGATCTCCGAGACGATGGCCAATCCCGTGTTTATCGCGCAGCTCGAGGCCTGGGCCAAGGAGCTTGAGGCCTGTCCTTGCGCCGCCGAGAACGGCGCCAACGCCCTTGCCGCGGCACTCAGGCTGTGGGCATGGACGCGAGCCTTCGCAGCCGGCGCCAAGGATCCCGCAGGCAAGAAGCTCGGCTCGTCCCAGCGCCACGGAGTCGTGTTCCCGCTTGCCGACGCGCTCGCGGGGCTGATGGCGGCGAAGAGCTTCCATGCCGACATCAAGTTCCTCGCGCTCAACGGCAGGGAGCATCCGGTCGTCGGGCCGGAGCTGCAGGGGTACCTCAACACGTTCAACGACCTGCTTGGTACGGTCGTGGCGGACGTGGCGGGCGAGGCGGCGAAGATATGCTCTGGCGTCGTCTATGGCTTTGGGGCGGCTTCCGCCGAGGACAAGGCCGCCTTCGCCGCGCTGCGCAATGCGCTCGACGAGGCGCTTGCGGGTACGCGCCTTGCGAAGGACCGTGCGGCGAAGTGCCTGACCACGGTGATGATTCCGGAAGCGCTCGACTACCCGATGTGACGGGCATGGAGGGCGTCCAGCGCCTCTGAGATGCGTTCGCGCTTCAGGCGCTCGGCGACACTGGGATCGGGCCCGAACAGGGTCGGTTCGGGGTCGTCGGGTCCGTCCACGATACCGGTCGCCCCGAACCCCACGAGCCGTACCGACCGCCGTGCGCCTTCCGGCCATTCGGAGTCGAACAGTTCCAGCGCGGCGTGGCGGAATGTGATGTCGTCGCGGGCGGCGAATTCGAAGGGGACCTGGCGCGTGGCGGTGTTGAAGGCGGCATCGCGCATCTTCAGTCTGGCCGTGCGCGCCCAGCGCGTCTCGGTGCGGAATCGCCGCCCTACCTCGGCCACGAGGTCCAGCAGGGTCTTCCGGACGGTTTCGCGATCCGTCTCATCGTGCGGAAAGGTATGTTCGCGCGAGACCGACTTCTCGGCCTGTCCTTCCGTGTCCACGCTGTCGTCGGCTATGCCGAACGCATGGGCGCGGATAGATTCCGCGGCGGCGTCGCCGAGCAGGCTGGATAGAAACCGTGGATCGGCGCGCTGCAGGTCGCCACATGTGCGGAATCCGTACCTGGCCAGCAGGTCGCCGGTCTTGCGCCCTACGCCCCAGAGTATGCCGACGGGGCGCGGGGCGAGGAAGTCGCGTATGCCTTCCGGGTCGAACGGCATCTCGAAAAGCCCGTCCGGCTTGCGCTGCTCGCTCGCGATCTTCGCGAGAAGCCGATTGGGGCCTAGCCCCACGGAGCATGTGACCCCGCAGACGGCCTTCACCTCTGCGCGGAGCCTTTCAGCCAGCGGCACGCGTCCGCCGAAGAGATGGAGCGATCCCGTGATGTCCAGGAACGCCTCGTCTATCGATACGCCCTCGACGAAGGGTGTGTAGTGGCCGAAGACGTCGAAGGCCTGGGCGGACACAGATGAGTACACGTGCATGCGCGGCTTCACGAAGATGCCCTGGGGGCATTTCTGGAACGCCGTGCGCGATGGCATGGCGGAATGCACGCCGAACCGGCGCGCCTCGTAGGAACAGGTGGATACGACCCCCCGCTCGTACGGACCAGCCCCGACTATGACGGGCAGGCCACGCCATTCGGGGTGGTCTCGCTGTTCGACCGACGCGAAGAACGCATCCATGTCCACATGCAGTATGCACGTCGCGGCCATGTCGAAAGTATAGCATAGACTCCCCTTGCGCGCAACCCGCGCGGATTCACCCCACATCAATTGCGCGCTTGTACACATGGGGCGGATTTGGTATCATCTTTGCAGTCAAAAGGAAAGGTCTATCATGAAGATTAGCTGTCTGGCGGCGCTGCCGCTCGCAATCGTCCCGTTTTTCGCGGCTGCCGGGGACGTGGCAGTCTCCGAGGATTTCGAAAACGGCGTCGGGGCGTGGAAGTTCTCCTCTCCCCGCTTCGCGGTGAAGCAGGGCATGGGGGTGGATGGATCGGCCGCCCTGGTGTGGACAGGCGCCGAATCCAACGACAAATGGGAGTTCGCGACACTCTCTTTCAAGGGCAAGGTGGGCCATGAATACTCCCTGGCGATCAAGGGGCGGCCGACCAAGGACGTCGTGGGGCGGTTGTACGTGCGCCTTGTCTCGAAGAAGCCCGACGGCAAACGGACATTCTTCCGCCTTGACGGACGGCCCATAATCAACAACAGCTGGCGGGCCAAGAGCATGACGGGATGGACGGACCTGTCCGGATGCTGCCCGCCGATCCCTCCGGGCGGAGAGGACTGCATGTTCGAGATCGCCGTGCTCCCGCGGACGACCGGAAGCGTGTCGTTCGACTCGCTGCGCGTGGTCGAAGGCGAGAAGGTCGTCATCAAGTGGACCGAGTCGTCCGTCTATCGCAACGTGGCGAAGGACGGCAAGGTGAAGTTCGCCGCCTACTACACGCTCGATCCGAAGGAATGCCCGCTCGACTCGCGTCGTGTCGGCTTCAGGCTGCGCGATGCGGACGGCAAGGATGTCTTCCTTGCCGCGGATGTCGCATCCGACACGTTCTTCACCGCCGAGACATCCGTGGAAAGGCTTGCGATGGGCGAGCAGTGCGTGCGGGCCTGCATCGAGGACGCACGGGACGGCAGGACAATCGATTGCGCGAAGCTGGCGTTCACCCGTGTCGCCGAGATGCCGCGCCGCAAGGTGTACTTCGACAGCTACCACAGGCTCATCGTCGATGGCAAGCCCTTCTTCCCCCTGGGATGCTATGGGGGCGGCAGGAACGAACACGACTCGGACGTCTACGCATCCGCCGGATTCAACTGCGCGGTCATACGCACCGCCGAGCAGGTCGATCGTCTGTCCAGGCGGAACATCAAGTCGATCATCGACTGCTGCGGCAACAAGACGTCCGTGGTGGAGAGGGCGGTGCACAGCTTCGCGACGAACGAGAACGTGATAGCGTGGTACACAGCGGATGAGCTGCCCATCGGCTTCCAGCGCAGCGAGGTGAAGCTCCATCGCCACATGCACGAGTTGGACCGGGAGCGCCCGACGCTCATGGTGCTGGACCAGCCTTTCCAGACCCGCGACCATCTCGCCTCGTTCGACCTTATCGGCACGGACCCGTACCCCGTGTGCAACAACCCCGGCAAGAAGGTGTCGGATGCGAGCCGATATCCAGAGATTGTGCGCGAGATGACGTTCGGCATGCGCCCGATCTGGCAGGTGCCGCAGGCCTTCGACTGGCACTGGCACCGCAGGAACTTCCACTTTGCCATGAAGGAGCACCGCTTCCCGAATCGCGAGGAGTTCGTGTCAATGTCGTGGCAGCCGATCGCGTGCGGCGTGCTTGGACTGCTCTGGTATGACTTCGACTGGTTCATGAAGGACATACCCAAGGAGGAGTTTGAGGCGACATGGGGGTATTTCAAGGATACGGTCAGCAAGATGGCCGCCCATGCGGACGTGTTCCTGTCGGTGGAGCCGACCGAACAGCCGAAGATCGACAATCCCGCCATACGTGCAAGGGCGTGGAAGAAGGGCGACAGACGGTATGTGCTGGTGTGCAACGTGGACGACAAGCCTGTAAGCGTGCGTCTCGGGCTGGACATTCCGGGCGAGATGGCGGCCGTCGAAGGCGATGTGCCAAAGAGGGACGGGAACAACCTCGTGTACAACCTGGCTCCGTATGCGGTGTCGTTCGTCCGTTTCGGCCGGTGAAACGCATTGCTCAAACCCGGGACTAGGGACCAATGAAGAAGTCATTGCTTTTCGCCATGGCGGCATTCGCCGCCGTGGTTTCCGCGAAGACCAGGGCCGTGTTCTACTTCGACACGGAGGACTACACTTGCGACCGGTCCAACGACGCGATCCGCGACATCGCGAACATACTGAAGTCCGAGGACGTGAAGGGCAACTTCAACGTCGTGGGCTTCCTTGCGCTGCGACTCATGGAGCTTGGTCGACATGACGTGATAGACGCCCTGCGCCACCATGTCATAGGAACCCAGACGCTCTACCATTCACGCCATCCCGACATCGCCGAGCTTGGTGACGATCCAAGCTACGAGACGGCCTACCGCCGTACGATGTTGGATGAGGCGCGCGGCGTCGGAATGCTGGAGGCCGTGTTCGGAGAGGGCAGGGTCGTGTTTGCCTGTCCCCCCGGAAACAGCGTCTCCGCCGTGGCGTTCGACGTATATTCCGACCTGGGCATACTGTTCAACGCCGCGACCGGGTTCTACGGCGATTCGGTTGCCGATGGCAAGGCGTATTCAAGTAAGACGTACGGCAACGGGCTTCTCGTGCGGCACGGGTGCAAGCTTGAAGGTCTCTGGTACTTCAACCAGTACCATCTGCCATACTACTCGTCCTTCACCCTCGAAGGTCTCCTGCCGCGAAAGGGGAAGCCATGCCCGGACTTCAAGGGCATTCTCGACCGCCTTGCGCGGTTCGACTACGCCGGTCTCTACATGCATCCACACATGGCGGTCAAGCTCAAGCATTGGGATGGAGGCAACTATCGCTACGGCAACAACTGCGAATGGCGCAGATGGATGCAGGTGGAGGATCGCGATCCGGCGGACACCGCCGTGTTCTACGAGCGGCTGAAGGCGTTCATCAGAGCCGTCAAGGCGGACCCCCGCTTTGAGATAACCGACCTCGGGCGCATGGCCGGCGAGCTAAAGCCTCGCCGCGCAATCACGATGGCGGATATCCCTGCGGCAAGGGCTTCGCTGGAGAAGGATTTCGGCGCTATCGGCGAACCTGCTTCGTGGTGCGTGGCCGACGTGTTCCAGGCGGCGGTTCGGTTCCTGCGCGGTGAAGGCGCGAGAGTGCCGGGCAAGGTGTACGGGTTCCTGGAACGTCCTCGCGGTGTAGCGTCCGAGACTTCGGTTCTCGCTGACGACCTCAGGGCCGCCGCGGCAAAAATGGACCTCGGCACCTTCCTGCCGCCGGAGATAGATGTCGGTGGGAAGTCGATAGGTCCTGCGGACTTCCTCTTCGCCGCGCTTGAGGTACTCGATACAGGTGCTTCCAGGGTCACCGTGCGTCCCAGGGAACAGCTGGGTTCGTTCAAGGAGGTGCCGACAATCGAGAACATGAAGATTTCGGACGCTTGGGTGCATACCAAGGAATTCAGGGACAAATATCTTTCCGAGCGTCTGCGCCTCCAGCTCTGGACGCTTCGTATCGAATAAGTCTAGCTGGACCAGGACGGCGTCATAGCGTTCATGCTGCCGTTCAAGCGCGGCGCTCGTTCGCGCGGACGCTTGTGTTCCCTTCGGGTCCGGCTTACACCGAATCTTCCCTTCGGGGAATACTATGGGGTCCCATTGGTGTTGGTAGGAGTGATGGAGTCGCATTTTAGTGCCGAGAATGTTTTTCGGGCCATGGCATTTTTTGTTATTTATGTGAATATTTGCGACAAAAATGCATTTATGGCAGACGCGGAATAAACCTTAAAAGAAAAATCGATTTAAATTGTCATTTGGACGACCTGGCCGCATATAACAGTTTGAACGACGATTTTAAGTATTCCTTTTGAAT
>JAFXTB010000028.1 GCA_017525225.1 Kiritimatiellia bacterium
ATCGAGGAGTCGAAGCGCAAGACCGAGCGGAGGCGCAAGGCTGACGCCGCTGGGCGCAGCCTGTCATAGGTCGGGCAGCCTCGACAGTTTCACCGTACCCATCCAGGAATGGATTGCGGTGAATTACGCAGATGCGCCCCCAGGCGCGATGTCCGAAACCTCCCCTTCAACGCCCTTAGGCGACAACGCACTCTTCGAAAAGAGATGGGTTCACGGGAGACCGTGAACCCATCTCTTTTACGCGACCTTTTTTCTATCGCGTCAGGCGACGGTGCCACCGGCGGCCTCGATCTTGGCCTTGGCGGCGGCGGAGCAGGGCACCTTGACGGTGAACTTCTTCGTCAGCTCGCCAGTGGCGAGGATCTTGACACGCGGGCGCTTGTTGTCGGAGAAGCCAGCCTTGGCAAGGCTCTCGACTGTGATCTCGGCACCGGCTTCAAAGCGCTTCTCAAGGTCGGCTACGTTCACGCCGAGCGTTTCCACGCGGAAGCGGGCGTTGTTGAAGCCGCGCTTCGGCAGACGCCGGACGAGCGGCATCTGGCCGCCTTCAAAGCCGAGCTTCTGCTTGTGGCCCTTGCGAGCGTTCTGGCCCTTGTGTCCGCGGGTCGACGTCTTGCCCATGCCCGAACCGCATCCGCGGCCGACACGTTTGCGGCGGTGGCGCGCACCGGGGGTGTTGGTGAGATTTGAGAGGTCCATCTATTGTTCCTTTCTTCTTCGATTGCCCTCGGCTGCAATCGATGGCGATCGACTGCAGCCTTTCAAGGATCTCTATGCCCTGAGCGCGGCGATCTCCTCGGCGGAGCGCAGCTTCGCGAGCGCGTTCATCGTGGCCTTGACCACGTTGAGGCGGTTCTTCGACCCGAGCGACTTGCCTACGGCGTCGCGGATGCCCACCGATTCGAGCACCGGGCGCATGCCACCGCCTACGATGAGGCCGGTACCTTCCGGTGCGGGCTTCAGCAGCACGCGGCCGCCATCGCATTCACCGGTGACGTCGTGCGGGATCGTCGAACCGTGCACGGTCACGGAATGCATGTCCTTGCGGGCAGCCTCGCCGCCCTTGCGGATGGCATCCGCGACCTCGTTCGCCTTGCCGAAGCCAACGCCCACCTTGTGTTCATCGGGGTTGCCCACGACGATCACGGCGGAGAAACTCATGCGGCGGCCGCCCTTGACGGTCTTGGCGCAGCGGTTCACGAACACGACGACTTCCTTGAGCGCATCGTCCGCGCCGACGTCGTTGTTACGGCGCTTGTCACGGTTGTTCGCCATTATTCAGCCTCCTTGGCAGGTTTATCGCTGATTGAAAGACCATTCTCGATGGCGGCCTCGACTATCGCGGCGAGACGCCCCGTGTACGGGTTGCCGCCACGGTCGACCACCACCCTGGCGATGCCCTTGGCCTTTGCGGCCTCGGCCGCCGCCGCGCCGAGCGCCTTGGCGGTCTCGAGGTTAGCATGCGCGTCCTTGAGCGACGTCGCCGATGCGAGCGTGTTGCCCGCGGCGTCGTCTATGAACTGGACGTACATGTGCTTGTTGGTCAGGCAGATCGACATGCGCGGACGCTCCGCGGTGCCGATTACGCGCTGGCGGAGGCGCATGTGGCGCTTCTGGCGCTGGATCTTACGGTTGAAACTCATTTCGATTTCTCCGATTCAGGCAGCCTCATCGATTAGGCCACCTTCTTACCCTGTTTGCGGCGGATGTGTTCGCCAAGATACTTGATGCCCTTGCCCTTGTAGGGCTCGGCGGGATAGAAGCTGCGGATGCGCGCTGCGGCCTCGCCCACCTGGGCCTTGTCGATGCCCGTGACGGTAACCTGCAGGCCGTCGTTCTCGACGGTGATCTTCAGGCCCTCGGGGATCTCGAAGAGCTTGGGGGATGCGAATCCGAGCGACAGCGCCAGCGTCTTACCCTGGAGCGCGGCCTTGAAGCCGGTGCCCTCGATCGTCAGCTGCTTCGTGTAGCCTGCGGACACTCCCACCACGTAGTTGTGTATGAGTGCGCGCGCAAGACCGTGGAAGTTTCCATGCGTCTTGTCGTTGACGCAGGCGAGGAGGACCTTGCCGTCTTCCACCTTGGCCGACACTCCATCGTGGAGCGTGTAGGCCAGCTCACCGAGCTTGCCCTTGACTATGACCTTCTGGCCGTCGACTGTCACAGTGACGCCGGCGGGTATGGCCACGGGTTCTTTTCCAATGCGAGACATGGCTTAGACTCCTTACCAGACCGTGCAGATGAGTTCGCCGCCTACACGAGACCTCTTCGCCTCTGCGCCGCTCATGACGCCCTTGGAGGTGGAAAGGACCGCGAGCCCCATGCCGTCGAGGACGGCCGGGATCTCGGCGACGGATACGAATTTACGGAGACCGGGCCTCGACTGGCGCTGCATTCCGGTGATGGCCGGCACGGCCTTGTCGGAATACTTCAGCGTTATGACGAGCTTGCGGGGGAACGAATCGGTCATGAGCACGTCCTGGATGTATCCGGACGCCTTCATGACGCGGGCGATCTCCGCCTTGAGGTTCGATGCCGGTGTGACGACCTGCACGAGACGGGCCTTGAGCCCGTTGCGGATCGTCAGCAGCATGTCGGAAATGGGATCGGTTGTCATTTCTTGAATTCCTTTCCGAGTTTACCACGATGCCTTGGTTACGCCGGGGATGAGCCCGTTCACCGCCAGTTCGCGGAAGCACAGACGGCACACGCCGAACTTGCGCATGTACGCATGGCGGCGGCCGCAGATCTTGCAGCGGTTGTAGGCGCGGACGTTCGCCTTGGTGAGGGGCTTCTTGCCCTCGGCAACGCGCTTGGCGTCCTTCGCCTTCTCGGCCCAGAGGCGGGCCGTCTTCTCCATCAGACTTTTCTTGGCCATGATCAGCTCCTCCCCGCGAACGGCATGCCCATGGCCTCCAGAAGCGCCTTGGCAGCCTTGTTGTCGTTGCTGCTCGTCACGAACGTGATGTCCATGCCCGAGTGCCCGGCGGACACTTCCACGATCTCCGGGAAGATCGAATGGTCCTTGATGCCGAGCGTGTAGTTTCCGCGGCCGTCGAAGCCGCGGTTGGAGATGCCGCGGAAGTCGCGGATACGCGGCAGCGCCACCGAGATGAGGCGCTCCGCGAACTCCCACATGCGGTCGCCGCGCAGAGTCACCTTCGCGCCGATCACCATGCCCTCGCGCAGCTTGAAGTTCGAGATGGACTTCTTGGCCTTGCAGAGCATCGGCTTCTGGCCCGTGATCGCCTGGAGGTCCTCGGCGAGCGCCTTCTGCTCGTCCTTCGAAACGATGCCGAAGGCCATGTTGAGCACCACCTTCATCAGGCGGGGCACGAGCATCCTGTTGGTCGTGCCGAGCTTCTGCTCGAGCTCCGGCACGATCCGGCTCCTGTATTCTTCTTTGAGTCTAGCCATTGTGGTTACCTCAGCTATCCTTCTTGCCCGTGATGATCTTGCCCGAAGTCTTGAGCTGGCGCACCTTCTTGCCGTCCTTCTCGACGGTGCATACGCGCGAGCCCTTCTTCGCGTCGGCATCGAACGGCATGAGCTTGCACAGCGGGATCGGCATCTCGATGTCGATGAACCCGCCCTGCGGCGTGCGTTCGGTGCGGCGTACGGCCTTCTTGTGCATGTTCAGGCCCGTGACTATCGCGGTACCCATTCTTCGGATTGACGCTCTTTACCGTGCCCGTGCGCCCGGCGTCGTTGCCGTGCGTCACGATCACGGTGTCGTCCCTGTGAATGCGTGCAATTGACATGATTGTTGCTCCTTTCTCGTCCCGGACGGTCAGACCACTTCCGGGGCCATGGACAGGATCTTCATGTAGTTCTTCTCGCGGAGTTCGCGCGGCACGGGACCGAACACGCGCGACCCTATCGGGTTGAGCTTGGAATCCACGAGCACGCAGGCGTTCTGGTCGAAATGCACGCACTGACCGTCCTCGCGGCGGATGGGCGCGCCCGTGCGGATTATGACCGCCGTGGCCACCTGGCCCTTGCGGATCGTGCCCGTGGGGGACGCCTCCTTGATCGCGACGCGTATGACGTCGCCAAGATGCGCGTATTCCTTGCGCTGCTTGAGGATGCGGAAGCACATGGCGCGCTTGGCGCCCGTGTTGTCCGCGACTACCAGGTTGGAGAGTTCCTGCAGCATGTCACTTCGCCTCCGGCGTCACTATGCGCCAGCGCTTGGTGGCGCTGAGCGGACGCGTTTCCATGATTACAACCTTGTCGCCGACCTTGGCCGTATCGGCCTCGTCATGCGCATGGTACTTCTTCGAACGCACGATCACCTTGCCGTAGACAGGGTGACGTTCGCGGTATTCAACCTTTACGACGACGCTTTTCGCGCCCATCTTGGAGACGACAGTCCCCTTGCGGACCTTGCGGGCGCCGCGCTCATTCTCGTTCGCCATTTTATCTGGCCTCCTTCTTGGCGGCGCTCTGCACGGTCAGCATCCGCGCAATGTCGCGGCGCAGGCCGCGCATGCGGACCGGTTTTTCGACTTCAGCCTTCGACGCGTGGCGCAGCTTCAGGTCCGCAAGCTCGGCGCGAGCCTCGCGGATCTTCGCCGCGAGCTCTTCCGCGCCGAGTCCCCTAAGTTCATTCGTTTTCATCAGAGCTTCACTCCTGCACGGGTGATGAATTTCGTGTGGATGCCAATCTTGGTGGCGGCGAGGCGCAGGCATTCGCGAGCTATCTCCTCGGAGACGCCGCCGATCTCGAACAGCATCTTCCCGGGGAGGATCACGGCGGCCCAGAACTCCGGGTTGCCCTTGCCTCCGCCCATACGCACCTCGATGGGCTTGCGCGTGACGGGCTTGTCCGGAAACACGCGTATCCAGAGCTTGCCCTTGCGCTTCATTTCACGGTTGATGGCGACACGGCAGGCCTCGATCTGCGTAGCCGTTAGAAGGCCACGCGTCAGGGCCTTGAGCCCGTATTCGCCGTAGGCAAGCTCGGCGCCGGAAGTGGCGTACCCCGAGCGGTTGCCCTTGGATTGCTTGCGGTATTTCACGCGTTTAGGCATAAGCGGCATGGCTTACCTACCTCCTTTGCGGTCGCCACGGTCGCCGCGGTCGCCGCGGTCGCGGCGGCTGGCGGACTGCCGGGGCTGGAAATCCTCGCGCTTGCAGATCCACACCTTCACGCCGATCTTGCCGGCGGTGGTGTTGGCCTCCGCGAAGCCGTAGTCGATGTTGGCGTTGAGCGTGTGCAGCGGCACCTTGCCTTCCTTGGCCCATTCGACGCGCGCGATCTCCGCGCCGTTGATGCGCCCGCCGGCATGGATCTTGATGCCGTCCACGCCCATGTCCATCGCCACCTTCATGGCGCGCTTCATCGCGCGCTTGAGGGCGATGCGGCGCTCGAGCTGCTGGCAGATGCCCTCGGCCACGAGCTGCGCATCGGCATCGGCGTCGCGCACCTCCTTGATCTCGAGGTAGACCGCCTTCTTGGTCAGCTTCTCCAGCTCGGTGCGGATCTTGTCCACGTTGTCCGTGCCCTTGCGGCCGATGATCACGCCCGGACGGGCGCTGAACAGCGACACGCGCACGCGGTTTGCGTAGCGCTCGATGAGCACCTTGGAGAGGCCCGCCTCCACGAGACGCTTCTTGACGTACTCGCGGATCGTGCGATCCTCCACCAGAAGGTCCCCGAACAGCTTCTTGGGCGCGAACCAGCGACTGCGCCAGGCGCGGTTCACCGGCAGGCGAAACCCTGTGGGATTTACTTTCTGGCCCATTACTTGGAATCCTTTCCGTCGGTGAGGACGACTTTGCAGTGGCAGAGACGATGGGCGATCGGATGGGCCGAGCCGCGGGCCGTGGGCCAGTAGCGGCGTATGCGCACCGATTCGTCGAACACGCAGGACTTGACCTTCATCTCCGAGACGTCGAGGCCGTGGTTGTTCTTCGCGTTCGCGGCCGCGCTCAGGAGCGTCTTCCTGAGGATGGCCGCGGCCTTGCGGGGCGAGAACTCTACGACCCGCAGTGCCGCCGAGACCGGCAGTCCCCTGCATTCGCGGGCGAGCGGACGGCCCTTGGCCGCCGACATGCGCGCGTTACGGGTGATGGCAATCACTTCCATTTTCCACCTACCTCTTCTCTTCCTTCTTTACGACGCCGCCATGCGCCTTGAACGTGCGCGTGGGCGCGAACTCGCCGAGACGGTGGCCCACCATGTTCTCGGTGATGAATATCGGGAGATGCTGCTTGCCATTGTGTATGGCGAACGTCAATCCCACGAAGTCCGGGAGCACCATCGAACGGCGGCTCCACGTCTTGATCGGCTGCTTCTTTCCGGCGGCCTGCATCTTCTGGACCTTCTTGAGGAGGGATTCCTCCACGTAGGGTCCTTTCTTGAGTGAACGGGACATGCGTTATTTTCTCCGTTTGACGATGACTTTGTTCGATGCCTTGTGAGGATTGCGCGTCTTGCCGCCCTTGGCGAGCTGGCCCCACGGGCTGCGCGGATGGCTGCCGCCGGACGTGCGGCCTTCACCGCCGCCCATCGGGTGGTCCACAGGGTTCATCGCGACGCCGCGCACCGTCGGCCTGATGCCGAGATAGCGCTTGCGGCCCGCCTTGCCCAGCTGGATCGAGCTCCAGTCCTTGTTGCCCACGCTGCCGACCGTGGCCCTGCAGCGGGCGTCAAACTGGCGCACCTCGCCGGAGGGAAGCTTCAGCGTGACCGTGCCCTTCTCGCGGGCCATCACCTGGCAGTCGTTTCCGGCGCTGCGGCCGATCTTGGCGCCCTGGCCGGGGACAAGCTCCACGCAATGGACCATCAGCCCCAGCGGGATGAGCCCCAGCGGCATGCTGTTGCCAGGCGTGGCCTCGACCTTGTCGCCCGACACGACCTTGTCGCCCACCTTGAGCCCCTCCGGCGCGAGGATGTAGGCCTTGACGCCGTCGGAATACACGATGAGCGCGAGATTCGCGCTGCGGTTGGGGTCGTACGCGATCGCCTCGACCGTCGCTTCGATCCCGTCGCGGTTGCGGCGGAAGTCCACGATGCGGTAGCGGCGCTTCGCCCCGCCACCGCGATGGCGCGTCGTTATGCGGCCGGCGTTGTTGCGCCCGGCCTTCTTGCGAAGAGGCTGCGTCAGCGATTTGACCGGCTTCTTCTCGGTAATCTCCTCGCGCGTGGAGGCCACGCGGAAGCGCATGCCCTGCGAACGGGGTTTGAACGTCTTCAGTGCCATGTTCCAGGTCTCCTTACAGCGTCTCGATGCGCTCGCCGGGCTTTACCTCGACGATCGCTCGCTTCCAGGTGGGTTCCGTCTGCTGGCGACGCGTGCCGCGTATGGTGCGCAGCCCGCCCTTCATGTTCGACGTACGCACCTTGAGCACGTGCACGCCGAACTTCTCCTCAACCGCCTTGCGGATCTGCGGCTTGGTAGCCTGGCGATCCACCTCCAGGAAATACTGGTTGAGCACCGCGAGCCGCGAACCCTTCTCGGTCAGCAGCACGCGCTTGATGATCATATTCATTGCTTGGACTCCTTCCCGCCCAGACGGGTCATGAGCGCATCGAAGCCGCCCTTGTCCGCCACAAGCGTCTTGAAGCGCATCAGGGTGTAGACATCAACCTCTGCGGCCGACATCGCCGCCGCGTTCGGCAGGTTGCCCGTCATCCTGAGGATGTTCTCGTCAACCTCGCCCGTCACCACGAGCGCCGAGCGCTTGACGCCGATCTGCTTGAGGAACGCGGCCATCAGCTTGGTCTTCGGCGCCTCGAACTTGAATTCGGACACCACCGCGACCTCGCCTGCGGAGATCTTCTCGGAAAGCGCGCGCGCGAACGCCAGGCGCATCACCTTGCGGTTGACCTTCTTCGAGAAGTCGCGCGGATGCGGCCCGTGCGCCACGCCGCCGCCACGCCACACGGGGCTCTGGCGGAAGCCGGCGCGGGCGTTGCCCGTACCCTTCTGCTTCCACGGCTTCCTGTTGGACCCGGCCACCTCGCCCTTCGACTTCGTGGAGGCCGATCCGGCGCGCATGCCGGCGCGGATGGCCACAACCGCGTCCTTGAGCGCCTGCGCGCCCTTGTCCATCACCAGCTGCGCGTCATCGACCGTCAGGTCGGCGGCGGCGGCGCCGGCGGAGGTAAACTGCTTGATCGTTGCCATTGCTTACTTCGCCCCTTTCTTCGCCTTGAACGCGAGAGCCGCGTTCTTGAGGGACTTGCGCACGAACACCGTGCCGTTGCGAGCACCGGGGATCGAACCCTTGATGAGCAGCGCGTTGTCCTCAGGACGGATCGCCACCACCTCGAGGTTCGTCGCCGTGCGGCTGACGTCGCCCATGTGGCCGGGCATCTTCTTGCCCTTCTCGATCCAGCCAGGAAGGTCGCGCGCCGCAAGGCCGCCCGTGCGGCGCTTGGAATGGCCGCCGTGCGTCATGTTGCCGCCCGCGAAGCCATAGCGCTTGAGAACGCCCGCAAAGCCCTTGCCCTTCGTCACGCCCGTCACATCCACGTACTTGACGCCGTCGAAGTTGGACACGGTGAGAACGTCGCCCACCTTGACCTCCTCGCCGGCCTCCGGCGCGAACTCCTTGAGCACGCGCACGCCGGCCGTGAGACCGCCGGTCTTCGTGAGATGCCCGCTCTCGGCCTTCGTCATGCGGTTGCGGGCACGACGGCCGCCGTGCGCCTCCTTGTCCGCATCAGGATCCTTCCAGAGCTTCTGCACCCCGAAACCGAGCTGCGCGGCGGAGTAGCCGTCCTTCTCCACCGTCTTCACCTGCACCACCGGGCACGGACCGACCTCGATCACGGTGACGCATACGCGCCTTCCCGCATCGTCGAAGATCTGCGTCATGCCGAGCTTCTTGCCAATTAGACCTTCCATCACAACCTCCCTATACCTTGATCGTGATGTCGACACCCGCAGGCAGGTTCAGCTTCTTCAGTTCGTCGATCGTCTTCGCCGTGGGGTTGACGATGTCGAGCAGACGCTTGTGCGTGCGCATCTCGAACTGATCCATCGACTTCTTGTCGACGTTCGGCGAACGGTTCACCGTGAACCGTTCGACGCGCGTGGGCAGCGGTATCGGCCCCACGATCTGCGCACCCGTGCCCCGGGCCGTGTCGATGATCCCACCGACGGCCTGGTCCAGCACACGATGGTCGTATGCCTGTAGGCGGATGCGTACTTTTTGCTGTTGCATCTCTTGTTTTCCTTTTCTTCGTTTTACGTGCGCTGTCCGCCGACGTCCGCAGCCACCTAGGCGGACTCGATTCCTCGAGTTGCCGCCCGAGGCCCCTTGGGGCACCTCCGACGCGGGTTTGTCATTGCACAGCGCCAACCTTCAAACGGCGGCAGGCACCGATACGGAAAGCGCCTGCGGCGCCTTCCCGGCACTGCAGGCGCTCTTCAGCCCTGTCTGCCGGACGCATCCTGCGGCCACCAGGCCTTCAGGACCGTATCACGTATCTGCCCCCTTTTTCGGGTTGGACGCATATTATAGCAAATCATAACCCGCGTTGACAAGGGGGTAAAATTGAAAAAATCACTTCAGGTTGTTCTCCAGGATCACGGGACCGCCGAACTTGCCGGTCGTCACGAGATCAAGGTCGCCATCGCCGTCGATATCCACGCATTCCACGTTCAGGCCCACGCCGATGCCTGAATCGTAGGAGATCACGTGCTTTTTGAACACCGGGTTCGGTCCCGGCGTGAAATCGTAGTAGTAGATGCCGAGAGGACCGTACTCGTCGGGGTCGTTGCCGTTGTGCGCCATGAAGCGCTTGCCGGTTACGAGTTCCGGCACGCCGTCGTTGTCGATGTCGCCCCAGCCGAGGTAGTGGGCCTGCGTCCAGGTGTCGTCGATCACATGCCGCCTGAAACGGATCTCGCCGGCGGCACCGCGATCCTTGAGCTGCTCCCACCAGAAGATGCCATACTTGTGGGCGGAACTGACGATTATGTCCGCAAGCCCGTCCTTGTTCACGTCGAAGACTATGATGTTGGACGCATGGCCGAGGGAACGTTCCTTGTCGGAGAAGCCGATGTCGAGCGGATGCTTCTTCCAGGAGCCGTCGGGGAGCTTCCCGTACCACGCCGCCGGGGTGAGAATGTCATTGCGGCCGTCGCCGTCCAGGTCGCCACAGCCGCGGCCCATGTCGCAGCGTTCGTTGGACACCGAATCACGCGTGAACGGCGCGGGACCGCCCTTCCCGAGCTGGTAGAGGCAGGTGATCTGCGTGTCGGGCAGGAAGTCCGTGGCCTTGCCGTCGCCGTCAAGGTCCACGAGGATGCCGGTCTCTATGTTGCCGGTCTTCTCTATAAGGTGCTGGGGCCAGATCGCGTCCGATGGAAGCAGGTTCTCTATCCACCAGGTCTCCTTCGAGAACCAGTTGCCGCTCACCACGTCCGGCCTGCCATCCGCGTTGACGTCGAGCGGCAGGTTCATGAAGTCGTGGGCGTACCCCTTGCCGTCCTCCTTCACGTTGGTTTTCACCTCGCGGACCTTGCGGGGCTTGAAGTCTGGTGCCAGGTACAGGTATGGACCAGCCACCACGTCAAGCCGGCCGTCGCCGTTGAAATCGGCCACGCCGCACGCCTCGGTGCGGCAGTTGCCGATGCGACGCGGCTTGAACGATACGCCGCCATCGGTACCCGCCACCACGCATGCGCACCACGCGCATGCCACAACAAACATAGCTCTTCTCATGTCGTAATCCTCACAACCTTTCAACCTTTCAACTTTTCAACCTTTCAACCTTCAACCGCGAATAGCGATTTCGAACCAGCGCAGGCCCGTCACAGCAGATTGACCTCAGCGCCAAGTTCTGCGGACTTGTAGGCCGCATAGGTTATCCTGGTAGTGTCGTATGCTATCTCAAGGCCGGACCTGGGTTCACGGTCGTGGCAGACCGCATCCATGAAGTCACGCATCTCGTCCGTGTAGCCACGCATGATCTCGTCCTCGAGGAACGGATTATTCCATCCGGTCTTCGACGGCAGCATCTCGGAGATGTACACGTCGTCAAGACGGTCCTCGTCCAGAAAGTAGGTGCTCATGGCGTTCGACATCGTGAGCGTGCAGTTTATGGCGGCGTCGTTGCAATATAGCTCCACATAGTTCCGGCTGCCGCCAAGGAGCGTGTCGGTCGCGATGACGACCGCCTTGCTCCCGTCGGTGAAGGACACTACGACCGTGCCGTTGTCCTCTACGTCCACGGGCCTGGCCGCGATGTGCCTGTGCTCGTACGGCGAAAGGGATGTCGTGACGCGCCCCATGTCGGCAAGAACGCTCTTTACGCCTATGTCCACACCACGCGCCGCAGCCTCCTGCCTCTTGAGCCACAGGATCGCGGAGAGAGGATGCACCCCGGTGCGTATGAAGGTTCCCCCTCCCGTCTTCGCCCACTCGCCCGCCACAGGTGAACTGGACCCCTTCAGGCTTTCCTCGCCCTTCGCATAGAGGATGCGGCTCTTCTTCTTGAAGATTATCTCGCCAGCCTTGCGGATGGCAGGTGCATAGATGAAATTCTCCGCGTACATGAACTTCCGGCCAGAACCCTCGATGACGCCTTTGAGACGCTCCAGACTCTCCATGACTGCATCGTACATGGCCACCTTCGAGACCTTCAGCCCGATCGGCGCTTCGTCCCCGGGCCGTCCGAAATACCCGCAGAACGGCTTTTCACAGATGACGTGCTTCCCAGCCCTGAGGGCGGCGACCACCATCTCCTCATGAACATAGGGAGGCGTGCAGATGTCGACGACATCGATCTCGTCGTCCTTCAGCACATCGTCAAGGTCGGCACACGCCTTCTGGAAGCCGAAACGCTCCTGCGCCTTCAGCGCCTGTTCGGGAATGCAATCGACAATAGTCTTCAGGCACACGGGAACGCCCGAATACCTTTTCAGACCTGCCACATGAAGCTCGGCGGCACGGCCGGCACCCGCCATGCCGATGCATATCTCTCCGTTTGAATTCATCGTATCCTCCCCCTTTTAAACATGGCGGCGCCCCTTTCGGGACGCCGCCAGCACTCCGTTCCGCGGCAGAACGCCGCGGGACTCGTCATCGTCAAGGCGTGACCGTCTTCTGCTCGATGTTGATCAGGACCTTGTAGAAGCCCGCCGTGGACTGCTTCGGCAGCGTCAGCGTGACGGTCTCGCCCTTCGCGAGCACGCGCTCGCCGGGACCGGCGACCTCGGCGATGTCGCCAAGCGTCGCACCGGCCGCGACCGAGTAGTAGAAGCCCGGCGTCGCCGCAACGGACACCGTGACATCCTCATCGCCGGTCGACCACGCCGCCACGTCCACAAGCTTGCCTGCGACCGTCGCGACATCGGCATTGGCCTGCTGCGTGAGGCTGTTCGTGGCGCTGTCCGTAAGGGCGACCTCCACGGCCCAGTTGCCTTCGCCGACCTGCTTGATGACATACTCGAAGTTGCCGCGGTAGGCCGCAAGCTGCTCCGCCACGAGGTTCGTGGACACGTCCTCGCATGCGACGATCACCATGTTGTTCGTCGCAGCCTCGGCTGCCGCCTGGTCCGCGTAGCCATCGGTCACTGAACCGGGCTCGACCTGCGTCGGACCGGTAAGCGCCGAGATGTTGGCAATCGCAACGACATCACCGGTCTTCTGCCCGGCGGTCCAGGACTCAACGGCCTCGCCGACTTCGTTGGTCCATCCGTTGAACGTGGCGCCAAAGCCAAGCGTCATATCCGATGCCCCAGGAAGCGTCACGTTGTCTGCGACGGTGTATGTCGCCGCCGGCGCAGAGCCAGACCAGCTCGCGAACGCCGTACCATCGACATCGAGGTACGTGATCGAATACGTGACCGCGGACCACTGCGCATAGAGCGTCTCAGGAGCGGTCGCGTATGCGATCGTGGCATCAGGGGCATACGGGGTGCCTTCGCCATTCGCCTGCGTGTTCCAGCCGGTGAATTCATATCCTACGCGCGTGAACGTGCAGGAAGGCGCAACACCGTCGCCAGGATTGAACACGATCACGGCGTCCATCGTGCCCTCGCCACCGTTCGCGTCCAGCGCGACGTTCGTGGAAACGCAGTATTTGCCGATGTACACGCTGCCGTTGCCACGACCGAACACGATCATCGACTCGTCCTCCGTCACATAGACGGTATTGCCGTAGTCGTCGTTCGTAGTTGGTTTACGATACGTGAGAGAGCCGAAACCGGACATCGTCATCTGCGCCTGGTTGAACTTGGCCACTTCCGTGGCGGTTATTGAGTTCGCGCCGACCGAGATCTCGTAAACGGCTAGAACATCGTCTTTTGCTTCGACATTGGATGTAGCAACCGTCAGATGCGGGGTTGCCGTACCCGTAGCGGACACGCAAAGCGACCCATAGCTGCGAGTCGGCAGATTGCTAATCGCAAGATCGTAGACCGCCCATTCACTCACAGTATCACTTGTCATGTCAACAGCCTTGATTGCAGTAGCGCCATCAAGCATCGCGAAGGCGATGTCCTTGTTAGCGATTCTCGCGTAGGTCATGTTGCGTACACGACCACCGAGGCTGGCAGTCTGGCCGACCAGCACAAGTCCATCACCATCACCACCCTTGAGACCGGCAACATTGACCCGCCATTTGCAAAGGGTCTCCCTCTCATTCGCCGTACCTGGATTCGTATTAGAGAACAGATACCGTCCGTCAGGCGAGAACCCAGCAGCGTCAAATGCATACCCATTCGAGGGGATAACACTGAATGAATTGGCACCGTAGGCGAATTCTTCATCCAGTGGTATGGAAACCAGGCAGGAATCTTTATTGTAATTCAACGCCAACATGACGTTGAGCGCCTTGGAAATGGCAACGCCGCGCAACTGATCATTTACAGCAAGAGCAGAATTTGTGACATTCTGTACAGCCTCAGTATTGTTTGTCAACAAATCATCTATGTTATAGAGACGGACCCCCGTACTACCGGTGCTAAGACCAAAACCAAAGAACTCCTCCTGGCCCTGGCCATGGAAACATGTCGTAAAGTGAGAAGTTGCATCTTGCTGCGGTATCCCCGTCAGCACCGCACTCGCCTTCGGGCTCATATACCACGGCGTTGTACCGATCAGCGGATCCCTCTTCGCGGCGACCACGATGTACTGGGAGCTCGCAAGATCACTGGCAGTCAACGTCCACGACGTCTGCCCTGCGGCGGCGGCAACAATCACACCATCAACGGTGAGAGAACCGATCGTGTAGCCGGTCGGCGCGGTGATGATGTAGCCGCCGTTGCCGTCGGACTGCTTGTCCAAGCCAGCCCCTACAAGGTGTATCTCGGTGCCACCATCGGTATTGTTGTAGATCGCAATGTCGTCGACCTTGCCCTCGCCGGCGAAGCCGACAGCCTGCAGCGTGGCATCAGAGGAGAGCGAAGGAATGTAGGCGATGGTGCCCCATTCACCGGAATCAGCGACAAACTCCGAGGAAACTAGAGGAGCAATGTTATTATGCTGGTTAAAGCCAGCCGCATCAAAGATCAAATCGCCGTCCTCACCTTCTCTCATGACGCGTTCGGCCATGTACGCCTCACCGTCTATCAGCACCTGGAAGCCGGGAACGGCAGGAGTCGCGCCAATGTTGACGTTTGCGAACGCCTTGACCGTGACACGGTGCCAGGAGCCTGCGGCAATCTCATTCTGCAGGGCTGGGAAGCGGTACAGCGCATTGGCATTGGCGAGAAGCGAGAGTCCGCCATTGTACGTATACACGCCGCCACACGCCATCAGGTTGGTAACGACCTCCGATCCGACGGTCTGCACCTCGAGCCAGAGGGAGAACTTGTCACCCGTCTGCACATCTGGACGGTCGCTCACGTCCGTAAGCGTGAACTGCAGGGCCGTATCGACGACAAGCCCGTCGCCGACGCTAACCGCGCTGCCAAGCG
The DNA here is from genome assembly GCA_017525225.1 of Kiritimatiellia bacterium. Taxonomy (GTDB): domain Bacteria; phylum Verrucomicrobiota; class Kiritimatiellia; order RFP12; family UBA1067; genus RGIG6720. Next base: position 14,883 of record JAFXTB010000028.1, read on the forward strand.
CCGTTCCACCGTTCGTCAGATCGTTGATGGAGCGGAAAAGGCGGCCTTCCTCCGTGGAAAGTTTCAGGAAATTGTCGCCGCTGTCGGCGAACTTCGGGGGCTTGGCTGTGCCGGTGGGCGCTGCCACGCCTGCGGCGGTGTATCCCTGCACCTCGGAGGCATCGACAACGTCCGCCTCGTTGGTGACATATAGGAACTTGTTAGCTCCGCTAGTGATTCCGTCACCGGCCGCATAGCCTTCGAAGCCTTCCTTCTGGATACCCGAGGCGTATGCGCCGAGCGCGATCGCAAACGCCGCCAGGGGCGTCAGCACCTTCATCGTTCTCGACATCATTGCTACTTTCCTTTGTTTTTCGTTGTTGAAACATTCAAAATCGCCTCCGCAAAAGAGACGATACTGGTTTTCGTTGAGGCAAGTATACCCCATATTCGTCCGCCGCGCAAGTGGAAAATGAAAAAATTCAAAATCGGCGGATTCGGGCTGTGGTATAATATGCGCCCGTGAAAACTAGTCAATTCTGGTATCCCCTTCCTTCAAGGCTCATCGCCCAGCATCCCAGCGAGCGACGCGGCGACGACCGCATGATGGTGCTGCATCGCGACACCGGCGTGATCGAGCACCGCGCCGTCGGCGACATCGTGGAGTACCTCGACGCGAAGGACCTGCTCGTCGTCAACGACACGAAGGTGTTCCCCGCCCGTCTGCTCGGCACCTGGGCCGATTCGCCCGGCGCCGTGGAGGTGCTGATGGTCTCGCCCCTCGCCAGCGGCGCGGAGGAGGGCCTCGCCGCGAAGCTCGACGCGCCCGCAGCCGAGGATGCGCTGGCGTGGTCGGTGATGGTCGGCTCCGGCCGCCCGTGCCGCGAGGGGCAGGCTGCGGTGTTCGGCCCGGAACGCGAGCTGCAGGTCGTCCTGCGGCGGCGGCTCGATGGCGGGCTGTGGCGCGCCGATTTCATCTGCGAACGCCCGCTGATGCGGCTTCTGGACGAATTCGGCCACACCCCGGTGCCCCCGTACGTCCATCGCGAAGGCACCGCCGCTGAGGAGGCCGCGGACCGCGCGCGCTACCAGACCATCTATGCACGGGAGGTGGGAAGCGTCGCCGCGCCGACGGCGGGGCTCCACTTCACGCCGGAGCTGTTCGCTGCGCTCGACGCCAAGGGCGTCAGGCGCGCAGCCATCACCCTGCATGTGGGACCGGGCACATTCCGCCCTGTGAAGTGCGAGGACATCGAGGACCACCAGATGGACTTCGAGGTGTTCACCGTACCGCCGGAGACGGCGGAGGCCGTCGCCGAATGCCGGGTGCGGGGTGGACGCATCGTGTGCGTGGGATCGACGACCGTACGCACGCTAGAGACCGTCGCGGCGGCGCACGACGGCAGGATCGTGGCCGGGCATGGGGCCTCGAACATCTTCATCCGGCCGCCGCACCGCTTCCTGGCGTGCGACGCCATGCTCACCAACTTCCACCTGCCGCAGTCCACCCTGCTGATGATGGTTTCGGCCCTGGCCGGACGCGAGCGCATCCTCTGCGCCTACGCGCTCGCGGCGAGGGCCGAATACCGGTTCTTCAGCTATGGCGACTGCATGCTGATCGTCTGAACGCCTATTCGCTCAGCGCGGCCTGCGCCGCCGCGAGGCGGGCGATCGGCACGCGGAACGGCGAGCAGCTGACGTAGTTCAGGCCGATCCTGTGGCAGAACTCGACCGACGTCGGGTCGCCGCCGTGCTCGCCGCAGATGCCGCAGTGGATCCTCGGGCGGGTAGCCTTGCCGTCGGTGACGGCCATCTTCATCAGCTTGCCCACGCCGGTCTGGTCCAGACGGGCGAACGGGTCGTTCTCGTAGATCTTGTTGTCGTAGTACGAGCCCAGGAACTTGCCCGCATCGTCGCGCGAGAAGCCGAAGGTCATCTGCGTGAGGTCGTTCGTGCCGAAGCAGAAGAACTCCGCCTCCTCGGCGAGTTCGCCCGCGACGAGCGCCGCGCGCGGCACCTCGATCATCGTGCCCACCTCGTAGTTGAGCTTGATCTCGGCGGACTGGATCTCCTCGTTCGCCACGTGGACGACGATGTCCTTCACGAACTTGAACTCCTTCACGTCGCTCGTGAGCGGAATC
>JAFXTB010000180.1 GCA_017525225.1 Kiritimatiellia bacterium
AAGGGCGCGCGTGAAGGCCCGCGCGTCAAAATCATGCCGGCGGGGTGCCTGCAAACTGCGGGTCGGGCGAGCAGGTCGGCATAGGCCTCGGTATCAACCGCGCTACGCGCAAGCGGCTCAACGGTTTAGAATCGCACCCCACCTGCCGTGGCGGTTTTGCAAGTGCGGCGCAATTATGGTATAATATGCGCCTTTCTACATGTCAGGTCCCATGCAGCTAATCAATGAAATGCGAAATCTGCCATAAAGCCGATGCAGCCACGGTGCTGCACAGGAAGCGCAAGGACGGAACGGACGAGGAGCTATACGTCTGCAAGGCATGTGCGTCAAACCCGGACGGCAAGCCGCAGACGCATCGGAAGCCTCGCGGTGACAAGGCCGCCAAGGTGACCTTGGCCGAGGGCGAACCGCCGCCCTTCGTGGAGAATTTCGTAAAGGCGGCGCTCGGCCTGGTGGAGGGCATTGCGGAGCAGGAAAGCGATCGCAAGGCATGTCCGGGATGCGGATGCACATGGGAGCAGGTGAAGGAGCAGAGGCGCGTAGGATGCCCGCGGTGCTATCGCGCATTCGCCGAGAGAATCCGGGAGGAATTCCTTCCCGGCGCCTACGGGCGAGTCCATGTGGGCGACATGCCGAAGACGATCACGGGGAGCGAATCGCGCGCCTACCTCGAACGCGAGCTGAAGCAGGCCGTCAAACGGCAGCAATTCGAAAAGGCCGCCGAGCTGCGCCGACGGATCGATGAACTGGATGGCGGCGCAGACGGCAGCCGGAAGAAGCGATGAGAGTACGCCGCCAGCATTCCCAGGAGGGTCGTTACCCCAACCTGAGCGTGCACGACATCGTGCGCGACGGTCATGTGCTGATCCTGCGCAATCCGGCCGGACGCAAGTTCAGCGACAGGGACGCCATCCGCATCGACACCGAATGGAGGGACTTCGACGACCTGCCGGACGCCGTGGCGCGCGCGCAGGCCGAGGATCAGGCGCGTGCAGGCAGGACGCCCCCCGCCTGGGATCCGGAGTTCGGCTACCTCTCGCCCGATCCGTCGTTCTGCGGCAACAATCTCTTCATTTCATGTACCGTGCATCTGGAGGCGCTGAACCTGCTGGGCGACATGAAGTATACCCTTGCCGGACTCAACGCGGTGCGCATTGAGGCATGGGGTTTCGACGCCGAGAGCATCCGCGATACGGCCCATGTCTACAGGCTGGAGAACCGCTACTCGATAGGCCTGTCGGTGGAGAAGCTCGTGGAGCGCGTGTCGGCGGTCTACCGCAGGCTCGTGCAGCAGGAGATCAACGCCAGGCTGCATCTAGTTGAGGAGGCACCGCGCGTTTTGGCGGACTCGATAGCGCGCGCCCTGGCCGTGCTACGCGCCGCCCGGCTCCTTTCACCCTGGGAGTTGGCCGACATCCTCTCACCCATCCGCATGGCCGCGTCGATGGGGCTCATGGACGGCATCGCGAAGGAAGACGTCGATGAATTCACATTCAAGCAGTTCGCTAAACCGCCCGAAAACGAAGGGACGCGTGAATCCGACCGTGCGCGCGACAAGCGCGACGCGGAATTCGCCGACCGCATAAACAGGCGTTTCGCGCGCGTCGGACTCAACGCCCTTGGACGGAGGCTCCTGGAACAATGAACAGCTACACACCATACGCACAGCAGGCGCTGAACAGCGCCGCCGCCATAGCCCACCACTTCAACCACGCCTACATCGGCACGGAGCACATCCTCACCGCCATCTTCACGATGCCGTCCTGCGAGGCCTGCCGCCGCCTCCAGCGCCTGGATCTGGATCCCGACGATCTGAAGATGGAGCTGGAGCAGCTCATAGGCCATGGCGAAGCGCTCAAGTCGGTGGGCGACCTTCCCGTGACATCGCGCACGCGGAAGATACTTGAACGCGCAAAGCTCGAGGCGCGTCGCCTCAATGCCGACGCCGTCGGCACCGAGCACATAGTGCTTGCGATGCTCAAGGATGGCGAATCCGTGGGGGCTCAGCTGCTTTTCGGGCACAACGTCACGGCCGAGAGCTTCCAGGCCGTTGCATCTACGAACGGCGTGCCGGACGCCCCCGATACTGACGAGGGCACGAGCGATCCCTCCGATGGTGAAACCGGTGGGGACGATGCCGAGGCGTCGCAGGAGGACGATCCCCTTTCTCCAGACCAGGACCAGGAGAAGAGCGACGGCGCAAACGGCAAGAAGCAGAAGACGCCCGCGCTGAACACGTTTGGACGCGACCTTACGAAACTGGCCAGCAAGGGCGAGCTCGACCCGGTGATAGGACGCAAGGCCGAAATATCGCGCGTCATACAGGTGCTCGCGCGCCGCACGAAGAACAACGCGGTCCTGATCGGCGAGGCGGGCGTCGGGAAGACCGCCGTGGTGGAGGGTCTCGCCGAGGCCATCGTGGCGGGCGAGGTTCCCGAGCGCATGCGCCAGAAGCGGGTAGTGGCGCTGGACATGGCACGCGTCGTGGCAGGTACGCAGTACCGCGGGCAGTTCGAGGAACGCCTCAAGCAGCTGATAGAGGAGACGAAGCGCGTCGGAAACGTGGTGCTCTTCCTCGACGAGATACACACGCTCGTTGGCGCAGGCGGTGCCGAGGGTGCGATGGACGCGGCCAATATCCTGAAACCCGCGCTTTCGCGCGGAGAACTGCAGGTCGTAGGCGCCACGACGCTCAAGGAGTACCACAAGTCCATCGAGAAGGATGCCGCACTTGAGCGCAGGTTCCAGTCCATAACCGTGAACGAGCCGACCCAGGAGGAGGCCGTGGAGATACTGCGCGGCATAGCCCCGCGCTACGAGAAGCACCACAACGTGAAGTACGACGAAGGTGCGCTCAAGGCGGCAGTGCAGCTCACGGCGCGTTACCTGCCAGCGCGACTGCTGCCCGACAAGGCGATCGACGCCATCGACGAGACCGGAGCGCGCATCCGCATGAAGAACGCGGTGCGCCCGCCGGACTTCAAGGCTGACGAGGAGGCGATAGCGGCCATCCATGCGGAAAAGCAGAAGGCCATCGGCGAAGAGAACTACGATGTGGCGGCCAAATGCCGGGACGCGGAGCTTGCGGCCCGAAACGCGCTGGCCGCCAAGGTGGAAGCCTGGCGCGCCGAACACGCCGAGAAGCTCGTTGACGTAACCGCGGACGATATCGCCGAGACTGTGGCCGGCCTCAGCGGCGTGCCGGTGGAACGCATGTCGGCCGCGGCCGCAGGCAAGCTCCTTTCGATAGAGAGAGAGCTGAACACCGTGGTGATAGGCCAGCAGGACGCGATCTCGGCCGTGGCACGGGCCTTGCGCCGCTCGAGGGCTTCCCTGGGCGACCCCAAGCGCCCGATAGGAAGCTTCCTGTTCCTCGGCCCAACCGGCGTAGGCAAGACGCTTCTCGCGAAGATGCTCGCCGAGAAGGTGTATGGCGATGCAAAGGCGCTCATCCCGCTGGACATGTCTGAATTCTCCGACAAGTTCACATCCTCGCGCCTCGTGGGTTCGCCGCCTGGGTATGTGGGCTACGACGAGGGAGGACAGCTCACGGAACGTGTGCGGCGCCGCCCGTATTCGGTCGTCCTTTTCGACGAGTTCGAAAAGGCATCGCCGGACGTAATGAACATGCTGCTGCAGATCCTGGACGAGGGCAAGCTGACCGATGGACAGGGCCGCCAGGTGGACTTCCGCAACACCATAATAATCTGCACCGCCAACCTGGGTTTCGACTTCGCAAAGGAGGGTAAGAGCTTCGGGTTCTCGCAGGAGAACGCGGCCGAGTCCTACGACACGCTCAAGAGTAAGCTCCTCGACGAGGCGAAGCGCACGTTCCGTCCGGAGCTGCTAAACCGCTTTGACGAGACGCTAGTATTCAGGAAACTCGAGCGCGACGAGGTGCTCGTGATACTGGACCTCGAACTGGCACAGCTGAGGAGTCGCCTTTCTGCTAAGGACATGACGCTCGTACTGGACAAGAAGGCGACCGACTTCCTCGTTGCGCAAGGCATGGACGATGCGATGGGGGCGCGTCCTCTCCGACGGGCCGTGCAGCGCTATGTGGAGGATCCCCTGGCGGAGCTGCTGCTGAGGGAGGAGCCGCAGGAAGGCCGCATCCGCGGCACGCTGGACAAGACCGGCAAGGCGCTGTCCTTCAAGCGTGTCCGTCCGGATCGCTGACGCCTGCCCGCCCAGGCCGCTTAGGGCAGATCCGCCTCGGTTGTGATGTCTACGCTGGCGGCGCCTGGTGCGACAGCCGTCTCGACGAGACTCTCAAGCACGCCGCCCTTGATCGGGCGTCCGTCCCAGGTAGTGAACGGCTCTGCGAACTCGACCGCGGGCACGCGCTGCTTGCCGCGCCAACGGGCACGCTTCTCCGTCATCCTCAGAAGGTAGTTGTTCTTGTTCTGGCACTCGTAGAAGGAAAGAATTTTAAGCTTGTGCTTGAAGACACCCGAGATGTCCACGTAGTACGTCGGCACCATGTTGCGCGTCTGGCGCATCCATTCCTCGAAAAAGTATCGTTCAGGCTTGAGGCCGCTCTTGCGCAGGGCGTTCGCCATGAGCGCGGAGCACTGCGCGTGATCCACATGGTTGTCGATTGGCCAGTGCGTGAAGACCGCCTTTGGCTTGATCTCCAGAAGGATCTTCATCAGCTCGTACACCGGCCTGTCACCCGCCGCGGCGGACCCGTCGACCTCCTTCAGGAAATGCAGCGTGGTGCCGCAATATGCCTGGGCGCGAATCTCCTCCTGTGTCCGGCGGTAGCCGGTGGAGGCATCGTCCTGTCCAGCCTGGCCCAGCCCGCGTTCGCCGCGAGTCAGGTCCACCACATGCACATCGTACTTGTCCTTGAGCAGGTACGCCGTCCCGGCGAAACCATCGGTGTCGTCCGGATGCGCGCTCAGGAACAGGATGGCCTCCTTGCCATGCACGCAGGCGGCCATGGCCATGGCGACCGCCAGGACCCGGAGGGGTGAAACTCGAAACGCATTGATCATTGCACTTGTGTATTTCATGACGATCTCTTTTTCTTGTGTTGTGGAACGCAACAGATTATACCATAAATAGCTGTGTCATGTCAGATGGAATTGACTCAAAAACCAGAAACACTAAAAACTCGGATGCGCGCAGCGCTTGATTCTGGCTTAGGGGTTTTGGTATAATCTCCGCCATGAAAACAGACACGACCAGCGAACACAAGTGGAAATTCTTCCGGACCGCGCGCCTCGCGCAGGTCAAAATCGAAACAGGCGACGACATCGCCCATCTGGCGGAGCTAGACCGCAAGCTGTGGACGGTGCTCTCATCCCCCACCACCGGCGTGCGCTTCGATGCGCGCATGCTCGCGCTGATGGATACGGATGGCGATGGCCGGATACGCGTGCCAGAAGTGCTGGCGGCGATCGACTGGCTGAAGTCCAAGGACGTCAACTTCGATGATCTCTTCAAGGACAGCCAGGACGACCATGCGGCCCTCGACAAGGTGATGTCAGACCAGGCGGACCTCGCCGCGGCAGAACCGTCGGATGCCGACAAGGCTGCATTGAAGGCATGGGAGGACGCGCCGAAGACGGACGCCTCCATCCTTCCGCTGGGTGAAGGTACCGCCGCCGCGGAAGCCGCCCTTGCCGCCGTGGAGGCGGAGATCGACGCCTTCTTCACCGTTCCCTCCGACCTGCCGCTCGTCACGGAGGAGCCCGACAAGTCGCTGCCGCTTTCAAAAAACCTGAACCCGAAGTGGCAGGCGGCCATCGCCGCCTTCGCAAAGACCGTCGCCGGTCCCCTTCTCGGCAAGGATGCCGATTCCGAGCTGACGCGCCTGGAATGGGCGGATCTCAAGGCCAAGTTCGCCCCGTACCGCGCATGGACCGCGTCCAAGCCGGTAATGGCCGCCGACGCCAAGGCCAAGCTCGAGGAGCAGGAGCGCCTCCTGCGCTACAAGCTCAACCTCGTCTCCTTCCTTCGCAACTATGTAAACCAGGCAGACCTCTACGATCCCGCCTGCCAAGCCATGTTCCAGACGGGTACGCTCTATCTCGCGGAACGCGCCTGCTCGCTCTGCTTCCATGTGGCGGACGAAGGTGCGCACTCCGCTCTGGCTGGACGTTCCGAATGCTGCCTCGTCTATGCGAAGTTGACGCGCAAGGGTACAGCCGAGACGCGCACCATCTGCGCCGCCCTCACCGCTGGCTGCACGGCCCCTCTCTATGCAGGCCGCAACGGCATCTTCATCGATCGCGATGGGCTGGACTGGGATGCCACCGTCACCAAGGTGGTCGAAAGCCAGGTCTCCCTGCGCGAAGCGTTCTGGGCACCCTGGCGGAAGCTCGGCGAGACCGTGGCTGCGCAGGTGAAGAAGTTCATCGGCGACCGCCAGACTGCCGCCACTGAAGGTGTTACGAAGGCCGCCGACGGCTCGGCGGCCAAGGACAAGGGCGGCAATTCCGCGGCGATCGCCAGTTCGATAGCGGCCCTCGGCGTTGGCGTAGGCATGATGGGCGCGGCGTTCGCCGGTCTCATCGGCCTCGTAGCAGGCCTGCCCTGGTGGAAGACCGCGCTCGCCATCGTTGCAGTGATACTCGCGGTGTCGCTGCCAAGCGTGATCCTCACATGGTTCAAGCTGCGCAGACGCGACCTTGGCGCGATCCTCAACGCAGGCGGATGGGCCGCGAACAGGCCGCTCAGGTTCTCCAACGGCCTTGCGCGCGAATTCACGCGTCTCGCCGTGCTGCCGCCCGGCGCTCTTGCCGCGCGCGATCCGTACTCCCGCACGCCATGGGGACGCATCATCGCCGCCATCGTCGTGGCGCTTGCCATCCTGCTTGGATGGGCATGGTCCGCTGAAAGGTGGCCGTTCTCAAAAAAAGCCCCCGCGCCGGCTGCACAGACGCAGTCGGCGCCGCAGGCACAGTGCGCAGGGACGGAGGTGGCGAAATGAGCATCCCTTCCAACAACGACTGCCAGGATCTCAACCGCAGGTTCGGCGCCCCCGAACGCATCGTCTTCCGCCCTTCGCAGGATACCGGCGTGCCGGTGGTGGCGCTTGCCAACAAGTATGGTTCATGCGAGATCGACCTCAAGGGCGCGCGCGTGCTGTCGTACCGGCCTACCGGACAGCAACCTGTGCTGTTCCTGCCAAAGAGCATGAAGGCGGAGCCTGCGGCGTGGACGCATGGCGGCATCCCCGTATGCTGGCCCTGGTTCGGTCGCAACGGAGAACCCGGAAGCGCCAGCCACGGGTTCGCCAGGCAGATGACCTTCTCCGTGCGTTCCAGCGAATATTCAGAGGATTCAACCGAGATTACGCTCGCGCTGGCTTCGTCCGACGAGACAAGGCGCATCTGGCCATACGACTTCGACCTGGAGATTAAGGTTTCGATATCGATGAGCCTCAACGTCACCCTCACCGCCCGTAACACGGGCAAGGAGAAGTTCTTCTACACCGAGGGGTTCCATCCGTACTTCAACTTGTCGGATGCGGCCACCGTCAAGGTGCGCGGCGTGGACGGAGCGCCAGTATGCGACGCCCGCGAGGCCAAGGCCGACGGTTCGCCCTTCACCGCCAAGGACTTCGACTCCAAATGGCAGGGCGATCTGACGGTCGACCGTGACTACGACCATGTATTCACCACCAAGGACGGCGAATACGCGATCTTCGACCCGACGATCAACCGTACCATCGTCATCCGCGCCCACGGCAACAAGAAGCTGGTGATATGGCATCCCCCGGCCGACTACGGCGGGTCCAACATGCAGCCTGGCGACAATCGCCGCATGGTGTGCGTGGAGCCGGCCACACTTTTCCGCGACGAGGGCGAATGGCTTGAGCCGGGCGCCACGCACCAGCTGCGCATGGCGATCCAGTCGGACCCCAACGACGGTTCGGTGCACTCGCGGAACTAGTCCGCAGCCTCTTCGAGAAGCATCAGGATTATGCGTCCGTTGCCCGACGCGTTCGGGCTCCAGGGATAGTACCAGGGCGTCGCATCGTGGAAGCGTTCGCCCACAAGGTATTCGTCGGTGACGGCGAACCTGAGGCTTGTCTCGATTTCGCGCCGCGCCCTCTCCCTGCGCCCAAGGCGCCGCCATGCGCGGTACCACTGTATCTCGCTCCACGTGGTGTACCAAACGTGGTCGAAATGGGTGGGATCGGCCGAGACGATGCGCCCGTGCAGTCCATTGGGGTGCGCTAGTCCGCGGCGAATGTTTCTCAGTCCGATGCGAAGAATCTCCTCCTCCGTGAGGAAGCCCATTTCGGCGAAGTCCCCGGGGTGGCTCCCCATGAAGCGCTGCTCGAACATCGGGTCCTCGCGCGCGAAGCCGGCATCGATCGGGAGCGTCAGCTCGTCCGAACCCGCCTGCGGGGCGAACGCCTTGTCGAGAAGCCTGCGGATGACCTTGCGGTAGTCGGCCACTACGCCCTTCGCCTCGGCCGCAGCGGGATCGGCGAACTTCTCCGCCGCGCGCGCATACCATTCGACGCCCTGGAGATTGAGGTTGTCCGTCATGCCCCAGTGCCGCGCTACCACCGTCGCGTCAGTCGACTTCATCGCGGGGAAGAGTCCGTCCGGCGCGCGCATCGACTCTATCCACCTGAAGGCGCGACATGCCGCATCGCGGTGCTTCGCCCAGCATGCGGCGTCATCCGTATATATGCAATGCCGCGAAAAGCTCTGCAGCACGCACGCCGTGTCGCACGCCCACTTGTTGCGGAAAGGCCCCATCTCGCCGTTCGGCTTCGCGCACTGCGTGAAGTAGAAGTCTATCGCCCGCCCGACATAGTCGCCATAGCCGAGCATGTCGCACGCGGCGAGGAACTGTATGGCGTCGCCCGGCCACACGAGACGCTGCAGGCATCCCTGGCGAGGCAGCGTGAATTCGCCTTCGGTGGGACGCGAGAAGCACTGCAGCATCTGGGCGCACAGGTTGCGCACCAGCGCCGTGCGCGAGGGGTTGGACGCTATCGCCTTCGGCATCTTCAGCCTCGCAAGCTCCACCCTCCAGTCACGTTCCGTCTTAGCGCTCGCCGCCGCGTAGTCCATAGCCGGCACGCCGCCGCGCCCCACCTTGAACTCGAAAGAGCGGCTTTCACCCGGCTTCAGACTCAACTCGAGCCTTGCGATCCCCTTCTCGGCATCCCATGAGAACGGCTCGCCAAAGGCGACGAACCGGTCGTTCAGGAACAAGGCGCTGCCGCGCTTCTCCCAGCCGCCCGGGGCGAGCTCGCGCCACGGTTCCACCTTCGGGTTGAAGATGTTGTAGATGTCGGGCGAGCCGGTTATGAGCTTGCATTCAAGCCCTTCGCGGACGAAAAACCCGATCTTCTCCGAGATCGGTGCCTTGCCCCTGTTCGACACCGTTACGCGCCCGAAGGCGGTCGGCTTGCGTCCGAACGGCGCGCACGCGGCAAGCTCCACCTCGATGGAACCCTCACGCCACTTCTGCGAATGGAGCGGGATGCCGTCAGACCGCACGCTCAACACGGCGTTCGAGAAATTGAACGGCATATCGTCAGAGCCATGTACGAGCCACGCGCCATGTGCGCGCTGCTTCGTGTAGTGGAGCGACCAGTCGTGGCTGTGGACGACCTCGCCGAACATGATCTTGCCCTCGCGCCAGAACGTGAGAAGCCGCTCGGCCTCGGGTCCGTGGAGATACCGGCGCGTCGTCTTTGGGCGCTCCCATTTCGGCTCGGGATCGCCAGGGTAGCCCACAAGCATGCGCGGATCGGCCGGAGCGCCCGGACGGTACGATGAGGGATCGAATACGCCGTCGTAGAGTTTCACGCCACCTATCTCGCCCGTGAAGTTCTCGAGCGGAAAGATGTCGGCGAGCCGCCCAGGAATACCCTTTGGCACGGTATCGTGGCGCTTGCCGATGACGAGCGAGCCATCTACAAATCCATCGGCAGGCGCGGCCGCGCGGTCCACGGAACGTCCATCAAGGAAAAGTTCGATGCATTTTCCTGGAGCGACCGTCACAGCCAGATGGTGCCACTTGCAGTCCGCAAGGGCGTATGGCGCCGTTCCAACCCTCGCATCCCCGTAGTATGCGGCGGCAGAGCGATCCCTGAGAGGGCTGTACATGAGTCTGAAGCCGCCCTTCTCCTGCGGAAGGCCGTATTCCGCGAGACAGGCGATCGCGTAGTTCGTTACAGACGACGGCAGGCGCACCTTCATCTCGAGCGTCTTGGCCATCGAACCCGCGTCCGCCGCCACAGGCACCGGCTTCTTCTCCGGCGTCACGAATATCTCGCACGCCCATACGGCCCCCATCGCAGCGCCATCGAGCGAAACGACGTTCTCGCCCATCTTGAGAGCGGACAGAGGGAACGTCCCTTTCACGGCGGCGACGGATTTGCGAGTCGGCTTCTTGGTCAGCCAGGAATCGGTCGGCATGTCAACCACGTTGGATGCGCCTACACCATTGAGCTTGAACGAGGCGCGCTCCGCCGCCACGAGTGGACGGTCAGAACCGAGAAGCACCTCCACCGTGCCGGCTGCCGGCGGCGGACCAACCGGGATGCGGAGGCTCACCTTCCCCTTAAGTGATGCGGGGACCTGGATCTCCTGCAGGTCCTTGGAAACGGCACTGTCGCAGAAGGATACGGGGTAGGCCCTGGGTGCAGAGGCGAAACGCTCACGCGTAAAGTCGCCTTCCACGAGGGCACGGCCCATGTCGCTCATCCTGTTCGGGTAGCGCGCTATGTCAAAGTGGTTGAAGAAGTATATCCCCTCCGCACCCTCGGCGAACATCCGCTCTATCCATCCGCAGTATTCGGGATATGTGATCGCGCGTCGGCTCCAGTAGTGTCCTTCGTCCTCCATGGCCTGGTCGCATCCGGCGATCAGCTTGACGCGCGGGTTGGCGGCCGCCATGATGCGCCGCCATTCAGCCATCGGCAGCCCCAGGTCGGCCGAGCTCCAGAAGTTGCAGAAGATCAGTACATCAATCAGACCTTCGCGCGCCCATGCCTCGAAGTCGGTGCCGTATGCGCGCGCCGCCTCTGGACGGCTCGTAACGCGCGCGCCGACCAGGACGGGATGACCCAGCCTCGCGGCCGCGGCGTTGGCAAGCTTGCGCGTTCTGCGGACCACATCCGTGAGGCAGTGCGACAGCTCACGCTCCTTGCCAGGCGTGAGATGGTTCGCGAAGCGCATCCAGTCAAGCTCGATTCCGTCCACATCGTAACGCCCCAGCGTCTCCTCGATGAGCGCGAGGTGGTGGTCGCGAACTTCGGGATGCGCGTAGTCGAGGGCGAAGTTCGCCCAATTGCCCGAGCCGGTCGGAATGCTGTCCGGGCGGCGCCAGAACTCCGGATGCCGGCGGGTGAAGAACGAATTGGAGCAGATGTTCGTACTGCTGGCGTTGTGGAGGTCGTTCATCCGTATGGAGATCCACGGGCTTATCCCCTTCTTGCGAGCACACTCGACGAATATCGCGTTCGGATCGATTCCGTCCTTCGCCATCCTTTCGGCTAGCTCGATGAATCTATCGTGGCCGGGGAATTTCTTCTCGGCCTGGCAGCCTATGGCGCGATGCACCTTCCATATCGGGTCGAACACCTTTGATTCGTAGTATACGGTCTGGCAGTTGGGGTTGACGAAGTAGTGCGTCACGGGACCCTTGAGCCACTGGTCGGCGTATTTGCGGATCGCATCACGCGTAATGGGTGCTGGATACGACTTACGCGCATGGCGGGCGAGGTACTGGTCACAGTCCTCGTTGAGAACGAGCCACGGACGGTCTTTCGCGATGGGATCCGGCTGCGGATCGGGAAGGTCGGCCAGGATGGCGCGGCAGCAGAGTATCTTCTCTCGCAGGTCCTGGGGAATGAAGAAGTAGTGGTTGGAACATTCATAGCCGATCCTGCAGTCACGGCGGACGAGCGGCAGCAACCTTCGTGCCGTATCGATCTCGTTTCTCAGGCATGTGCGCATCTCGTCGTGCATGCGACGCCGTTCAGCTGGATCGGTAGCGGTCGCAGCGGCATCGCGGGCTATGATGAATCGGCACTGGTCCACCACGGACCTGAAGGCGAGCGCGGCCGCGCGGTATGTGCCCAGCTCGCGCTCGGCCTGCGCGCGAGCCTTGCCCTTGCAGAGGGGAATCGCCTTCTCCCACTCGATGCAGCCGGCATCGAAACCGTCGCGCACCTTAGCCATCTGCGAGATGAACACGTCGTTCGGGTAGCATCCGCGCCATTTAACGAGATTGTCGTAGGGGAAGCCGACCATGGTGGCCTGATAGCCTGTATACTTTGGATAGAGCGGATTCGCCGCCCCCATCTGCACCGGTGCGCGGTATACGACGTCGATGTGGAACGGATATTCGCGGAAACCGTCGGAAAACACGGTCCATGCCTTGCGGATGGCGGGCGCCGCCTCCCTGCCGTAGACCTCGCAGGCGATGCGGTCCAGCAGCTCGCCGGGGGAACGTGTGTCGCGCGTCATCTCCGTGAACGCGCGCTGGTTGGGCGATGGATAGCATCCGAGCGACCAGCTCATGGTCACGGCGTCGATGCCGAATTCCTTCAGATGGAAGGAATGCTCAGCCAGCAGATCCATCACGGGAAGGTACGGTATGTGGCTGAACTCCCACGTCGAACCGCTAAGGGTCGCCGCGGCGGTACGGAAACCCATTGCACGCGCGTCCGACCAGCGCGTGAAAGAGCGTGGACTGGGACGGCCGGCTGAGATCGAATATTCACCCACCTTTGATTTAATCCCGCCACGGCATATCTCGAGGCCGCCCTCGCTCGTCGCCCCTGCAAGGACGTTTGTGCGCGGTATGTGGTCGTATATCCAGTGGACGTCGTCCGCAGGCCAGCCCCACGAGCTGATCCCGATGAAGGCATCCGGCGCGACCTTCGATACGGAATCAACGATTATGCTGGCAGCCTCGGCGATGATCTCGCGCCGGCTTCTGTCCTTGCATCTCGGACATGTGTTCTTCCAGCTGTGCGAACCGCAGTTGGTCTGGTTCTCGCTTGCCGTGGCGCAGGTTACTCCGCCAAGGCCGGGTACGGACCTGAACACCTGCTGGAGCGCATCCGAGAACAGCCTGCGGCCTTCCGGCGTGCCAAGACATATCGAATATCCGTCGCGCCCCTTGGCGCCGCGGATGGCCTCGCGCTCCGGGCTGGCACTGAAGAACTCGTCGGGCATGGCCCTCGGCTCGTTGATGTAGAGCAGCACTCTGATCCCGTACTTGCGCGCACGCGCCACGAGCTTGCGGAGGTTGGCGCAGCGCATGGCGGCACCAACTCCGAATTCGGGATATTTAGGATCTGTCACAAGCTGGTGCAGCACCGCATGCAGCCACACGGCATTGACCCCAACGTCGGCAAGCTTCTGCAGAAGCCCCTCGGGATAGGTAGATATCTCGTTGTCGGCAAGCGGATCACCGTAGTCGGCGCAATATGAAAAAAGCAGTCGCTGGGGGAAAGCCCGCCCTTCCACGACCGTTGGCTTCCAGTTCGGATCCACGGAAGCCAGTTCGTCGAAGAAGGAGAAACGACGCTCCTCCGAGAAATCGTCCGCACCTTCCTCCTTCAGAGCCGCCGCAAGACGCAACCGGGCCGCCTTCGCCGATGGATCGGCTGCCGCAGCGGCGTCCCACCGTAGCTCCTCGCACGCAGGCTTGAGCCGCCCAAGCTTCACGAAAAGGAAGTCATCCTCGACAAGCGAGAAGGCCAGTTCCTTTCGCGTCATGTCGAGAAGCGGCAGTATCTGGCTGTAGGGAAGCAAATGCCAGTTGCGCCTCAGCACGGTGATGTAGCCCTTGCGCCGCCATTCGCCCAATACCTTCGGCTGCGGCACCGGAAGCCCCAGCTCCGAGGCAATCCCCTCGAGATCGCGCACGGTTGCGCCCACGACGTCCGCCATCCGGCGCACATCTACGCAGAACCAGTTGCGCCAGACGAACGCGCTCATGCGGTCTGGGAACGGATGGGGCGGCAGAGGCGCCCTTGTCGCCGGTTCCCCGGGGAGAATCGGCTCCGGCTGGACAGGCTGCACATCCAGCTCGCACGCCATGACATACGGCATCCCTGCCGGTGGATTGACGGCCGGACCAAGCGATACGATGTTCTTTCCTGCGCGTAGCGCCTCGCGCGGAAACTCGCACTCGATGGAGAACTGGTCGCGGGAATTCTTGCCAAGCCACGACGTGACCGGCAGTTCCTTCGAGGACGATGCCGCCGTGTCGTTGAGACGGATGGTGGCGATCAGATCCTTGCCGGGAACCTTCGAGAACGCCATGCGCACGGCAACCCTGCCTTCACCCTTGAGCGGCGTTCCAACCCTGATGCGGAGCGAGACGGGCCTGTCGAGCCGGGCCGCCAGCTGCCTTCCGGAGAGTTCCGGCGGAGCGCATTCGCGAGCCGAAATGGGGTAGCTGCGGTTCGCGCCGGACACCGCGGCTGGCGAGAGACCTCCATCGAGCATGGCGTTCCATACAGTCGACGTGGTGGAGAAATGGAACGGGTTGAACAGATAGCACCCCGGCGCGCCGGCCGCATACTGCTGGTCGCACCAGCCGCGATACTCGTCAAGCGTGAGATACTGCCTGCCGCTGCCGCCGACGTCCTTTACCACGCCAGAATCCAGGCCTGGCACGATCGTCACATCGGGATTGACGGCATGTATGCGGCGCTTCCACGCGGCATAGTCGATGTCGAAATCGACCGTGCCGAAGAAGTTGCACACCACCAGCCAGTCGATCAGCCGTTCCTTTGCCCATTGCACGGGGTCGGTGCCTATCTTCAGCGCCGCATCGTAGGACGTCGTCACCCGGCACCCGATCTTGACGGGATGCCCCAGCCGCTTCGCAGCCGCTTCGGCGGCGATCCTCGCCTCGCGTACGACTTCGGTTAGGTAGTGTGAATCCTCCCACTCGCGTCCTGGGGCCAAATGGTAGGGGAAGCGCATCCAGTCCAGCTCCAGGCCGTCAACGTCGTACTTGTCCAGTAGTTCACGGATGTAGCCGATATGCTCCTTGCGCACCACGGGATGGGCATAGTTGAAGGAGTAGTCGTGCCAGGTCTTCGCGCCTACCGGCACGCGACGGGTCTCGGGCATGGTGCGCCATGTGGTGGAAAGCGAGCAGAACGAAGGGTCGTTCGGATTGTGGATGTCGTTCATACGCATCGTGATCCAGGGCGACACCCCCTTCTCGCGGGCCCGGGCTATCCATATCGCGTAGGGATCGATGCCGTTGTCGTGGAGCCATTTCGCGGCGGGTGCCCAGCCCGGCTTCTTCCACGGCTCGTCCAGCGCCTTCCATATCGGTTCGAGGGATTTGGAATCGATGTTGGAACGCATGGCGTTGGGGCACATGAAGAAGTGCGTCACGTTGCCCCGGCACACCGAATCGAAATACTCTACGAACTTCTCCTTCGGATGCTTGCCGATGAAATGGGTGTCGTCCTCGTTGAACACGAGGATCGGCCTGTCCGCGCAGTGCGCCGCGAGGACCGCGGCCGCGAACAGGCCCGTGTACAATGCAGACCTTGGTATTCCCATGCAATGACCTCCTTAGAAATGCACATGCCGCATCACCGCCGTCCACGGCGGTCAATCGCGGACGAGCGTCTTGAGAGTGAGACCGGACAGATCGCGTCCCTTCTCGGGCAGAAGGAACGAAAGCACCCACGCCACGGCCACGCAGACCACGAAGCCGATACCGCCCACGAGGAACGGATGCAGATGCGATGTGAACGGAATGCTTGCGTACTTGAACGCGAAGCACACCACGTAGTTGGCGGCGAGCCCCGTGACGGCGGCAATCCCCTTGACGCGCGGCATGAACACGCCGATGAAGAAAAGCGCCATCAGGCCGGCGGTGAGAGTGGAGATGAGCTCCTGGAAGTTGTCGAAGAGCGCGTGCGTCTGCATGCGCGACAGGACGAGCGCGCAGACGACGCCAAGCAGGCCGCACACGACGGTGCACACCTGGCCGCAGCGGATCTGCCGCTCAGGCGGGATGCTCGGACGGAAACGGGCGATGAAGTCGGCCACTATCGCCGTTGACGCGCTGGAGAGGTTGGCCGAGAGCGTGGAGATGGTTGCCGCGAACACTGCCGCGATCACCAGCCCCGCCATCCATGGCGGAAGTTCGGTCGCCATGAACACGGGCAGGATGCTGTCGGCCTTGGGCATCGCGACGTCGAGCATCTCGGGATGGCACTTGTAGTGGGTCCACAGCACCGTGCCAAGCCCGTAGAAGATGAAGCTCGCGCAGATGCACAGCGCGCCGTTGAACCAGATCGACCGGCGGGCGGCCGGTTCGTCCTTCACCGACATGTACCGCTGGATGACGCACTGGTCGCTCGTGTAGCTGCAGAGGTTCATCACTATGCCCTGCACGAGTATCACCCACAGGCACGGTTCGGCGAGGTCCCACCGGAAGTCCCACATCACGTTCTTTCCGGAGGCCTGCGCGAGCGACCACACGCCCGAAAGCCCGCCATCGGTCCTGGCAACGAGCGTAAGGAGCATCGCGAGAGCGCCGCCCAGCAGCACTATGCCCTGCACGAAGTCGCTCCACACCACGGCCTCCAAGCCGCCCAGCGAGCAGTATACTATCGTCGCCGCACCGCATACCACGATGCACATGTCGACAGATATGCCCGTGGCGGCGTTGAGCGCGAGCGCGGGCAGGAGCGTCACCACCGCGACGCGCGAGACCATGAACACAACGAACGCCGCGGAGCCGAACAGTCGGGTCCCCAGGTTGAAGCGCCGTTCAAGGTATTCGTACGCGCTCGTCACCTTGAGCCTGCGGAAGAACGGCAGGTAGCAGCCCGTCACGAGCGGGATTATGAGGATGGTGCAGATCGCGAGCGGGAAATAGCGCCAGTCCGAGAGATACGCGAGCGTGGGCACGGCCAGGAAGGTGATCGACGAGAGCATCGTCGCAAAGATGCTCACGCCGGCGACGTACCAGGGTATCTTTCCGCCGCCGCGCAAGTAGTCGTCGGCCGTCTTCTTCTTGCGGATGAACCACCATGCCATCCCCACCATGAACAGGAAGTAGAGCCCCACCACTATCCATGCCGTGGGCTTGAACCGGCCGCGCGGCACGATGGACTCAGCCGGGAACCACGAATCCGTCACCGTGTGGTATACGAAAAGCGTCTTCCCGGAGGCATCCTTGAGCGCCAGGTGCTGTATGCCGAGAGGCTCGAGCGTCGTCGCGGCGCGGCCTGCGTCCGGCACGGCGGCGCAATCTCGCACCTTCCCCGAAACAACCTCGCGAGATGTGCATTTCGTTCCGTCCACAGTAAACACATAGCGCTTCTTCTGGTCGCCGTTCTGCTCGGCGGAAAGCGGCGCCGCGAGGGACGGGATCGCGATCATCGACGCGATGATCGCAAGGACGATGTTTCTCATTCTCATTTGTCGAAATACCTGAAGTTGTTGCGTACTAGGTCTGGACCGCGCAGTGCGAGCACTTCGGCGTATTTGGCCTCGGCGCGGGCACGGTCGGCGTAGATGTACTCCACGCACGTTGGCTCGGTGCGGCTTACGAGATCGTACACCTCGTAGTACCCGGCCATGGCGATGACGCGGCACACCCATCCCGGGCAGTGGTCGCAGTAGACGCGGCATGCACCCGCGTCGTTGTCCAGAGCCTTCGAGAGCGACGGGCACACGTTCATCCGCAGTTCGAGGCAACCGTCGGAGAGGATAAGGTCGAGGTCGCAGTTCTCCTCCACCTTGATGCGGGACCAGTAGTCGTACATCCCCTTCAGCCCATCGCGCCGGAAGGCGTCAAGCGTGAAGAACGCCTGTCGCTCGGCGACACGTGCATAGTAGCGGTCCAGCGCGTCTGGCCCCTGTTTCTCGAGATACTTGAATATCTCGTTGTAGAACCGCACGAAGTGGTCGCTTGGTATCATCTGGACCTCCTCAGCACCTGTCGGCAGGATCTTTCACCCGTCTCCTCCAGGACTATCTCGAACGGCGATCCTGAACAGAACGCCTCGTTCAACATGCGCGTCGCAGCACAGAGGCCCTTGCCACCGGGAACGCCACGGCATTCAAGGTGCTTGAGCGCGGGACAGTCCCGGACGGTCAGGATCGCGCCGTCCGGGGTCTCTTCCAGCGAGTAGTCGGCGCCTTCGCGGTCCATGTAGTAGCGCCACCAGGCAATCATCTCCGAAGTGTCGCCCGCCACGAGCTTCTCGTGGAGGGTACGGTACACCTTCGTGCCTGTGTTGAACACGACCTCCTTCAGCGCATCCTCGCCGAAGTTGTCGCGCATGTAGTTCACACCATCCAATATGGATGCATGGAAGTCGCGGTGCAGTTCTCCACCGGACTCGTATCGCAGGATTTCGCCTCTCTTCTCCATGGCGTCAGTCCTTGAAGAATCCCGAAGTGTCGCCTTCGCGCGGCGGACCGTACAGCCAGGACAGCGGCACGTAAGTGACGCGCGAATGGCGCAGGGCGTTGTCGGCACAGTATCCCAGCAATACGCCGTCCTCAACCTCGAGGCAGGCTATGTAGCAGGCCCATATATCCGGACCACCCTCGAGGTCGCGCCGACAGATCCAGGTGCGGCCTTCGTCCTTGGATATGGCGACCGTGAGCGGCGCACGCTGGCCGTTGCCCCATTGCGCAGACCGCTTGTAGGTCGGCGACACCTTGTCGGGGTCCTTGTACTCCGGATGCGCGCCATGGTCGTTCCAGATGGCGATGAGATCACCGTTCGAGAGGCGCCTTACAGTTGCCGGAGAGTTGGGCGAGATGAGGTTCCACGGCACTGCCTTCGACCATGTGTCGCCGCCATCCTCGGAATACGACACGTACTGCATGTTCTGGGCCGTGCGCATCCACATCAGCAGCCGTCCGTCCTTGAGCTCCACCACCCCTGGCTCCTGCGTGGTGACGCGGTACTTGCCGTTGGGGGCGAAAGTCTTGAAGCGACTGCGGCTGAGGCGCCACGTGGCGCCGGCGTCGTCGGAGAGCGCCGCCATTATCTCGCCGTCGGAATCGTTGCCGCCCTTGGCGCCCTTCTTCGATTTCCAGACGTTCGTGCTGCCAGGATCCTGCAGCCAGGCGTGGCGGCATATCGGCAGCACGATCCGTCCGCTCGTGAGCTGGATGGCACGCGCATTGTTGAGCACGTAGTAGTCGCGATCGGCGTCGGACACGCACATCACCGGTTCGGACCATGTCTTCGCCTCGTCGGTGGAGACGCGCATCACGGGACGGCAGTCCTGGGTGGAGTTCTTGCGCAGATAGAACATGGCGAGCCTGCCGTCCTGTAGGCGCAGCAGCGACACGCTCATCACGTTCATGCCACCTTCGTTCTCAAGAACGCGCCGGTCGGTATCGGTCCAGGTCTGCCCTCCGTCGGCGGACTCACGGCTTGCAAGGAACGCGGGCGCATGGTCCGAAGAACTGTTGCCGACGTAACGCGAGTAGATGAAGATGATGCGCCCATCCTTGAGCCTTGCGAAATCTCCCTCGCTGTTTCGAGGATTGTCCGGACCCTGGGGCAGCTCCAGTACGCGCTTCGGCACGCTGGTGCAACCAAGCATGGCCGCCATGCCACATAGGGCCATCACGGTGGCTGTCGTTCCTTTCATATCGGCCGTCCTTCTACAGTTAGGAGTTGATTATAAGGGCCATGAAAACGAGGTCTTCACCGCCTTCGGCGTTGGAAAGCCCGTGACCGGAGCCATCGGGCGTCCATGTGACGTCTCCCGCCTTGACGGTGCGCTTGCTGCCGTTGTCGTCGTAGATGCCCGAACCTGAAAGGATGAAGTAGGCTTCGGCGTTGCCATGATGCTCGTGGAAGCCGAGCACTGCGCCGGGCGGAAGCGTGACGCGGGCGTAGAGGCCGCATTTACCATTCATCTGAGCGTTGTCAAGCAGCTTCTCGAGCTTCATGCGCCCGATGCCGCCGCAGGGGTTTTCCTCAAATACCGTTTCCATGTCGTAATCTCCTTTGTTTGCGGTTTCGCCTATTCTACCCCATTCCCGTCCGAATTGCAACCCCCCATCGCACATGCGTAATCGGTCCGCAGTAAAGGGGTAATCAATGGTTTGGGGCACTGTACCCTCTTCGTTGGGGACAGTCCCCTGTTGTTATTGTTTACCGGGTGTTTACTGGGGACAGTCCCCAATTGTCGGTTCTGGGGACAGTCCCCAATTGTCGATTTGCCACCCTATCAGCAATCCATATCCTCTGGCGTGCCGCCATACGGCGGCATCGTGCACGGCAGGAACCATCGAGGGAAAGACCATTTGTCCGGTGCGTCCCGCATCGGGTTCCTGTGGGGTACTTTCCCCTCATGCGATGTACGGGCGCAGCCCGTCGACTCCATCCGTTCGTCCGGTGGCGGCGGCGCAACGCCGCCTGCCAGTGGCCGGCTCAGGCCGCGTCCCAGTCCACCATCGCGACCAGCCGCTCCAGCGACCTC
>JAFXTB010000029.1 GCA_017525225.1 Kiritimatiellia bacterium
AAAGGGCGCGCGTGAAGGCCCGCGCGTCAAAATCATGCCGGCGGGGTGCCTGCAAACTGCGGGTCGGGCGAGCAGGTCGGCATAGGCCTCGGTATCAACCGCGCTACGCGCAAGCGGCTCAACGGTTTAGAATCGCACCCTGTGGCGCGCATCGCTGCGCCACGCGCTTTACGCCGGCGTTCGGTTTTGATATAATTTCGCAATCCCTTTTTTGCACAAGGAGTAGAAGAAAATGGAAATGAAAAAGACCATGTTGGCGGTCATGGCGGCCTCGGCCGTCCTGCCGATGCTTGCAGGAATCGAAATGGGCGTACCTTTCACCGACGGGGCGGTGCTCCAGCGCGGTATGAAGGTTCCGGTATGGGGCAAGGTCACGCCGCCCGCAGACGGGAATGTGAAGGTGGAGTTCGCCGGACAGGTGAAGACGGCCGCGATCGGCAAGGATGGCTCCTGGAAGGTGGTGCTGGATCCGATGGAGGCGTCGAAGGAGGGGCGTGTTCTGACGGTAGGTGCTGCAGGGGAGACCCTGAAGGTCAAGGACATGCTCGTCGGCGAGGTGTGGTTCGCCTCGGGACAGAGCAACATGGAGTGTCCGATATGGGGGGCCAGCTCCCGCTACCGCGACATGAAGGGTGGCCTGATGACCACGATGACCCGCCTTCCCTTCGTCCGCTACGTCAAGTGCGAACGCAAGTGGTCCGTCGAGCCGAGGGCGTTTTCCGCGAAGTGGTGCAAGTTCACGCCTGAGGACCTGCAGCTCTTCTACCGTGCAGGCAGCGGTCTCGAGGCGAAAGGGGGCGTCCACCTGTCGGCCGTCGCGTTCTACTATGCGCGCGAGCTCTATCTTGCGCTCGATATCCCGATAGGGATCGTCGATGCCAGCTGGGGCGGCACGAACATCGACGCCTGGACCCCGCGCAGCGGATATGACGGCTGTGAAGACTCTGTCAAGGAGACTGCGGCGTATCCGGTCAAGGCCGATTGGAAGAAGGGTGTCGACAGCAAGGGTCCGATTGGCGGCGCGCACCAGCAGCCCACGGTCCTCTTCAACGGAATGGTTGCACCGTTCGCCCCCATGGCGATACGCGGATTCATCTGGTACCAGGGCTGCCACAACGGGGGTGAAGGCGATATGTATCGCGCGAAGCTTCACGCGCTCTATAACGGCTGGAGCCGCGAGTTTGCGAATCCGAATCTAAGGCTCTACCTCGTGCAGCTTGCCCCGTACAGGCACAACTGGCTCGGGATATGCATGGCCCAGACCATGTTCGCGGCCGAGGAGAAGAACGCGGCGGTCGCCGTCACGGCGGACGTGGGGAACTTCGTAGACATCCATCCCAACGACAAGGAGATCGTCGCGAAGCGCCTTGCGGTGCACGCGCTGAAGCGCGACTACGGCTTCGCCATCCCGGAGGATGATTCGCCGGTATTCAAGTCCGTGGAGTTCAAGGACGGCAAGGCGACCGTGTCGTTCGACCATGTGAAGGACTGGTACGTCTACGCCGCCGACCGTTCGCGCTCGCCTGCGTTCGAGCTGGCCGGGGAAGACGGCGCGTGGCAGCCAGCGAAGATCGCCAACTACAGGCAGACCAAGGGCAAGGACGGCAAGATGCAGGATGCCGACTTCATCGATGGCCCTGTGATCGTCCTTTCAAGCGACAAGGTTCCCGCCCCGGTGAAGGTCCGCTACATGGGCCAACCTGGAACGGCTGGCACGCTCTTCAACGAGGCGTCGCTCCCGCTTGGACCGTTTGAATCCAGATAGACATTGCAAGGCAGGTAAACAGAGAGGAATGCACCACATGAACACGAGATTGAAGGTGGCGTTGACGGCGCTGGGGGCGTCGGCGGCGCTTTTCGCCGGGACGGTCGGCGATGATTTTCTGCTCAATACGCGCAACACCACGCTGGCGCTGCGCAAGGAAGGGGGGCGCTGGCACGTGCTGCACTATGGTTCGCGCGTGGACAGCCAGCAGGACATCAACGCGCTCGCCTGGAACCTCTGGACGGGCGGCCACGGCCATGGGCAGCGCAGGCCTGCGTCCTACGCGGTCTACGGCGAGAAGACGCTCACGATCGGCATCAACAAGTATGGCGGGCTGCAGGTCACGCATGCCGACGGCTGCCCCACCACGAGCCTGGAGGGGATGAAGGCGGAGACGCTCGATGACGCGTCCGGGGCCACGCATCTTGTGCTGACGATGAAGGACCGCGTCTATCCGTTCCATGTGACGCAGCATTTCCGCGCGTTGGCGGACTGCGACGTGATCGAGACGTGGGTGGAGCTCCGCAACGGCGAGGATGGGGCCGTGAGGCTCGGTCGCATGGATTCGTTCGCGATGGACTTCCCGGCGATGTCGGATACGCTCTGGCTGCAGAACGCCGGCGGACAGTGGGCCGCCGAGGCGCAGCTGCAGGAAAACGCCATAGGTCGCGGGCAGACGCTATCGTTCGGCTCGCGTAGCGGCGTGCGCGATGCGTTCGAGAACAACGCCAGCTTCATGCTGACCGCTGGCTGCAGGTCCACCGAGACATCGGGACAGGTGCTGGGCGGCGTGCTGTGCTGGAGCGGTTCCTGGGGCATAGGCGTGCAGCGCGACTTCTGCGATTTCGTGTCGGTGCGGGCTGGCGTGGATACGTCGGCCGGCGCATATGTGCTCGATCCTGGCAAGACCATCGTCCTGCCGAAGTTCGCCTTCACATGGTCCTCCGCAGGCAAGGGGCAGATCTCGCGCAACATCCACCGCTGGGCACGCAGGTGGCAGATGCCCGCCGGTTCCAAGCTCAGGCCTGTGTTGCTCAACAGCTGGGAGGGCAGCTACTTCTCCTTCACCGAGAAGGTGCTGCACGACATGATGGATGGCGTCAAGGAGATGGGCGGCGAGCTGTTCGTGCTGGACGACGGCTGGTTCGGAACCGGAAAGTACGCCCGTGACGACGTGCACCGCGACAAGGTCGGCCTCGGCGACTGGGTGATAAACCCGGAGAAGCTTCCCAACGGGCTTGTCGGCCTGAACGAGGAAGCCAGGCGCAGAGGGCTCAAGTTCGGCTTCTGGGTGGAGCCGGAGATGGTCAACACCAACAGCTGGCTCTACGAGGCCCATCCCGACTGGATCGTCCGCGAGCGGCGGCGTCCCGTGAACGTGGGCCGCGGCGGCTCGCAGACGGTTCTCGACTACACGAACCCCGCGGTGCGCGAGAACATCTTCGCGCAGCTCGATGCGCTCTATTCGAAGATACCGGGACTCTCGTACATCAAGTGGGACGCGAACGCCGACTTCTTCAACATGGGTTCGCCCTACCTGGACGAAGCGCACCAGGCGAACATGCCGTTTGACTACACCGTAGGCCTCTACGACCTGCTCGCCAGGATCCGTGCGAAATACCCGGACATCGACATCCAGGCCTGTTCGTCGGGCGGCGGACACGCGGATTATGGGTTTCTGCGCTATGCCGACGAGTTCTGGGGCTCGGACGACAGCGATGCCCGCGAGCGCATCTTCATACAGTGGGGCGAAAGCCAGTTCTACCCTGCGTGCGCAATCGCCGCTCACGTGACGGCCGTACCAAACCACCAGACAGGCCGTACAACCCCGCTCAAGTTCCGCTTCGACGTTGCCATGAGCGCGCGTCTTGGATTCGAACTCCATCCCAAGGAGCTTTCCGCGGACGACCTGGCCTTCGCCAAGCAGTGCGTCAGCGACTACAAGCGGATCCGGCCCGTAGTGCAGCAGGGTGACCTCTACCGGCTCGTGTCGCCATACGGGCATTCGTACGCGTCGCTCATGTACGTGGATGAAAGCCGCGACCACGCCGTAGTGTTCCTCTGGGGCATGGTGCGCGGCAACTGGAGCGACTATCCTGGCCCACTTGCGCTGCAGGGGCTTGATGCCTCCAAGCGCTACCGCGTGCGCGAGATCAACCGGCGCAAGGGCGGAAACCTTCACTGCCGGGTGGACGGCAAGACGCTCGGTGGACAGGCGCTTCTTTCGATGGGCCTGCCGGTACGCCTGCGGGGCGACTGGGATTCGGCGGTCTTCGAGCTGACGGCGGAATGATGCGTCTGCCATGCGGCGGATGTTCCATATCTGCGCCTTTGCTTCGGCGTTCACGGCGGCATGTCTGATGTCGGCCGCCGCCGACATCGCCTTTCAGGCCGGCTCGTGGAACGTGTGGTATTCCTCCGCGACCTCCATGCTGAGACTCTCGCATCCGGTATCCGGCACGGTGGTGGAAGGCGAGCTTTCCTGCAATGATTCCACGCGGCTGGTGGCGGCAACGAACCGGTTGCTGCTGGCGGACGATGGTGGACGCACGGTGGGATGGGTGTCGTTCCCGCATGGCGGCGACCGCATCGGGCTTTTTGTGTCCGCCACTGCCGATGCCCCGCAGACGATCTCCTTCGATGGTGGCGTGCAGTTCCGCGGCGATGCGATGTCATGCAGGCTAGTGCCTCTCGACTGCGAGCATGTGCTTTCGCTAGCGGTGGGCACGGCGGGCAGCCTTCTCAACGATGCCCTCTATTCGCCATCGCGCGACGAGGCATTTGCCGTTCGCGGCGGCGGACCGACGTTCACCGCCGCAGATGCGGGCAAGTTCGGATTCGATTTCACGATATCCTCCGAGGAACCGGCCGCCTGCGAGGTCGAGATCTCCATCGAGCGCGATTTCTACCGTACCCGCTGGGCGCCGGACTACCGTCCCGGCGCACCGCTTCCGGCAAAGGGATGGCTCAGGCACCATCTGCAGCTGCTCACAGGAAAGACCGACGCCGGCAAGAAGCGCATGGCATCCGCCATCGACGCGATTGTAAATCGCGCCGAGATGAGGCCGTTCGCGCTCTATCCGTACTATGGACCGCTACCGGTGTGGGATCTTGCCGTGGGCAGGTCTTTTGGACAATGCCACAGGATTGCACTCTTCAACTGGTCCGACAAACCCTGGGGGGGCATGGTCAAATGGGACATGCTGGGCGAGGATCCGGACAGCGAGTTCGTAGCTTACGAGCAATTTGGGGAGTCCTGGCTTGGCGTGGTGAGTGGGAGCATGATGCTTCAGGTGCCGCCGCATGATGTGAAATTCCTAGTGCTCGAGCCCTATATGGGCCATCCGCAGTTCCTTGCGCCGGGGACAGTCTCAGCCGATGAGCCTGTAAAGACGCAGACATGGGCTGAGGACGTGCTTTGCATGAAGGTGGCGACATCCGCCGGTAAGCCCGTGACGGTGCGCTACGCCATGCCCGATAGTTTCAGATTCGACGGTGTACGCGTGCCGAAGGGCGTGAAGGTGGAGACCCGCACCGAATCCGGCGGACATGTGCTGGCCGTCACGCTGGAATCCGCGAAGTCGCATGACGTGGAGGTTGAATTGAAGTTCAGATAGCCTTGCGAGGCGGGTGCCCGCCAAGGTTGAAAGTCGATGCATTGAAAGGAAGATAGAAGATGAAACTGTCCAAGAAGGCCCTTGTCACCGGCGCCGCCGGGTTTCTGGGTTCGCATCTCTGCCGCCGGTTGCTTGCCGACGGATACGAGGTGACGGCCCTCGACAACCTCTTCACCGGCACCAAGGCCAACATCTACGACCTCTTCGGCAACCCGAAGTTCTCGTTCGTGCTGCACGACATCACGCAGCCGTTCTGGGGACAGTTCGACGAGATATACAACCTCGCCTGCCCCGCATCGCCCATCCACTACCAGAAGAACCCGGTGGAGACGACCAAGAGCTCCGTGCTCGGCATTATGAACGTGCTCGATCTCGCCCTCAAGACAAAGGCGATGGTGCTGCACACATCCACCAGCGAGATCTACGGCGACCCGCTCGTACATCCGCAGGTTGAAGGCTACTGGGGCAATGTCAACACCATCGGCATACGCAGCTGCTACGACGAGGGCAAACGCGTGGCGGAGACGCTCTGCGCCGACTACCATCGCGAGTACGGGGTGGACGTGCGCATGGTCCGCATCTTCAACACCTACGGGCCGAACATGCACCCGAAGGATGGACGAGTAATCTCCAACTTCATCATGCAGGCGCTGGCGAATGCGGACATAACCCTCTTCGGGGACGGCTCCCAGACGCGTTCGTTCCAATACTGCGACGATCTCATCGAGGCGTTCCGCCGCTACATGGGCCTGGATCGCGTCAAGATCGACAGCTTCATGGCGGAGCACGGTCTCGGGGCGGCGGTCCTGAACACCGGCAATCCTGGCGAGTATACGATACGCGAGCTCGCCGAGGAGACCCTGAGGCAGATTCCGGAATCGAAGTCCAAACTTGTGTTCGAGCCGCTGCCGAAGGACGATCCCAGGCGTCGCAAGCCCGACATCACGCTTGCCAAGGCGCTCCTTGGCTGGGAGCCCAAGGTGCCGCTCAAGGAAGGTCTCGCAAGGACGATCGAGTATTTCCGGTCCCTTGTCGCTTCGTCCAAGGCATAGCCTACCGCCATGAAGGCAATAATCCCAGCAGCTGGGCACGGTACCAGGTTCCTTCCTGTGACGAGGGTGGTGCCCAAGGAGATGCTTCCCATAGGCGCGAAGCCCGCGATACAGCTTATCGTGGAGGAGGCGCTCTCGGCAGGCGCGGATGGTGTCGTGATAGTCATATCGCCCGAAAAGGAGATCGTGCGGCGGTACTTCGAGGAGGATCCGTCTCTTGCACCGCGCATAAGCTGGGCGTACCAGACCGAGCAGAAGGGGCTTGGACATGCGGTCTTGCAGGCGGCAGATGCGGTAAAGGACGAGCATGAGCCAGTGCTTGTTCTTCTTGGGGATGCGCTTGTCGCGGGAGAAGCGCCCTCCGCCAAGATGGCCGCGATCTCGCGTGCCTTTGGCGGAGTGTCGGTAGTGGGGCTTGAGGAGGTGCCGCTTGAGCGCGTCTCGCGGTATGGGATAGTTAAGGGCGATAACGGCGTTAATGGCCTTAAAGGCCTTGAGGGTGTTGATTGCGAACGGATCTTGCGCCTGGAGGATCTGGTCGAGAAGCCCGCACCGGAGGCGGCCCCGTCTCGCCTCGCAATTGCTGGCCGCTATCTGCTCGATCCGGCAATCTTCTCGCTGCTCGCTTCGCAGACGCCTGGCGTCGGCGGCGAGATACAGCTTACCGACGCCATCCGCCGCCTTCTTGCCGACAGACCTGTCTATGGCTACCGCTATCCGGGCGTCCGCCATGACATTGGAAATCCTGCAGGCTATCTCAAGGCGATGCAGGCGTTCCAGCCGTCATTCGTGGCGTAGCGCCTCTATAGGGTCGAGAGATGCGGCGCGCAATGCCGGATACAGGCCGAACACTATCCCGACGCCCGCCGATATGCCGAAGGCGAGGAAGAGCGAGTATGCCCTGATCAAGGTGGGCATGCCGCTGAAGAACGTTATCATCACCGGGATCGCCACCCCCACCACCAGTCCGGCCAGCCCGCCGCAGAGCGACAGCACGCACGTATTGATAAGGAACTGCACCACGATGCGGCTCTTGCGCGCACCTATGGCCCGCCGGATGCCGATCTCCTGCGTGCGCTCGGTCACGGAGGCGAGCATGATGTTCATGATGCCTATGCCGCCCACGAGGAGGGAGATGCCGGCGATTGCCCCCAGGACTATGTTGTAGGTGCGCTTGGTACGTTCGGCCTCCCTCAGCAGCGACAGCGGAACGTCGATCTTGAAGTCAGGGTTCTTGTGGAAGCACTTGAGCATGGATTCTATCGCCTTTGCGCCTGCCTCCACCACGGCCGTGGACTTCATGC
The DNA here is from genome assembly GCA_017525225.1 of Kiritimatiellia bacterium. Lineage (GTDB taxonomy): Bacteria > Verrucomicrobiota > Kiritimatiellia > RFP12 > UBA1067 > RGIG6720. The sequence continues at coordinate 7,739 of JAFXTB010000029.1, forward strand.
GCACGATTATCTCGGAAAGCTCCACCCGCTCGCCTTCGCGTCCACCCGACACGACACGTATCGAGGCCAGACCGAAGAGCCTCTGGCCGGTAGACATGGGGATGTAGGCATCGGCATCGGAGTCCGGCGCGCGCACATTGCCGCCCGTCTCGTTCTTCACTATGCCTATGACGAGGAACACGTTGTTCCCCAGGCGTACATGCTGGCCTATCATCCTCTGGGCCGCGAGCAGCTTGCGTACGCCGAATTCCGTCAGGACGCACACGTTGGCGCGCGCCGCGTAGTCGGCCGGGGTGAGCGTCCGACCGGCCAGGACGGGCCGCTTCACGACTTCGAACCAGGTGGGGACCGTCTCCACGACGCGTAGCTCGATGCGCCTGTCGCCGAAGCGGGCGTTACGGCGCACCATGCGCGCCGGCACGGTGTCGCGTACGCCGGGAACCGTCTCCCTGATGCGCGAGTCGTCCTCGAAGAGCAGCCCGTAGGATGCGAGGGTCACCCGGTTGCCGCCCATGCCGGCCGAGGCCACGGCCTTGGCCGGGTCGTATGCGGGTTTCACGCTGGACACCATTATGTTCTCGCTACCCAGCCTCTTTATGGATTCCAACGCCTGGGCGCTCGCACCCTCGCCCACGGCCAGCATCGCTATCACGCTTCCAACGCCGAACACCATGCCGAGCATCGTGAGGAACGAGCGAGTCTTGTGCCGCCACACGTCGGTAGCGCCCAGCTTCACGAAGGGCCAGTAGTATGAGATGTCCAGAATCATGGCGTATATGACTGTATGCGGCCATCCTTGACTACGATGCGGGATTTGGCGTACTCTGCGATGTCGGGCTCATGGGTAACCACGATGATGGTCTTGCCCTGCTCGTAGAGTTCCTGGAAGAGCTGCATAATCTGTACGGACGTGGCGGAATCCAGGTTGCCGGTGGGTTCGTCCGCCAGCAGCACAGCCGGGTCGTTCGCGAGCGAGCGCGCCACCGCTACGCGCTGGCGCTGCCCGCCGGAGAGTTCCGCAGGCAGGTGCCTCAGACGGTGGGCCATGCCAACGCGCTCGGCGAGCGCCTGCGCGCGTCTGCGCCTTTCACCGGGCGGCACGCCCAGGTAGAACATCGGCATCTCGATGTTCTCCAGCACGGTGAGCTGCGGGATGAGATGGAAGCTCTGGAACACGAAACCGAGGTTCTTCAGGCGATGGTCTGAAAGCGCGTTGTCGGTCATGGAGGCGGTGTTCTCGCCATTGAGCCAGTAGGCGCCGGCCGTCGGGCGGTCAAGGCAGCCGAGGATGTTGAGAAGGGTGCTCTTGCCGGAGCCCGACGGCCCCATGATCGCCCAGTAGCCGCCCTTCGATATCGAGAACGACACGCCGTCCAGGGCCTTGACCGTCTCGTCGCCCACGGTGTAGTGTCGGCATACGCCGTCCAGCCGGACGACTTCATCTATGACCGTCTCGGCCATGCGGCGCCTTTCCCCCTGTGTCCGGCCTTCCCGGCGCCTTGGCCCCGGTCTTTGGTTTCTGCGGCTGGCTTGGATCCTCCTCGCCTTCGGCGGCATCGGACTTGTCTTCCTTCACCGGTGGCGCTAGCATGACGGTCTCGCCGGCCTTGAGCCCCGAGACTATGTGGATCATGCGGTTGTTGTCGAGGCCGGTCTCCACCCGTCTCGGCTCCCACTGCGTTCCGTTCCGCACGTATACGTAGGACACCCCGTCGATGCGGGTGACGCACTGGATCGGGCAGTACACCACCTTGTCGTACGTCTCCTTCACCAGCTCGACGTCGCAGCTCATGCCGGGGCGCACAACCGCATCCTCGAAGTCGCATTCCAGTTCGCACTTGAACATCTTCAGGTCCGGATTGAGCCGGGCGCTCTGGGCATCCGGCAGGATGCCTATCTTCATGAGCCTGGCGTGGAAGATGCGGTCGGGGAAGGCATCAACCTTCACGTTGGCGGTGATGCCGGTCTCGAGCTTGTTCAGCGACGACTCGGGCACCATTATCTCGACGATCATGCCTTCGTCGAGTGGGATGTAGATGAGTTCTTGCCGCTGCACCGCGGATTCGCCGGCCGCGAGCGGGTTCTCCCACCACCGGCGGCGCGCCGTGGCGGCATACAGCACCACGCCGTTCGTTGGGGCGAATATCTTCGACTTGGATATCTGGAATTCCAGCTCCGCCAGCCGGTTCGTGGCCCGGTAGTATTCGTGCGAGCACTGTATGATCTCCGTCTCGCCCTGGCGGATCTGGGACTTGTTCTGCCACTTGATGCGTGCCAGGGCGCGGGTGGCCTTGCGCAGCTCCGTCTCGCACTTCGCCCGCTCCTGGTGCACCGTGTAGTTGGTGAGCACGTTCATCTTCGTGCGGGCCATCTCCAGGTCGATCTGCTTGCGTCGGAGCGCCAGCTCGTCGGCCTGAAGTTCGGTACGCGTGAGGAAGCCTTCCTTGGCGAGCTTCTGGCTCCACTCCAGCTTCTCGGCGGCACGCTGCATCTCCTCGTCGGCGAGGGCGATGTCGGCCTCCTTCTGGCGGCGTTCCTGCGGGTAGTCGCCTTTCTCGTACTTCTCCAGCGCCATCTTCGCGAGCGTAAGCGCCACTTCGCGGTCCAGCAGGTTCGCCTCGCAGTCGCCCTTCGTCACCTCGAGCCTCTCCTCGGCGATGATCAGGTTGCCCCGCGCGGTGTTGACGGTGATCTCCTGGTCATTGCGCTTCTCCACCAGAGAGGCGGAGTCGAACTCCACGAGCAGATCGCCCGTCTTCACGGTGACGCCGTCCTCTACGACGAAGAGTATCGTGTTCTTGCCCTCCAGCTCCGAGCGAAGCACCACCTTGTCGCGGCTCTGGATCGATCCCGAGCACGCTATGCCTATCGTAAGCGGACCTTCCATCGCCTCGAACGTGGGGATGGTCTGGTCCTCGTCGACCCTGCCGTTGAGCAGCAGCACGGCGGCTATCGCCGCGCCCGCCGCCGCGAGCGCGGCGACTGCCTTTCTGACGGTCATCTTCATTTCACCTCCAGCGTTCCCATTGCCGTCCTCAGCGACAGGTCGCTTATCCTCCAGCTGATCACTGCGGAGCAGAGTGCATTACGCGCCGTGAGCATGGCGCTTTCCGCCTCGAGGATGTCGCGCATGGAGCTGCGGCCCGACTGCATGAAAAGGTCGTTGGAGTCAACACGCATCTGGGCCGTCCTTAGCGACTCCACCTTGTTCTCGTAGAGTGCGCGCGCGGCCACGAGGTTGCGATATCCGGCGCGCACCTCGTTCTTGACGTTATCCTCCGCCTCCTCGAACGTACGCCTGCTCTGGTCGAGGTCTATCTGCGCCTTTCGGTAGGCGTTACGTTCGCGGCGCCGGTCCCAGGGCATGCTGAGCTTGATGCGGGCGAACGTGGATTCCGTGCCGCCGTACGGCTTGTGCTGGCGGCGTTCCTCGTCTATCTCGCCGCCGCCCTCCACGGTGACATCGGCCTTGAGCGCGTCGGCCGCCACCTTGACGGCACGTTCGCAGTCTGCCACGTCGCCGCGCGTGGCGGCGAGGTCGGCACGCCTGGTGAGGGCGATGTTGAGCGCGGATGTCTCGTCCGGGAAGTCCGCAAGGGCGTGCGGCTGGTTCGTGGCGCATGCGGCCATCTCCGCCTCTAGGCTGGCGAGTTCCTCGTCCTTCAGCGCCACCGGAGCCTCCGGCACGATCCCGAGGGTTATCTTGAAGGAGTCCAGGGCGTCTTCGTAGCTCTGCTGCTTCGTGATGATGGTCTGCCGGGCGGCGAGAAGGTCGGTCTTGGCCTGGTCTACCTGGATGCGGTCCATGCGGCCCGCCTTGAACATCATTTCGGCGCGGTCCCAGTTCTGTTCCAGCCTGCGGGCGTTGTCGTCGGAGTTGCGGCGGTTCTGCGCGTATTCGAGCACGCTGTAGTATGCCTTGGCCACGGAGAGCGCGTAGGTCTGGCGATAGCGTGCGAACGCGAGAAGGGCGTAGGCGAGGTTGCGCTCGGCCTGGGTGAGCGGCTCGCGCACGATGTCGCGTCCTGCGCCGCGCAGGAGCGGCACTGTCACAGTGAGGTCGCCCGTCAGGCCCGTGCTGTGCCAGTCGTCGCGCAGCATCCGCACCACGTCCACCGCCAGGTTGCCCGCGATGGTGGTACCGTTCTCGAACTTCCTCTTGGCCCCTGCCCCGGCCTCGGCCGTGTTCTTGTATATCTCCGGTTCGCCCGCGAGGGCGCCTATCAGAAAGCCTGTGAACCTGGTATCGAACTCGTAGCGTTCCGAATCAAGCGTCAGGGCCTTCGTGTACACGGCCTCCTTCAGGGTCTGGTAGCGGCGGTTGTTCTGCGCGCCGAGCGCAAGGGCATCCTGAAGCGACAGCCTCACAAGGCCGTTCGAGCCGGGTGCGAGCCGGGCCACGCCCTCGATTCTCGGGAAGATGGCGTTGGTGACCCCCTGCCGCACCGCTTCCAGGGCTATCTTCAGGGTGAGCGCCTCCATGGGACGTGCGATGGAGAACTCGTTTGTGGAACCTGTCTGCGCCTGCCAGTATGCGGTGGCGAGTTCGCGGGCGGTTTCATCGGCGTCGCGTTCGGCCTTCTCGGGTGAAAGGCATCCGCCGACGGCCATCGCTAGCGCGAATGCCATGGCTGTTGCCTTTGGAGAATGGCGCACGGTTTACCCCTCGAAGTGTATTGTCAGGTGGCACCCGCCGCAGAGTCCGGGGCGGGCGCATCCTCCCTGCCTGCGTCCGCCGCCGCGATGTCCGCAAGCAGCTTTTCACGCAGGGTGTCGAATTCGGGCGTGCCCGCAGGCGTGTTGTTCCAGTCGATGAATGTCTGCTGCAGATTGAGGAAGAACTTGCGGGCGGCATCCTTGTCGGCGAACGTGTAGCTGGTGAAAAGGGCCTTCTCCACCACTTCGAACATTGTCTTCTGCCTGTCTTCGGGCGTCGAGGCGTCAACTTCCGAGAAGGCGCTCTGCTGCAGATACGCGGCATCAAGGAATTCGGACCTGAGGTAGTCGGTGAAATCCGCCAGCGACGTGCCTTCCTCGCCCACGACCTTCATCATCTGCCCCACCTCGTTGCCCTTGCGCAGCAGTGCGCGTGCGCGCTCCACCTTGTCCTGCCTAATGATGGAAGGGTAGTGGCTCCACGAATCTAGCGGATCGATGGCCGGATAGCGACGGGCGTCGGAACGGGCGCGCGAGAGGCCATGGAAGCCGCCCACCACCTTCAGGGTCGCCTGCGTCACGGGTTCGTCGAAGTTGCCGCCGGCCGGCGACACGGTGCCGCCGATCGTAACGGAACCGGTCTGGCCACCCTTGAGCCGTACGCGCCCCGCACGCTCGTAGAACGCCGCGATGCGCGATTCCAGGTATGCGGGGAACGCCTCTTCGCCGGGGATCTCCTCCAGACGGCCCGAAAGCTCGCGCATCGCCTGCGCCCAGCGCGAGGTGGAATCCGCCAGCACGAGCACGTTCAACCCCATCTGCCTGTAGTACTCGGCGAGCGTCACCGCCGTGTATACGGATGCCTCGCGCGAGGCGACCGGCATCGAGGACGTGTTGCAGATGATGACAGTGCGGTCCATCAGCTTCTTGCCGGTACGGGGATCGTCGAGGGTAGGAAACTCCTTGAGGGTTTCCACCACCTCGCCGGCGCGCTCGCCGCACGCCGCGGATACGACGATGTCCACCTTCGCGTAGCGCGCGGTCGTCTGCTGCAGGACTGTCTTGCCGGCGCCGAAGGGCCCAGGTATGCAGTACGTGCCGCCCACCGCCACCGGGAAGAACGTGTCGATCGTCCGTACCGACGTGACCAGCGTTTCGCTTGGCGCAAGGCGCTCCACGTAGCACTGTATTGGCACCTTCACGGGCCAGCGCTGCATCATCTGCACCTGCACGTCGCGGCCGTCGGGGCCGGTGAGCGTGGCGATGTCGTCTACTACGGTGTATTCGCCTTCGGGGGCCAGGGATTTGACGGTCCACACGCCTTTGAACGCGAAAGGCACCATGATCTGGTGGTGGAAGATCCCTTCGGGCACCCAGCCGAGGAACTCGCCCGCGGTGACGCGCGCACCTGGACTGGCGGTAGGCGTCCACTTCCACTTTCGGTCGCGCGGCAGGCCGTTGAGGTACATGCCGCGCTGCAGGAAGTAGCCAGCATCCTTCGATATCTCGGCCGCCTTGACGGCAAGCTCCTTGAGCGGGTTCTGGAGGCCGTCGTAGACCTGCGCCAGAATGCCCGGGCCAAGTTCGGCCGCCAGGAGGTTGCCGGTGAACTCAACGTCGTCGCCAACGCCGATGCCGGTTGTGGATTCGAACACCTGCATGTCGCAGCGGGTACCGCGTACGCGCACGATCTCCGCCATCAGGCGCTTGTCGCCCAGCACGGCGTAGCCTACTTCGTTCTGCGCCACGGCACCGTCGAAGGCGACGGTGATCATGTTGCCGTTGACGCTTGTGATTTTTCCGTTGGTCATAAGAGGGGTATCGTTAGATGGTTAGGAGCCTGTCCACTACGGCGTTGCCGGCCTCCGTGGAACGGCCGGCGCGCCTGATGGCGATGCCAAGGCGGATGGCGTACGTCTGCAGGGCGCCGCGGGAAAGGGGATTTGCAGGGGGCGTAAGCTCGCCGGCCGCATCCCAGAAGACGCGGTCGATGGCGGCATCGCGCTTCAGGGGATCCTTCTCGGCGCAGGCGGCACGCACACGGTTCGTCCAGTGCAGGGAACAGCCGGTCGCGGGATGCCTCCATTTGGAGGCATCCGCTTCGCCGCGGCCGCGGGCGGCGTTGGCGCGTGCGCGTTCCTCCGCGATGGCGTTGCGAAGCTGCGACTCCAGATCGGTCCATTCGCGCGGCAGGACAACGTCGCCTGCGATGGCGGCGAACTGTTCCGCCGTGCATGGCGGCGGCGCATCGAACGCAAGCGGCTGCAAGGACGCCACTATGTAGTCTACAGGCATCATTTCAACAGTGCGGCGAGGTCTGGCCGCAGGCGTTCTGCAAGCGCGGCGGATACCGTCGGACCCGTGAAGTCATGCTCTACGCGTCCGCCATCCAGCCTGACGGAGAAGCCGGTTCCGGACGCCTCGTCGGTCACGACGGTGATGTTCCCGCGTACGGCGAGCTGCGCGCGCAGCGCTTCTACGAGCTTCGGCCCGGCGGCGACCTCCGCCTTGCCTTCGCCGGCGACCAGCGATTGCACCGCGGCGGCGGCAAGCGGCCCTACGACGGCCGGATCGGCCAGCGCGACGTCGACATCCTCGGCAAGCAGCTTCATGAGCATGGCGGTGACGGCCTGTTCGATCTTCAGCACCGTGTCGCGGGCGGCCTGGCGGATCGTCTCCTCGGCACGCGCGGCGTTCGCCTTCGCATCGGCTTCTGCGGCGGTCTTGGCGGCGGCGGCCTCATCCTGGGCGGCCTTGACGATCGCGGCAGCCTTCGCCTCGGCGGCCTTGACGATGGCGGCGGCATCGGCGTTGGCCTTGTCCACTCCATCGCGTTTTATCTTCTCCAGTAGGTTTTGCAACTCTTCTGCCATATAGGCCCTCCAAAAACAATTGCCCTATTATACCTTAGACCGCCGTTCCGGTCAAGGCGGCGGTCCGGTTTTTTGCGCTTCTAGCGGCGGATGAGACGGCCGAATCTGTTGCCCTGGACACTCCCAAGGTTGAGTCGGCCCTCCACCTTCGGCAGATCCGGCCACAGACCATTCCCGGTGCGTACCTGCAGCCATTCCGGACGGAGCGCCGTGTCGCGGTTCCAGCCTGACGCGGAAAGCGTGATGGTATATACGATCTCGTTCGCGTCGCGAGTCACCTTGCCGCGCGCGACATGGCCTGGCGTCACGACATTGCCCGCGACGGGCGTCACGATAGTACCATTTGCTGAAAGGCGCACACCGCGTGGCCACTGCGTGCCGGCGGCGTCGAACGTGTAGATGGTCACGGAGCCTTCCTTGGTACGCACGGCCACAGAAAGGTCGCCATCCGGCGTCTCGTCCACTCGCAGGCTGAGGCCCTTGCCATCAGTCCACGCCGCATCGCCTACCGTGCATACCGGGGCGGTACGCTCGAACTCCGATTCCGGATACGGCGCGTTGCGTGCGAGGGCGGCATCGATGCGGTCGAGGTCGGAAAGGGTGGAGTCCAGCTCGCCGATGCGCCAGGCGAGCTTTGCGGGGTGGTACTGGTGGCTTTCGGCCTCGGAATGGAAGCCGAGCCTCGGATCCGCCACCGCAAGGGCGCGCATCTCGCCGGAGATCCCCTGTTCGCGGCGTACGAGCGCGCGCATCCTTGAAACGCATCTGCGGGCGGCGGCGAAGTCGCCGCGGTTGCGGCTGAGGTCTATCGCCGCGCAGCGCTCGCGGTAGAAACGCAGGATGTCGCGGGCGCTCTCGAACTGCAGCGCGAGCGCGTTCATCACGCCTGCGTCCAGCCGGCGCGGACGGTTCCCGGCGTATTTCTCGGCGAGGGCGGCGTAGGCGTCGCGTCCATCCGGCAGACGCACGCGCGCGCCTTCGGCCATGCGGTCCGCAAGGGCAATGGCTTCGTCCAGGGTATGGTTCTCCAACGCCTCGCCGATGGTGTCGCCGCTGGGCGGGTCGAGCGGCTTCCATGTGCGGCCGAGCGGCCGGAGCTCCACGTACGCATGCAGCGGCCATGCCACGCCAGCGTGGAAAGGTCCGTAGTACTGCATGTCGTTGGAGAGCGGATAATCCGCGTACGCATCGGAAAGTCTGCGCCAGAGTCTGGCCACGTGCGGGGCGTCCGCGCCCCATTCAGGACGCGCCAGCCGCTGCAGAAACGCATTCTCGTCCTCTTTGAACTCGTCGAACGACAGCTCGCCCGCCGCCTTGTTCATCACTCCCGGATAGTTGCCGAAGTACCAGCACTGCATCACGGTGGAAACGCCTGCCGCCTTCATCGCCTTGTACTTGCGGTAGAGAAGCCCCGGCACCGGCACGAACGGCACCGTGGCCACCTCGTGCGAACATCCTACCTGGATCTTGGCGCCTAGCCTTGTGCCGGCCTGTGCCGCCGCCTCAGCGACGCGTTCGAACGACATCGACGGCCCCGTGAACGACAGCCAGTAGTCGCCGCCCGTACGCATGCGCCCGAGCTGGTCCTTGAGCGCGCCGGACTCAAAGTTGTAGAGGAGGGTCACGCCGTCGGGGATGTGGCGCGCCACATCGTACACCCACGGTGCGCGCTCGGGCCGGACGTGCGGCTGGTAGAACCAGCTGATCAGCTCCGCCTCCGGGTTTGCGCGGCGCATGCCCTTGAGCATTGCGCCGGCCGTGTAGGCATGCACCTGCCAGGGCGGCAGGGCGTCGCACCTTTCACACCCGCACTTGTCGCCGAAGGCCGCGCCATAGTCCCCGAAGAAGAGCGGCGAGCGCCAGCTGAGGCACGTGGTGGGCCTTTCGCCGTGGCTGATGTTGATGAGTCCGCCGAGTCCAGGCACCTCGCGGAAGATGCATTCCAGAGATTCCTCCAGGTAGCGGCGCCCGATCTCCCTTGCGGTGCATGTGACGGCCATGCCGCCGCGTTCCGCCCCGATCAGCTCTGGATGCGTCTTTCGCAGGATGTTGTCGTCGTCCAGCCGGCGCGGCTCGATGGAGAAGAGCCACGTCTTTATCCCGTAGCGGCGGCAGCGCGACACCGTGCGGCGTAGCTTGTCCAGCTTGCGGAACGCCGTGGGTGAGCGTTTCGTGAACGACGTCTCGGCAAGGTCCTGGAACTCCACGGTGAGCCACAGCCCGTTGACGCCTTCGTGCGCGAGGCGGTTGAGGTATGGCTCCGGGTAGTAGTCGATGTCGTCGAGCAGCTCGTCGCGGTTGAATGGCGGACGCTTGATCGGCCCGAAGAAGCAACGCGAGATGCGGTTTCGCACCCACGGTCTCCGCACCGTCTTGCCGATGGCGAGCGCGGGGGCCTCGGCGCCGAGAAGACGGTCCTCGAAAAAGTAGACGGCGCGCCGGATGCCATCATCGTCGCCGGCGGCGAGGACCACGCCATCCGCCGCCACCTCCATCGAGTACGCCTCCTTCCTGCCGAGGTCCTTCCGCACGAGCCTCAGGGGCGTTGCGCCACCGGAGAGACCCGTGTCGCCAAGGAACGCGGAAAGATCGGCCGTGGCCGTCGCCAGATCCCCGGTGACGCCATACGAATCCTCCACCTTGATTCCGCGCGAGAGGTCGAGCTCATCGGCCTTGGCGGCGCGCGTCCAGTGGCTCACGTACCTTTCGCGCTGTGCGAGATCCTTCAGAAACCCCCATTCCTCACGCGCGGGCGGCGCCGGCGGTTCCGCGGCGGCCACTGCGAGCGTGAGTAGGGCAATCGGCAGGGTACAATCCCTCTTCATGCGCCGCTCCTTCTGGACACAGGGATTAGACGAGTTCCCAGCCCTTGGCGTACTCGCGGCTCCAGAGCGCCATCGCCGCCGGGTTGTCCACGGGCCGGCCCGTTGCGGGATCGACCTTCATCACCCCTCCGGTGAAATACGCCACGTTGGCGGCGAGGGCGAGATAGGTCGACTTGACGCCCACCTCGGCGTTGGCGTTGGCCTTGAGTGGCGTATTGTCCCTGATGCACGCGGCGAAGTTCTGGAAGTGCTCCAGCGTGCTGTCGTTCCAGCCACCGGAACGGTTGTCGGTGTTCGTCAGGGCCTTGCCGTCGCTCGTCCGCACGTTCCCGGTCCAGGAATGCACGAGCTTGCCCTTCATGTCGAAGACGTCCACGGTGCCGGAAGGGGTGAACAGGGCGCTTCCCTTGTCGCCATACACCATGGAGCCTGCCGAGACGCCCATGTACGGCTTGATGTTGGTGCAGCAGAGTCCCTCCCAGGTGATGACCTTGCCGCCGGGGAATTCCCAGGAGACGTTGTGCATGTCGGGCCATTCCCAGTCGGTGTCGGACGGAATCCAGTAGCGTCCGCCCGTGGATACGACGCGCTCCGGGTAGTCGAGGCCCATGCACCAGCGTGCGATGTCCACGAAATGCACGGAGTTGTTGCCGGTCTCGCCCGTGCCCCAGTTGCGGAACCAGTGCCAGTTGTAGTGTATGACGTTGTCGCGCAGGGCCTCGCGCGGGGCCGGTCCCTGCCAGATGTCCCAGTCGAGCCATTCAGGGACGGCGCAGGGCTTGCCCTTGCCGATGGGGGCGCGGCGCGTCATGTACCAGCTCTTGCCCCACTTGAAGTCGCCGATGAGGCTCTCGGCCCTGATGTCGGCAATGGCCTTGCGGATGGATTCGGCGCTGCGACGCTGCGAGCCGACCTGGAGCACCTTGCCGGTCTTCTTCCAGGTGTCGAGCAGGATCTCGCCCTCGCGCGGGCAGAACGCGCACGGCTTCTCCACGTACACGTGCTTTCCGGCGCGCATGGCCATGACCGCGCTCAGGGCGTGCCAGTGGTCCGGCGTCTCGGACACGATTCCGTCCAGCAGCGGATCCTCGAGGACCTTGCGGAGATCCTTCTCCTTCTTCGGCGTGTAGCCTGCGATCTTCTGGACGGCATCCGCCGCGAAGTCGCGCGCGCGGGAGTCCACGTCGCACACCCAGGCTATCTCTAGCCCGGGCACCTTGAGGATCGATTTCATGACGGACGCTCCGCGGCCCTTCGCATGGCAGCCCACGAGCGCCAGCCTTATCCTGTTCGACGGTGCATCCGCCCCAAGCGCCTTGCCGCTGGCGGCGATGAAGAAAGCCCCCGTGCCCATCTTTACGAAATCGCGTCTTTTCATTTGCATGTTCCTTTTCTGTTCTTTGTTGACAGCCGTTGCGCGGACACACCGCCAGCGCGTTGCATGGCATTATACCAAAGCCCGCCGCCGTTTGCAAACCGCCTCATGTACGGTAGTTGGGGGCTTCCTTTGTGATGGTGATGTCGTGCGGACGCGCCTCGCGCTGGCCGGCGGCCGTCACGCGGTAGAACCTTCCGCGCGCCTGCAGTTCCGCGATGGTGCGTGTGCCGCAGTAGCCGAGCGATGCCCTGAGGCCGCCGCAGAACTGCGTCATGATGGACTGCACCCGGCCGGAGTACGGCACCATTCCCTCGATTCCCTGCGGCACGAGGTCTTCGTCGGACTCGTTGTCCTGGAAGTACCTTGCGCGCGACCCCTTGCCGTTCTTGAGCGCCGCCATGGAGCCCATGCCGCGGTAGACCACGTACTGACGCCCGTTGGCATAGATCTTCTCGCCCGGGCTTTCCTCGGTGCCGGCGAGGACGCTCCCGAGCATCACGCTAGACGCGCCGGCCGCGAGCGCCTTGGGCACGTCGCCCGAAAGCTTGATGCCGCCATCGGCTATCACGGGCACGCCGGTGCCGCGAAGCGCCTTTGCCGCCGTGTAGACGGCCGTAAGCTGCGGGATGCCCACGCCGCAGACTACGCGCGTGGTGCAGATGGAGCCTGGACCGATGCCCACTTTGACGGCGTGCGCGCCGGCCTTGGCGAGCGCCACGGCCGCCTCGCCCGTGGCGATGTTGCCGGCGATGACGTCCACCTTGGGAAAGTGGCGCGCGATGTACCGCGTCATGTCCATTATGCCCTTGGAGTGTCCGTGCGCGGAATCCACCACCACCACGTCCACGCCCGCATCGGCGAGCTTCTCCATGCGCGAGAGGTCGCCCTTGCCGCCCGACACCGACGCCGACACGCGCAGGCGAAACTTGTCGTCGCAGTTGTAGGTGGGGTTCTGGTTCTCTACGAGGCGCTGCACGTCCGTGAACGAGTAGAGGCCCACGACCCTTCCGGCGCGGTCCACGAGCGGCAGCTTGCCGATCTTGTTGGCGCGCATTATCTCGTATGCCTTCTTGAGCGAGGTTCCGGGCCGTGCGGTGATGGGGTTCTTCTGCATCACGTCGGAGAGCTTGGCGGCATCGAGCGGCGCAAAGCGCATGTCGGAGCCGGTGATCATGCCGACGAGGCGATCCTGGTCGTCCAGCACCGGGAAGCCGTTGAACTTGTAGCCGCGCTGGCGCTTCTCGGCCCGCAGATAGGAGATGTCGTCGCTGGCGTGGAAGCAGATGGGCTTTGCGATGAGGCCGTTGAGATAGCTCTTGACCTTTGCCACCTGCCTGGCCTGGTCGTCCTCCTCCAGGTTCTTGTGGATCACGCCTATGCCGCCCGCGAGGGCCATCGCTATTGCCATGGGCGCCTCTGTCACGGTGTCCATCGCCGCGGACATGAACGGGATCTTCATGCGCTGGCGCGAGGTCAGCGCGGTCTCGAGCGAGGTGTCGTCTGGCAGGAAGTCGGCATATTGCGTGACAAGGGTCACGTCGTCGTAGGTCAGTCCCTCGAAGGGAAACTGCTTCATGAAGGCATCGAGATATCTGTTGTTTGCCATGTGGTCGTCCTTGTGCTTGCGTTTGCCTTTTATAATATACACCTTTTCCGCCGGAAATCAAGTGGAAAACTGTCAAAGTTTTACGGCCACCTTGAGCCGCAACCGTGTTTGTGCTAGAATATGCGCCTGGAGCAATTGATTTTATGGCGGATTCAGTACAGAAACGCTACAACATAGGCTTGGCGCTGCTCAAGCTATGGATGTGCTATGAGGTTGTGATGGTCCACTTCTGGTCGTTGGGGACCACCAATTGGAAGGTGCCGCCCGGCACATGGCTCATAGAAGCCATGCGCGCGTACGCGGTACCCGTGTTCATGCTCACATCCTTCTTCCTTGCCGCCGAAAGGTTCCGTCGCAACGACGGCGCGTGGCTCAGATCGCGTTTCGTGCGGCTGGTCGTCCCGTTCGCGTCATGGTCGCTCATTTCTTCCGCCGTGTTCGCGGCGCTTTCGCCGTTTTCCGAGGTGTTCAAGGTGACCTTCCGCGACCTAGGCTACCAGCTGATGCTCGGCACCACCAAGGCGCTCGGATCGCAGATGTGGTTCCAGGCGGTGCTGATAATCCTCACGGCCTTCTTCGCCGCGTTCTTCCGGCTGGTGCGTCCACGGCACGTGGCGGTGGGGCTGCTGGCGGTGTTCGCGGTGGCGGAGGTGCTGGACTACACGGGCCTCAACAAATGGCTCTTCGAGGGCTTCTGCTTCGAGGTGCGCAATCCCCTCGGCCGCGTGTTCCCGATGATGCCCTACGCCGTGCTGGGCCTGATTGCGGGAACGCGCCGCGCCGACTGGGCGGAGCTACCAGCCGCGACGCGCATGTCGCTTGCCGCCGCCGGTGCGCTCGCCGCCTGGTTCTTCATCGGGTGCGAAGTGTTCGTGAAGCCGCCGGGGTTCTACTATTGCGGACTAAAGATGTTCGCCGTGGCCGCCAGCCTCTTCACCGCCTTCCACTTCCTGCCGCTGGAAAGGCTTCCGGGTTGCGTCCATGCTGGCGTGGCGTTCGCCTCGCGATTCTCCATGGGTGTGTACTTCGCGCACATCTTCGTAGGCCGCATCGCGGAGAACTTCCTCTTCCCGCACATGGGCCTGGCGGCGCAGACGTTCAAGGCTGGATGCGTAGTGTTTCTGCTCACGTGGCTTTTCTGCCTGCTAGCGTCGCTCATCCCATGCAGATGGACGAAGCTTCTGCTGGAATGACCACGGACGTGGCTTGAAAGGCAGGCGGCCGAAGGAAAGAGAACCGCGAACTTTCCGTGCATCTTATCGGATATTTTGGTATAATGTGCGGCGATGAGACCGATAGCGACAGACACGGCGGACTTCCCGAAGCTGCGTGCGAGGGGTTGCATATACGTCGATAAGACGATGTTCATGCACCGCATGGTCACCGACCTCAACACCAGCCTTTTCTTCATTTCGCGTCCGAGGAGGTTTGGCAAGTCGCTCACGCTTTCGGCGCTCAAGGCCCTCTTCTCCGGACGGCGCGAGCTCTTCGATGGGCTGTACATCGGCGGGACTGACTGGAATTGGGAGAAGTACCCCGTGATCCACTTCGAGTTCAACGACGTCACCACGACGAGTATCGCTGACTTCGAGACGTCGTTCGCCGAACATGTCCGCGAACGGCTGGAGAAGGCCGGCTTTGCATACGACAAGGCGCTTCCGCCACCCGAGAACTTCGGAAACGCCATAGAATCTCTTTCCGC
>JAFXTB010000030.1 GCA_017525225.1 Kiritimatiellia bacterium
AATCCTCGTGGCGCGGAGGTGCAAGCAGGCGGGGATGCACTGGCGTCACCACAACGCCGCGTGCGTCTGCGCCATCATCGCACAGCTCAGGAGCGCGGCGTAATATGGCTCAGATTTTCAACGAATTAAAATCACACCCCGGCAGGTGCACCAGTTTCGGGCGTTTCTCTCCTGTTTTATAAAATCCTGCTAGGTGGTTCAACCACGGAATACTCGGAAACGCACCCTTGTGCGGCACGGAAATGGCTGTAGAATGCGTGTTTCACGCATTTCAGCCGATGATTTCCCATCCTAAAATATCGGTGTATGGAAGGTGGATACATGCCAGCAAGATGCCCAGAGGTTTCTTTCGTGCTGACTTCAGTGTCCCGCGAACGCGGGCCTCAGTGTTTTCCGTGGTTGGTGCCTTGCGGAGATTGCCCACCCCCGTTCTTCTCGGGTGCATCGTCTCCTGTTTCAGCAGTTACCGACCAACACGTGGCGCAGCCGGTTGCGGGCGACATCCGCCAGCCTGCGGATGGTTGCCACGGGGGTGGGTTCCTCATCCGCCATGCGCCAGCGCGGGAAGAAGCGCGTTACATGCAGCGGAATATCCGGCGAGATCGAGGCGACAACATCGGCTGTCGCGGCCATGTCCGCATCGTCGTCGTTTCGTCCGGGCACTACGAGCGTCGTAACCTCCACATGGCATCCTGACCCGTGCAGCATCGCAATCGTCCGGCACGCGGATGCGAAGTCGCCGCCTACCCAGTCGTAGTACCTCTGCGACGGTCCCTTGAGGTCGATGTTCGCCGCATCGACGAGAGGCGCGAGCACCGCAACCACCTCCTCGCTCGCACATCCGTTCGAGACGAGCACGTTGGACATGCCCCTCGCACGAATCTCACGTGCGCAGTCGCGCACGAACTCCCACCCTACAAGCGGTTCATTGTAGGTGTATGCGAGCCCCATGTTGCCGCGTTCGTCCCTGAGCTGCGCCGCCAGGTCGGCAAGCTCCGCAGGTGTCGTCGTCCGGCACGGCACTTCGTCCCCGCCATGCTGCGATATCTCGTCGTTCTGGCAGAACGGACAGCGCAGGTTGCAGCCGTAGGAACCAATGGAGAGTATCCAGCCACCCGGTTTGAAGAACGCGATCGGCTTCTTCTCGATCGGATCGAGCGCGAGCGACGTTATCCGGCCATAGTTCGCCGCGATCACACGCCCGCGCTCCGCCCGTCTCGCGCGGCAGAACCCCGTAGCGCCGTCGGGAAGGCGGCAATGGCGGGAACACGTCGTGCAGACCACGCCTCCGGCATCACTCATGGAATACCTCTGCCTGGAACGTCTCGAACCTGCCGCCATTTCGCCATGCGTCGGCGGAAAGCCCTGCCTTCTGCGAGAGGTAGGAGAGCGTCGTCGGCAGATCCCAGCCCTGCTCTGGCGCAACCTGCGGAAGGAACACCGCGAAATGTCCCTGTTTCTCGAACGTCATGCCGTCGCGCCCCAGCACGATGTCGTGCCACGATGCCACTGGCCTTGGCGGCGTAAGGGCGGACACCTCGACGCGCAGTCCACCCAGTTCGCGCTCCGTCACCGGGGAAAAGCGTGGATCGTGAAGCGCCGCATCCACGGCTCGCGCGGCTACGGCCTCTACGAGCGGGCGCATTGGCAGTATCTCGCCGATGCAGCCGCGCAGCGCTCCCGTCGTCCTGTCGTTCAACGTCACGAACGCGCCCATCTTCGCGAGCGTCGCCTTCGGTGCGTCGCCTGTCTCGGGCATGGCGCCGCGCCGACTTCCGCCACGTACCGCATTTTCAAGCGATTGCCTTGCGACACGCAGAAGGTACGCCCTGTCTTCGGCGGAGAGGACGGTCTTCCCCTCCCCCTGCCACTTCGCGCGTCCCGATGCGGAAAGATAGCATACGAAGCGCGAATAGTCGCCGCAATCGTCGCTCGACGTCGCATACTTCCGGCGCACAAGGGCGGTATTCGGCGGGAAGGCGCGTAGGGCGAGCTCTATCGGCACGTGTCCGCAGATCGTCGCGCCCGTACGCACTATGAACGCGGAGAAACCGTCGGCATCGCCCCTGGCCATCGCGGCGAACGCCTCGTCGTCGGTCGCGGCCACGCGCCTGCGCACATTTTCGCCGCCATCCTTGCCAAATGGCGTGTAGGAGAAGTCGTCTCCATAGTGCGTGAAATCGGACGACACAACGAGCAGCGTCTGTGCATCCATCAGCCTCGCCAGCGCGCGGGCGCACATCCCCATCTGGTCCTGCCCAAAAGATCCCATGACCAGCGGCACTATCGAGAAGCCGTTCCCGAGCGCGAGCTGGAGAAGGGGATATTCGATCTGCGCCGAATGTTCGGCATCGTGGACGCGGTCGCTGCGGGCCACGGGCGCAAGGAGCGCGAGACGGTCGAGCCATTCACGGTCGATCTTGATCTCCCCAAGCGGCGTGGCAACCGCGTCGGCATCCGGGGCCACAAGCCTGTTCTCGATCCAGGCCCGGTGGCTAGGTGCGAGGACGACGACGCGACGGAAGGGGGCTCTGCGCACGCCGCGCACCGCGGTCCAGGCTGTCTCCCCGGAATAGGCCCATCCCGCATGCGGCAGGACGAGGACGTTCGGGGTTTCGGCCGTCCCCACATCGCCGCGGGCGGCGTCCTTCTCCCACCTTTCACCAAGGGCCCGTATCTCACGCTCCGTACCCGGATACCACGATCCGGCTATCTTGCTTTTCAGTGTCATTAGGTTTCCCTCTCGGTTTGTCCGATCACCGATATTCTACCATTTCCCACGGATTTGGGGAAGCCCGGAGACTGGACACCCGGATGTTCCGGGTCGGGGGGGATATCCATGCATTCTCGATGGCATAGGATTCTCCTATCGGGAACGATAGAAACTAAGTATTATCCTTTATGGGGAAAGATGGAATATAATTTACGGCGAAATGTTCGAGCCACCAGACACAATCACGGACCTCGCCTCCGCCATCGATCGGCGCTTCTTCGCGCCGCTTCGCCGCCCGCCTACGCGGCGAGTTGGCGTCGAGCTGGAGCTTCCCGTCTGGAACCTCACGCCCGGGGAAGCGACCGACTTTGACGCCGTCCATGCGGCGACCGAGGAATTTCTGGCGCGCTTCGACTTTCCCGATACGGCGCTCGACGACACGGGGGCGCTCTACCGCGCCCGCGCTCCGAAGACCGGAGACGAGTTGTCATTCGACTGCTCGTTCAACACCCTCGAGCTTTCCTTCGGCCCAGACGAAGATTTAACGGCCGTACATGCCCGCTTCCTCGACTATTACCCCGTTCTTCAGGAGGCGTTCAACCGACGCGGACACGCCTTGACCGGCATGGGGATCAATCCGCGCTGGCGGGAGAACCGCCCAGAGCCAATCGGCAACGGCCGATACAGGATGCTTCTGCACCACCTGAAGTCGTATTCGAAGTATGGCGGCTCGCCACGCTTCCATGACCATCCAGACTTCGGCCTCTTCTCCTGCGCCTCGCAGGCGCAGGTTGATGTGTGCGAGAACACCGTCGTGCCGACCATCAACGCCTTCAACACGCTAGAACCCTTCAAAGCCGTGTTGTTCGCCAATTCGCCGTTCGGCGACCGGGGCGAGTTTTTGTGCGGACGCGACCAGCTCTGGAGCCACAGCCTTCATGGACTCAATCCGCACAACTGCGGGATGTATGGAGTTACGCTGCGTTCGCTGACCGATCTCGTCGGCTATCTGGAATCGACCAGCATCTACTGCACGGAACGCAGCGGCTGGTACCTCAACTTCGAGCCCATCCCGCTGACGGAATACATCGCCAAGGGCACGATCGTGGCCGAATATTGGGACGGCAAGGCCCAGACGCACCGCCGTTGCCTGTTCGCGCCACACGCACAGGACGTCGCCTGGCTCAGGCCGTTCAAATTCGAGGATCTGACGCAACGCGGCACGATCGAGTTCCGCTCGGTCTGCGAACAGCCCGTCCAGGACGCCTTCATCCCGGCGGCGTTTCATGCCGGGCTTGCTGAATGCGTGGACGAGCTTGTAGACCTGCTTTCCACCGATACGTCCCTGTACGGCCACGGCTACGGTGCCGCTGAACTGCGGGGCATCATGGCACGGCGCGCATGGCCTGCCTTCATCGACCGCCCCGCACTTGTCATGCAGCTGCACCGCATACTCGACCTGTCGGCCAAGGGCCTCGCGCGACGTGGTTTCGGCGAGGAGCCGCTCCTCGATCCGCTGCGCCGCCGCGCCGACATGCTCACAAATCCCGCCCTTGAGCAGCTAGATCGGCTGGCGCACGGCGAGTCAATCGAGAACATCGCCAGAGACTACGGCGCGTTGTCGTCAGGGAAGAAGGTTCGCCATGCTTGATATTCGTGAACCCAGGTTGCGTCCGCTGGCCTTCGACGGCAACTTCGGACTGGAGCGCGAAGCCTTGCGCGTGACGGCGAACGGACGGATGGCGCATACGCCGCACCCGTTCCCCGCCGACCATCCGCGTATCGTCCGCGACTTCTGCGAGAACCAGACGGAGATCAACACGCGCGTATGGCCGACGGCGAAAGAGGCCGTGGAGGAGCTGAA
Organism: Kiritimatiellia bacterium; assembly: GCA_017525225.1. GTDB lineage: Bacteria > Verrucomicrobiota > Kiritimatiellia > RFP12 > UBA1067 > RGIG6720. The sequence continues at coordinate 4,578 of JAFXTB010000030.1, forward strand.
GGAAATCAACGCGGAGATCCGCGCGGCCATAGCACCGCAGGGGGAGCGGCTGTGGACGAACTCCAACCCGCCGCCGATCGCAGACGAGTCCGAGGTCATCCCCGCCCGTTTTGAAGGCGCCTTCGCCGGGAAGTCAACCTACCGCAACTACCTAGCCGCGAAATACGGCAAGCGGCTGATGGCGTACTGCGGCATACACGTCAACTTCTCCTTCGGCGAAAAGCTGATCGAGGCGGCTGGGCTGAACCACGACGCGCTTTATCTCCACGTAGCCGCGCAGTGCGTCAAGTGGGGATGGGCCATCGTCGCGCTGACCGCCGCAAGCCCGGCGGGGCAGTATGCGAGCGTACGGTGCTCGGAGCGCGGCTACTGGAACCGTTTCGTGCCCGTGCTGGACTTCTCAAGTGCGCGGGCATACGCAAAGAGCATTGCGCAATACGTCAATAAAGGAATGCTCGTCGCGCCGAGCGAGCTCTACTACCCCGT
>JAFXTB010000031.1 GCA_017525225.1 Kiritimatiellia bacterium
CATGCCGTGGGCGTTCATGTCGCGGAAGTTGCACAGGCCCACGCCCGCGCGCACCCGGCAGAACGCGCCCAGCTCCGCGTTGCGGATGTCCTCCGCGATCTGCGAGGCGATCTGCGCGTCGGTCGGCATCACGTCCGGCGTGACGACCTCGACGGGCACCACTTCGCGGCTTTCGGTTTTGGCTTGCTTCTTGATCTTCATTTTGGTACTCTTTCCTCTTACAGGCTTTCGACCTTGGGTTCGACCGTGAGACGCTCCGTCTGAGCGATCCTGAGACCGTGCGCCGCGAGCTCCGCGTCGTCGAACGCCGCGTCCTTCACGGCGTCCTTGTCCAGCGACTCCTTGACGCGCACGAACGACTTCCACGCCGGGTCGGCCTTCGCCGCCGCGAGGATGTCCGACTCCTTCCACTTTCCGCTGAGCGGCTTCAGCGCCGGCGCGCCGAGGCGCAGGAAGTACTGGCAAAGCTCCGTCTCGCCGGTCTTCGTGCCCTTCGGGAACACCTCCTCGCGGTGGTCCTTCGCGTAGGTGTCGCACAGGCCGAGCAGCCCGGCGGCCTCAGTCTTCAGCGCCTCGATGACGGCGTTGCGTTCGTCGAGGATCTTCTGCACCGCCTTGTCGCGGGCCAGCTCCTCCTTGCGGATCGCGAGCACCTGCTTCGCGATCAGGTTCACGGCGGCGCGGAACTCGTCCACGCTGCCGAACGTTTCGGCTCTCATCTTCTTCGTTGCCATAATGGCTCCTTTTCGGTTTTGGTGTTTGGTTTTGGGTTTAGGTTCTGGTTCTAACAGCTAAAACCTAGAACATAAAAGCTAAAGTGAAGTCAACACCATCCTTCGGCACGATCGGCCTCGTAGATGGCTGTGTCAATGCAATCCTTGCAGTAGTATCTGCTGTCGACTTCGTTGTTTTCGTGGATAAGGACGCTGGCACCGCATCCACCGCACTTGGTGTACGCGTCGCCGAGAATGAAATCCGCGATGAAGTTGCGCGCGTAGTCCGGAGAGATCGCGGAGCGCTCTTCCGAGCATGCGCCGGGGTGCTTCGGACGCGGCGCGTCGTTCACTCTCCGTTTGACTTTGTCCATCTGCACGGTGCAACCGTCCGTCGGCTCGCAGTTCCAGAACCAGTAGCCGGTTGGCTTGACGAAATAATCTCCGCGCATCATCCGGTTGTTGTCCTTCAGCGTCGGAGGCTTGAGGAAATAGTTGCACAGGAACGATCCGGTGATCGGGTTCTCGAAGATCATGCGCAGGTTCCTCGCAAGGCATACACGGACGAACTTCGTAAGGCGCACCAGGTATTCGTCGCGCTTCATCTGCCGCTTGATTATCCTGTCGCATGCCTCCGCCTGCGTAATCGCCCTATAGTTGGTGTAGTTGAGACTCTGGGCGAACTGCGACATCTGGCAGAAGTATATGCACGGGTAGAATGCCATGATGAGATCATCCTGTGTCATGTCGTCAAACACGCTTTCCTGCCCCAGATACGCATTGTCAATCTCCTTGAAGAGATCCATGACATGGTCCGTGCGACCATAGCGGTTGGCTATGTCGTAGTCTAACGCCGTGAGGCCCACGGCGTTGAAGGCGTCCTTGAATACGCCGCTCTGCTCGAAAAAGCAATGCACGGTTCCGTCTATCCTCATCTTGATGGCTCCTTTTCGGTTTTGGGTTGGTTGTCTACAGGCCCACGTTGGAGCGCTTCAGGCGAAGCTCCTCCAGCGTGAGAAACTTTGTTCGCGCCGCGTCGTAGGGGCGCGCGGAGCGGACGATCGGGCGCGCATTGATCCGCTCTGCGGCGTCTGACCTGTTCGCGTACGCCGCGAGCAGGGTGCCGTCGGCGACCAGGTACTCCACCTGGCGCTTGCACACGCCAAGGAAAACGGCGGCCTCCGGGACGGTGCATGTGGCCTTGTCGGGCAGTCCCTCCAGAAGGACGGACGCCGCCTCATGCTGGGGCGCGGCCACGGCGCCCGCAGGGAGAAGCTCGGGGAACAGCTCGCCCTGCTCGGTCATGGCATCCTCCTCGGCGAGACGCCCGCCCGCACCAGCGCGCGGGCAAGCGCCGCCGACGGCTTGCGCTCGCCCGCGAGGACGCGGTGGACGGTCGAGGGCGACACGCCGACCGCGCGCGCCAGCTCGCTCTCGTTGTAGCCGCTCGCGCTCGGGCGCGGCGACCGGCGGTGATTGGGGCCTTGTGCCTTGTGCCTGGTTCGCTTCATCGTTCTGGCTCCTGTTCGGCGTGGTAATACGAGGGGTTCCTTTCGAGGAGAAATTCGAGCGCGCCGTCCGCGTTCGTCAGCGGACTGGTGAGGACTTCGATCAGGTCGGCGGCGAGGCGCATGTCGTGATAGGTGCGCCCGTGAAGAGGCACGGCGTCAAGCTTCAGCCGACGCGCCAGCTCGGCACATGAGGCGGGCGGATTCATCGCGCCCCCAGGAAGTCGAGCAGCACGAGCACGAACGGCAGCGCGCAGATGGCGTAGATCATCCAGCTGGGGATGTCGCCGTTGCTTTCGCAGATGGTGTGCGTGAAGAGGTCATTCATGTCATACTCCTTCTTTCTTCTCCTCCTTCGACTTCGCATCGGCGTATTTGTCGAGAAGCACGCAAAAGACGAAGAAGTGCACGAATACAATCACACCGTACGCGACACAATCGCAAACATAGCCAGCCCTCCAGCACTTTCCGGCCTCATGGCACATTATTTGAGCAATCGAGGCATCAAACCATGCGAGACATAAGAACGAAGTCGCCTTCATCACATCACCTCATTCTGCCGCTTGATCGTGTCGGCAAGCTCTTCCTCGGGCGTAAGCGGTTCGGGGCGTGGCGCGGAGATGCTATCGCCGCGAACAGGACGCGATGCCTCCACGCCGCTACCGGCGTTCTTGTCAAATGCCCTCATCAGTTCCAGCGCATCGGTAAGCTCGTCGCGCGCAAGGCTGATCGCATCCGCCACTTCGCCCACATCGATAGAATACGGGTCATTTTCGTCCGCCTTGACGTCCTCGAAGTCGCGTAACCGGAGTTCGTGGCGTTCAAGCACGTCGAGAGTACGCCGAACGAAGTCGGCGGCTTCGTCGAAGATGTCCTGTTGCTGCGGCCTCATCGCTTCCCTCCAGCAGTGATTTTCTTTACCACGGAGTCAAGTAGACGCTCATTCGCGTCAATCCTCCTATCCAACGCATCAACCCTGCGGTCGATTTCATCAACTCTGCGACGGAACAATTCCACCGTCTCCCTTGCCTTGTACTTCTCTCTCTCGGTGTCAAGGTATTTGTTGAAGTCATGTACGATCAAGCCTCCAACAAACAGCCCGAGAAATATCGGCCAGAGCCAATCTATTAGTTTGTCCATCACTGCGCCTCCACTTCTTTCTTCGGCGTGTCGCGGTAGGTCGCGGCGAACCGTCCCCAGTTCTGAGGCGGCTTCGCGCCGAACGTGACCTCATGCTCGAGCCTTTCGGCCTGGAACACGCGCAGCGCGGTCACGTCGTGCTTCCCCGCGTAGTCCTCCAGTTCGTCCAGCTTGATGCCGGGGAGGTTGCGCGTGAAACACTTGTTTGTCTTGACCATCTCCCACACGTCAATCCACATGCCGGTCACGGAGGCACAGAACACGACCCGTCCGGTGATCTTGGAGACGGGCGCCGACTCGTAGATGTAGATCGCCTTGCAGATCGGCGGCGGCGCCTTGCGAAATTCCCAGTTCTTCCTGCCCTCATAGATCGCCTTGGCGTACTTCGGCTTGATCGACATCACGATCACCGCCGGGCGCGACTTGCGATACGCGGCGCGAATCTTCCGCCGGATGTCCGTGTGCGTCGCAAGGAACAGCTGGTTCATCTCGTTGATGGGTAGCATCACTTCACCTCCTCCCCATCGGTCTCCGGGCTGCGCTCCCGGCGGCGCGCCCAGTTGCGCTGGCGCTGGAAGTGACGGTTCATCAGACGCCGCGCGCCCATCTCGAGCGCCGTCACCTCGTCGACGGTCACCCAGCTGGTGGCCGCCATGCGGCCGAGGATGGCGGCGGCCTCCACCTTGCTCATGTGACGCTCGCCCCGAGACATCGGCTCCACGCCGTCAGCCCCGTCAGGCAGGTTGCCCGGCAACATGTCCTGGATCATGGATTCCATCACTTCACCTCCTTCGGGCGCTTCGGCACGCGCTGGAACGTGACCGTCTCGCGGCCGCCCCCGAAACGGGAGCAAGGCTTGACTTCGATCACCTCGAACTCCTCGAACGCCTTCCGATGATAGCAGCAGTCGCCGGTGATGCTGAGCATGACATGCTCCCCCACCTTGAACTGACCGGCCTTGAGATCAGACGTCTCGCGGCCCTTGGGGCTGATCTGCCCGTTGCGGTTTAGCACTACTCTGCGCATTCTTGCGTATCCTTTCCTTGTCGGTTTTACTGGTTTTTGGTATCATGCAGCCTGTTGTGCCGCACAACGGTGAACATTCTAACAAATCGTTAGAGCGGGCACAAGGACAAAATCAAACAAATTGTTAGAATCTTTTATGTCGGTTTTTGGAGACAATTTGAAGGCCGCACGGTTGGCCAAAGGAATGACGCTCGTGCAAAGCGCGAACGCCCTTGGAATCACTAACCCTGCATTGAGCCAATGGGAGCAAGGCAAGCGAGAGCCAAAGCTCGACATGCTTCTTGAACTCTGCTACCTGTTCGACACGTCCCCCAATGAACTGCTCGGCTTCGAAGCGCCGTC
>JAFXTB010000032.1 GCA_017525225.1 Kiritimatiellia bacterium
ATTGTGTCCCGCGTCCCTTCCGCAGCCCCCCGCGCAGGGGGACGGCCTCGGGTCCGCGCTCTTCAGCACCGTCTGTTTTCAAGGATCTGGCCGCGCCCGGGGATGCCCGGGGTGGCGGACGGGGGCATAGTATACCAAACCTCCCCCGCCCGCGCAAGAGGGAAAATGAAAAAAATTCATGGCCTCGGAAGTGGTCGCGGAAGTACCCTGCCGAGACGGAATTCCCCGAAGGCGCTTTCGTCGGCGAATGGATACTTCGGATTCCCCTTCCAGTAGAGCGCGTAGTCGCATGCGCCGCCGTCATCGTCGTCGTGTATGCATACCGTCATCCGGACCGTCACCTCCTCGTCGGGCGGCGGCGCCGGACGGTTCAGGCACTTCCACGAGAACCAGAGCCTATAGTGCGTGCCGATACGTACGCCCTTCTCAAGCCAGGGCCTGGCGGTGCCTCCCCACAGCGTACCGAAGCACTTCTTTGCGGACGCGTAGTCGCTCTGCGTGGCACCGTTCGCGGCAATGGCGTATTCGCCGCCGGCGTTGCAAGGCGTCGGGTTGTCGTTCCAGTCCGGGCCGCGCGTGTTGGGGTTGCGGTCGCCGTCGCCATCGAAGAATACCTCCAGGCAGTCGTCCTTCCATGTCGGACAGGAGATCGACCCGGTGGGGCTGTCGTCGGTGACGATCCTATCGTCGCGGACGTACGCCTCCACGCCGATGGTGTTGTCCGGGTTCCGCATCACGCGGAACCTGAATGAACACCTGTCCGGCGCGGCCTGAAGCGGATAGTAGTCGTCCTTCACGCCGTTCGCGGCCGTGACGTCGATCCACTCGGCATCCTTGGCGGATGCGTCTGCGGCGGATACAACGTACGACACCGCCACCAGCAGCGCAAGGACAGTCCACGCGCCGGCCATTTTCACTACACCACCATTGAGGTTTGCCATGATTTACTTCTCCTATGCCTTTATGAAGATCTTGGCCCGGTACAGAAGCCAGAGAAACAGCCATGCGAAGCAAAATGCCCCAAGCGCGAGGACAAAGCCCTCCCAGCTGCAGTGGTGCATCTGCCTTGCGAGCCACCACTCTTCCCCGCCCGGAAACGTACCGCAGAAGGCACGCACCGCCGCAGCGAGACCTATGAGCCACACCATGTCGAACCCGCGAAGCGCGTCAAGGGAAAGAATTCTTGGTCTGCCGTTCATATCGCCCTACAATGGCCTGGTGCGAGAGCCGATGACCGCGTAGTAGAGAATGTAGGCGAGAAGCCCCGTGAATACGTAGCAGCTGGAGAGCAGGCCGAAGCGATCCGTGACGACGCCGACGACGGCGAGAAGCGCACCGCCCGAGACGAGCGACATGGTGATTCCGGACGCGACCGGCACGAGGCGGCCGAGGCTCTCCGTCGCCAGGTTGAAGATGCCGCCGAACATCACCGAGATGCCTAGGCCGCAGAGCGTCATCAGCACCGCCGAAAGCGGAACGGAAACCGATGTGAACGGCACCATGATCTTCACGAACGGCATGTTCACGGCCGCGAGGAGAAGCGCGATGCAGAAGGCGCACGCCGACGAGATCATCGCCCGCGGTGAGACACGGTTGCCGAATATGCCCGCTCCGAAGCGCGCGACCATCATCAACGCGCAGTAGGCCGAGACCATGGCCCCGCCAACAACCGCGCCCGCGTATGCCTGCGTCCCCTCGGCCGTGAGGTAGAGGTTCACCATGTTGCAGATGCCGCACTCGACCGGCTCGAAAAGGAACATGGCAAGCGCCCCGAGCGCGAAGTGCCTGAACCTGAAACACGCCCAGACGTCCTTCCACGGCGAAGGCGCATTCGGCTCCAGGTGCGGCTCGGGTATCTCTGCCCGGAAGATGACGACGAAGCCGAACAGGAAGAACGCGAGTGCGGCGATCTGGACCGGCAATGCGTCCAGCACGTTCGCGCTGGCTATCTCGTTTCCGATGAGGAAGCCGAGGATCAGCGGCGAGCTCATGCCGCCGACGGAGTTGAACGTGCAGCCGTACTGGACGAGGCGATTGCCGCCGTTGCCGCCACCGCCCAGCGTGTTGAGCAGCGGATTCGCAGTGACGTTCAGCATGCACATCGAAAGCCCGGCGACAAACGCGCCCGCGACATACACGCCGAACGAGGCGACGAAGCCCGCGAGAACCTGCAGCGCAACGCCGACGATTCCGACCGAGACGGCCGCAAGCGACGTGAACCTGTAGCCTTTGCGCTTGAGGATCATCCCGCACGGAAGGCCCATGAAGAGGTAGGCGAGGAAGTTGGCGGACGACCCGAACTGCGACAGCGCATTAGACGCACCAAACTGCGTCTTCACCACCGCTGCAAGCGGCCCCGTGAACATGGTGACAAACCCCACCATGAACACCATGCCGAACATCACGGCGATCGTCAGCTTGTTCCCCTTTGCCATCAACCAACCTCCTTACCTACTACCCACTAACCACTAGCGACTAACGACTAACCACTAACCACTAGCGACTTACCACTAACCACTAACCACTAGCCACTAACCACCAACCACTAGCCACTAACGACTAACCACTAGCCACTAACGACTAACGACTAGCGACTAATAACTATCGCACCTGTAGAACTCGATTGCCTCGTCGGAGACCTCGATGCCGAGGCCGGGCTTCGTCGGCACGGCCGCGTAGCCGTCCACGGCGGGAATGTCGTCAGGCACGAGGTCGTGGCGTATGGGAGTATCCTGCTCGCAGTATTCGAGCAGCTCCGCGTTCGGTATGGAGGCGATGATCTGCAGCGACGCCGCCTCCACGATGCCGGAGCTCCAGCAGTGCGGCACCACGTTGATGGCGTTCACCTCGGCGTAGGACGCGATGCGCACCGCCTCGGTGATGCCGCCGCAGCGGGTGATGTCCGGCTGCACGAATCCCAGTCTGCAGTAGTCTATCAGCTGCTTGAAGCCGAAGCGCGTCGTCTCGTTCTCGCCGCACACGATGCGCACCGGCGTAGACTCCTGCAGGCGCTTGTAGCCAAGGTAGTCGTGCGGCCAGAGCGCCTCCTCCACGGCGTATGGGTTGTACTTCTCGATGGCCTTCACGAACTGGATGCGTGAGGCGACATCGATGGTCACCCTGTCGGAGGGGATGTAGCCGATGTCGAAGATGAGGTCGATGTCGTCGCCCACGGCCTCGCGCGCGGCCTTGACCAGTCTGACCTCCGTGGCGAGATCCTGCTCAAAGCCGCCCCAGCCGAGCTTTATCGCGGTGTAGCCCTTCTCCTTCCACCTGAGGGCCTCCTCCTTCGCCTCGGCCTCGGTGTACGGCATCAGCACGGAGGCGTAGCAGCGTACCTTGTCGCGGTACTTGCCGCCCAGGAGCTGCCAGATCGGCTTGCCTAGCGCCTTGCCTAGTATGTCCCAGATCGCGATGTCGATGCCGCTCATGGCCTGTATCGCCGCGCCATGGTTGCCGTAGAAGTTGCAGTGCAGGTACATGTCGTCCCAGATCTTGCGGTAGTCGAAGGGATCCCGTCCCACCACCACGTTCGCGAGCCCCTGGCACGTACGGTGCGAGATCGGCGACTCGATGATGGACTTTATCACCCACGGCGCGGAGTCCACCTCGCCGTAGCCGACGATTCCCTCATCTGTCGTGACGCGCACGATGATGCCGTCCTGCGCACTGTCGTTGATCTCCCTGATCTCGCCCTTCTGGCGGACGGGGATCGCCTCCACCTTCACTATCTTCATTGTCCGTTCCTTTCAGCCTTCCATCCTGACCACCGCCTTGATGAGACCGTCCGGACGCTCCGACACGGTGCGCATGGCCTGCGGCAGCTCGTCGAACGCGAAACGGTGCGTGACCATGTCGCGGTTGTTGAACCTCCCCGCCGCGATGAGCTCCATCAGCGGCACCCAGGCAAGCTCGTTGTTCGTACCGCCGGAGATGGTGATCTGGCGGAAGAGCATGTCCTTCACCGGCAACCTGATGGGCACGTCGTCCGGCGGGATGCCGTACAGCATCACTCTGCCGCCCTTCGTGCAGTAGCGCACTGCGGCGTCGATCGTGGACGCGGCGCCGGCGGCGTCGATGGAAAGATCCACGCCCTCTCCCCCGGTCTCCTCCATCACGCGCGATTCCAGATCCTCGTCCTTCACGTTCACCGTCACGTCGGCGCCGAACCTGCGCGCGGTCTCGAGCCGCCGGACGTTGCGCGCGGCGACTATGACCTTGCTCGCGCCGCATATCTTCGCCGCCTGCAGGAACGAAAGCCCTCCGACCCCGCACCCCTGCACCAGCACGGTAGCGCCAGGTCTGAGGCCATCGCGGTAGATGCGTCCAAACGGGCATATCGACGCCTCCAGGATGGCGCCCTGGTCGTCCGTCATCACGTCGGGCATGCGCCTCACGCAGCCCTGCGGCACGGCGACGTACTCGGCATAGCCGCCATCGTAGGGCGGAAAGCCGATTTCCCCGGCCTCGCGGCACAGATGCTTGTTGCCGGACCGGCACTTCGGGCACCATCCGCAGGCCAGCGAAGTCTCCACGACGACGCGCTCACCCTCCTTCGCCGCCGTAACCCCTTCGCCGACAGCCACCACCCTGCCGCATATCTCGTGCCCGAGCACCGCCGGCGGACGTCCCGCGTCGAACCGGCCGGAGACTATGGCGGCATCCGTGGAGCATATCCCGGCCGCCAACACCTTCAGCACCACCCATCCCGGCCTTGCATCCGGATCGGGATAGTGCCCGTCCAGCACCAGGTCGTCGACACCCTTCCATATCCAAGCCTTCATGGCTTTCCTCCGATCACAAAGAACTCCAGGTCCCGCGGATAGCCGAAGAGGTCTTCAAGTCCGTCCGCACCTACGAGATAGTCATTCTCAACGCGGATGCCCCATTCGCCGGCGGCATACGTCCCGGGTTCCAGCGTGCACACGTCGCCCTCGCCCACAGGACCGTCGCAACCGTCCTCGAATGCTGGCTTCATGTACGGCTCAGGACCTACCAGATGCCCGCCGTGATGCGGCATCATTCCTGCGAAGCCGCGCGCATCCAGCTCGGCGAGCATCCGCGGACGGACAGAAGATGCGACGACGCCTGCCCTGACACACCTCTCGCCGGCCTCCATCGCCGCGAGCACGGCGGCGTATGCATCACGCTGCCGCTGCGTCGGCCGGCCGAGGAAGAACGTGCGGCACGTATCGCTCCACACGTCGCCCCGCCGCACCGACAGGTCCAGGATGAAGAGGTCGCCCGGCCTGAAGGCGTAATCCGTGGGTGGTCCCTCGATCGCCCCGCTCCGCGCGCCGCCCACGAAGTCGCCTATGAACTCGTGGGATTCGTCGTCGCAGACACGGTCCACGGCAGCCTGCACGATGGCATGCGCATCCAGCTCCGTCATTCCGACGCGTAGGCCGAGGCGGATCGCATCGTACGCGGCGCGGTTCGCCTCCAGTGCCCGGCGGACGCCTCCGGCGCAGGATGCCGCGACCGTCACCCCAGCGCCTCCCTCGCCCTCGCGATCTGCAGACGGCTGCCTTCGAACATCGCGCTTGTGTCGTTTCGTATGCCCATGTACTGCACGCCGCGCCGCTTCCACACGTCGAAGTTGCCTTCCGTGTAGCATCCGAGGATGATGCCCTTCTCGCGTATCTTGCGGCAGCACTCGTCGAGCGCGGAGGAGACCTCGGGATCGTCCCACATGCCGGGCTTGCCCATCGACATGGAGAAGTCGTAAGGGCCTATCAGGATGGAGTCTATGCCCGGAACCTCCAGGATCCTGTCGAGACGGCGCGCGGCGTCGATGTGCTCGAGCTGGATGATCACGAGAGGGTCGTGGGCGGACGTCTCGAGATACTTCCCGAAGTCCTCGGCACCGTAGTTGTGCCCGCGCCTCGGGCCGACGCCGCGCGTACCGCCGTGGATGGGGTAGCGGCAGTACGACACCGCGTGCGCGGCATCGACCTCGTCCAGCACCATGGGGATGATGATGCCTGCCGGGGCGAAGTCTATTACGCGCTTTATCTCCGTGTGGTCGCAGGCCGGTACGCGGTAGAAGCTTGCCACATCCGTGCCGTCGACCGCCATCAGATGGTGCATGGCGTTCTCGCGGCCGAATTCGCCGTGTTCGCCGTCGATCCACACGAAATCGAAGCCCGCCGCGCAGGCGAGCTCCGTCACGGCGCTGTCCAGGAACGTCACCGCTATGCCAAGCGGCATCGCGCCCGCGCGCACCTTATCGAGGAATACCTCACGTCCGTTTCGTTTCATGGCCAGACCACACCGTAAAGCGCCGCGTCAGGGCAGGAGCCTGAAGTCCGGCATGTACCCGTGAATACGGAATCCCGAGAAGCATTCCGCGTACCTGCAGCCGTACTGCAGCCCGCGGAAGGCGTTGAAGATGCGCATGTCCTCGCCGAGCTTCGAGCCGAACACGTCCATGTACGCCTTCTGGCTCTCGTGGTTCTGGATGGCGGCGTACTTCGCATCGAATTCGTCCGAGATGTCCACATGCGCCTCGGGCAGGTTGTTGACGCCGAAGGTCGGCTCCCACGTGAATACCGATACATGCTTGTCGCACGGCTTCTCGCTCGCCTGCTGGTTGATGCCGGGCAGCGACAGCACCATCGCCCGCACGAGATGCGAGGTCATCCAGTGGTCAGGGCTCTCGTCTTTCGGCGAATGGGTGAAGATGATGTCGGGGTTGGCCCAGCGCATCGCGTCCAGCACCTGGGTGCGCGTCTCGTTCGTATCGAGAAGCCGCTCGTCGTCGTTGCGCAGGAAACGCACCTTGGCGTCGTAGATCTCGGCAGCCTTGAGCATCTCCCTCTCGCGCGTCTCGCCTATGAGCTTCGTGTCGGTCATCACGTTCGATCCGGTGTTGCCGCTCGTGGTGAGGGCGATGAAGATGCTGTGCCCCTGCTTCCTGTACTTGAGGAGCGTGCCCCCCACGTTGTATTCGATGTCGTCGGGATGCGCCCCGACCGCCAGAATGTTCATCTTTACCTCTCCTTCTTTCTGCGGGCCTCCCCGCATGTTTGACATGTACTTCCCAGCCTTGCGCTATCTCGCGTCCTGGAAATCCCTGAAAAGCACGCCCATCGGCGGCAGATCGACATCCAGCTCCAATCCGCCGAATGCGACCTTCCCCGAAACCTTCTCGCGCAGCGTGTTGCACGCGAGCAGATGCACCCTGCCGTCGGCCGTGCGCCACGTCCGCGCCACGACGCCATCCGGGCAGCGCGCCACGGCCGGCCCCGGCTCTGAAAGGAGCACGGCCTCCTTCGCCTTGACCTCGCGCGCGATGGTGCATACCTCGCACCACTTCTGTTCGACGACCTCCCTTGGCCAGCCACGGTTCGCATCGTGGATGTCGAAGAACGAATAGTAGATCAACCCGTTTGCGCCCGCCGCGATCGGCTGCCAGGTCATGGTGCGCAGCTCCTCCTCCGTGGGCCAGCGCAGGTTCGGGTTCGTCTTGGCCTCCTCCTTGCGGTAGTGCGCCCAGTTGAAGCACTGCGGCACATGCCACATCGGCCGCGTGTCGTACATGGCCCTGCGCGCCGCCAGCGGCCAGCCGGAGGCGATCCCAATGGCGGTACGGCTCCTGTCGCCCCGGTTGCCGATCGGATAGGGGTCCATGCCGAGGCAGTCGAAACCGTCGGCGAGCGGACGCACGCTCCCGACCTGATCCAGCACAGCCCACGTCGGATGGTCAGGATCAAGCTCATGCACCATCAACCTCCGTTCGCGCAGTATCGTGCGATAGGCGGGGGGCGTCTCGTCAGCCACATACCAGGCAAGCAGGTTCGGCTTGTCGCGCAGTCGCTTCACGTGAGCCGCGAAGTGGCGACGATGGATCTCCTCGGCCCTCTCCGGCGATGCCGCGTCGATGTTCCGGGCCTCGCCGCTGAGGTGGTATATCACCTTTACCCCATAGCGGGCGGCAAGTGCGAAGTCCTCGTCGCGCTCCCTGTAAGGCATGATGCAGTTGAAAGGCCCCTCGACAAGCGTGCGCAGATTCGTTTCCGTGACGGCCCCGTAGAACATCCCAAGCGGGAAGAACGGCTTGCCATCGACCAGCGTGCGCCCGAAACGGTCGAAGCACACCCTTCTACGCGGCGTGCCCATCGTTCGTTCGAACATGCACTGCGTGCGGCCAAGCTCCTCGCCGCCATGCCGGAGGTACATGCGCACCACGTTGCGGCCGATCTCGAAGGCCCCGACGGGCAGGGTCGCCGAAACCAGGCCATCGGAGACCTTCGCCGACGCGCGCGCCCAGCCGTTCGTGGAGAGATACTCCACCTCGGCGCTGAGATCAGCCTGCGCGAAACGCATGGGGTTGACCACGTACGCCGCCCGGAAGGAGACATCCCCCTCGCTCGCCTCGTCGCGCTGGCAGGTGGTGAACATCACGTCCATCGGGTTCGCCGCCACGGGCGTAACCTTAAGATCGTCAACCTGCACCCTGCCCCAGCATCCCTTCGGTGCCCAGATGTAGAAACCCGCGGTCTTCGCCTCCATCGGGAATACCTTCGACACCCCCTCCGCGCGGAACCAGCCGTCGTTGCGGACGTCGTTGTCCGTGATGCGCTGCAGCGTCGCGCCCACGCCCCGGACGACCTGCCCGTCCTTGTCGTACGCGGCCATGCTGAACGAGAAGCTCGCACCTTCGGACAGATGGAAGTCGTCGGTACGCATCCTGCCTTCCACCTTGTACGCGAATCCGCCCTCTACGGGAAACCGGACGGAATGCGGCCATGTAGGCTCGACATCCTTCTTCATCTCGAACACGAAGCCCGCCGTGCCGCCGAAACCCTTCCCCTTCTCCACAGATGCGTCCGGCCGTACGACGCGCCAGCCCTTCTCGCCATCCTCGAAATCGCCGTTGGGCATCAGATTGTCGGTTGAAAGCGCGGGCGCGGCCGTGCGCGAAGGGATGAGGACGGTATCGCCGTTGAACACCTTGAGCCGGCGGCCATCCACGTCCACCTCAACGCCGCGCGAGCGCGTGACAATGATGTCGAACCGGCGCCCTGACATCTTCACATCGCGCAGGCACATGTAGCCTACGCCTTCCGGCAGATGCGGCGTAACCTCAATGGAGCCATCCATGCGCGGCTCTATGCCGAACATCCCGAAAATGACGGTCTGCGCGAGGGCCGCACCCTGTATGTCGTTCTGGAGGGGAGTATCGCGCCGGTAGTCCATGCGGTCGGCATAGTGCGAATCGCCCCAGTAGGGCAGCGAACCGCCCAGCCACCAGAGACGCTTGAATATCCTGCCCGCCTCGGCGGCGCGTCCGCTGCGATAGAGACGGTCCACCACGGCGGGCGCGAACGACACGCATGCGCCGGGGCCTCCGTTGTCGACATCGTTCTCGTCGTACGCCGGATCCTTCTTCGAGAGCGAATGCAGCCCGTACGGGCCGAGGAATTCGCCTTCATCCATGAGATGCCGCACCAGCGCGTGCTCCACATCGGGGTCGAGCGCCCAGTCGCCCCAGCCCAGCGCCTTGAACATCTGGATGGTCCAGCGCCGGTCGCGCCGGCCGCCCTTCTCGCGCTCCACGTTGTCGAACCAGCCGGCGCGGGCATCCCACAGCTCCTTGCGCACCAGGCGCTTCAACGCATCGGCGCGCGCACGGAGGTCCACCTTGGGATCGTGCCCGGCAAGGCGGCAGAGCTCGTCCGCAAGGCGCATGCCAACCGCCCGGCGGAGGTTCATGTCAGGGATGACGCCATCGTACCTGTATTCCTTGCGCAGTTCAAGATGGTGGTTGCCGTAGCCGTAGTCCACCAGCACGGCGTCCTTCGAAAGATCGTCGTGGGCCAGGGCCTCGGACACAAGACGCTCGATGATAGTTCTGCCGTCAAGCGGCTCCCGCAGGAAATCCCTGTCTCCCGTTTCAAGCACGTAGGCATGCGCCAGCAGCAGGACCTTCTCCTGGTTGACGGGATAGTAGGGTCCGAACGGCTTCAGCCCCATCGGCTCGAAGGCGTAGCAGTTGGTCAGATCCAGCCTGAGGAACGTGCGAAGGTGCGCCTTCGCGGCCTCGGGGTCGAGCAGCGGCCAAAGGCGGTACACCTCGCCGTGGTTCCACAGATAGTTGCCCACGCATCCGCCGTTCATGCCACCCGTGGCGTAGTATGGATGCAGACCGAACTCAGGCACATCCCATTCGTTCAGCAGCAGGTGCAGGAGCGAACGGCAGTAGAGCCGCTGCAGCTCCGGGGAATCGGTCTCCAGCGCGGGAAAGCGGGAGAAGAGCCTGTCGACGCGCCGATGCCAGTCGGCGACGGAACGCTCAATGGCGGCGGCAGGCGATGCCCGCAGGCGTTTCGCGAGCGCCACGGCATCGCCCTTGCGTCCTATCGCGAAGCATACATGGAAACGGCGACGGCCGCCCGGCTCCACACCGCGATAATCAAGCTCGCGCACGCCGCCCGGCAGCGACACCGCCACCTGCGAGTCGTCCTTCGTCCCGTCTATCACGGCGATATAGTCATCGTACCTGAGCGTCGCCATCGGCGGCAGACGGGGCTTGCCGAACTGCCATTTGTCCTGCGCGCACACCCCGCCGGCGACAAGGCAGTTCACATGGAGCCGCCGCGGCATGCTGGAGATGTTCTGGGCGTCCACCTCCAGTATCGCGGCCCGCTCGCCCGACACTGGATACAGGCGGCTCGTCACGTGCCACGCGCCGTTGGTGCCGATGCGGCGAAGCACCTCCGGACGCCACAGGTGCGAGGCCGCGCGGACGCTTTCACCGTTCACGCGCATGGCGAAGCAGAAATCGGCCGACTGGTACGGCGGCGCAAAAAGGCCGCGCACCTCGGCGACGTCCTCAAGCCAGCCGTTCAGGGAGATGTGCCCGTTGACAAGGCCGCAGTCCACCGGCGAGATCCGGTTGGAGGGCGACCCGATAGCGAAGAGCGCATCGGCGCGTTCGGCGAACGACGGCTCCGCGGCCGCCGGCATCGCCGCGATCGCCGCGAGGGCGAACGCCGGCGGCCCCGCGATCCTGGCGCATGCTGCAAGCAGACGTCCCATGCCCCACGTCCTTCCAGCGGCTACTTCCGTTCCTGCAGGGACTTTCCGATACGGAGCATACGCTCGTTCAGGTCGGCGAACGTGACATCGGCTGAATAGATGTCCTTGTAGTAGGCGTACGCCTTCTCGAGATCTCCGGCCTCCTCCGCGCACAGGCCGAGCTGGTATACGACCTTCTTCTTCAGCTCGTCCATCGTCGGCAGCTGGTCGCGGGCGGTCTCGAGCTGCATCACGCCCATGTCGCGCTGACCCTTCTTTATGAAGCACATCGCAAGGCAGTAGAGCGCGTCGAGACGGTCCTTGGGGCTCTTCTGCGCCAGCTGCAGGTGCTCGATGGCCTCGTCGTAGTACTCGTACGTGTAGTACTGGTAGCCGAGCTCGTACCGCAGATGCAGGTCGTTCGGATAGCGCTGCACGCGAAGTGCCAGATCGTCGAATACGAACTGGTTCTTCTCCGCCTCGACCTCCGCCGCCTCGTCCATCTTGCCGGCCTTCTTCAGCTCCTCGATGCGGTACTCGTAGCTCGAGGTCTTCACGGAAGAAAGCATGCGGTCGAGCTCGGGGTCAATCGTGCCCTGGCGCTGCGCGGACTCGATCGTCTCAATCGCCTCGTCGAAACGCTTGTTCTGCACGTATATGCGCGCGAGCGCCCGGTAGAAGTTCATGTTGCCGGGCTCGCGGGCAATCTGCGCCTTCTTCTCGGCGATGAGCGATTCGGCGTCGTCGCCGGTGATGACGGCCTTGTTCGCCTGGTCGAGCTTCTTGGCCTGCTCCTTGTTGGCGATGAGCGACTGGAAGCCGCCCTTCTTGCCGGTGGCGGTGTCCCAGCCGGCGGACATCGTCGCGCGCGCCTCGGCGTCCTTCAGCAGCTGGATTATGCGCTGGTCCTGCGGCGCGAGGTCGTGCAGCTTCGCGTACGCGTCGCGCGCCTTGTCGTAGCGCTTGGCGAGCGTGTAGTACGTGGCCACGCGCTCCAGCAGCGCCGGATCGCGCGAGCCGGCCGTGTAGGCCGCCTCGACGGATATCGCCGCCGCCTCCGGCTTGCCCGCCGCCTCCGCCGCCTTCACCGCGCTCTCGATGTTGTCGGGGTCCAGCGGATTGATGGCCAGCAGCTTCTCCGCCTCGGCCATCGCCTCCACGCCCTGCCCCTTCTTCACCATGCCCGCGATCTTCGAGCGCATCTGCCAGCACTTGAACTTCTGGCCGAGGCCGTTCGAGCCGCTCTGGCGGAAGCGCAGGATCTGCGCCGTGCGCAGCAGCCGCCGCGTCTCGAGCGTATCAGGCGAGTAGGCCAGCGCCTGATCCAGCATCTCCACTGCCAGATCGTACTTGCCCGCCTCCAGCGCCTGCCTTCCGCGGTTGGAAAAATTCTGGGCCTTCTGGGCCAATGCATCGTTCGCCATGTCTTTACTCTCCTCGGAAAAACCGCCTGCTATTATATCATGGACTTCGCCGCTTGGCAATCCTTGTTGCAATCTCCGTCGGAATTGGGTAGAATAGTCCCATCGCCAACGACGAACAAGGTATCCCGAATGGAAACGAAGCATGAGACGAACGAAAGCGCGCGGCAGGACGCATCCGCGCCGCTTTTCGAGGTGCGCGACCTGCGCGTGGAGTATCGCAGGGCCGGCAGGCCGCCGCTCGTGGCGGTAAAGGGCGTCTCCTTCCACCTGGATGCCGGCGAGACGCTGGGCATCGTGGGCGAGTCGGGCTCGGGCAAGTCCACGATCGCCAGGACGCTCATGCTCCTGCAGCCGAGGGCCGGCGGCGCGATACTGTTCCGCGGCCGTGACGTGGCCGACTTCTCGCCTGCCGAGCGCAAGGCGTACCGGCGCGACGTGCAGATGGTCTTCCAGGACGCCGTAGGCTCGCTCAACCCGCGCATGACCCTGCGCCAGACCCTCGAGGAGACCATCGCCCATGCGGCGGACGACTCGCGGCGCACCACCCCGCAGGCACTGCTCGAGATCGTGGGGCTGTCCAAGGCCGTGCTCGACCAGTATCCGCGCGAGCTTTCCGGCGGACAGTGCCAGCGCGCCTCGTTCGCCCGCGCGCTCGCGGTGAACCCCAGGGTTCTCGTGGCCGACGAGCCTGTCTCGGCGCTCGACGTGTCGGTGCAGGCGCGGATACTCAACCTGCTGCGCGACCTGCGGCGCGAGCTGAACCTCGCCGTGATACTCGTGGCGCACGACCTTGCCGTGGTGCGCAACGTGTGCGACCGGGTGTGCGTGATGAACGAGGGCCTGTTCGTCGATGTTGGGCCGGCGGAGGATGTCTTCGCCCGGCCGACCTCGGACTACACGAAGCGCCTTCTCGCCGCCGTACCGGACGTCGCGCGCGCACTCTCGCGCAGGACGGGCGGCGCCGCCTAGAAGAGCACGCCCTTGGACACTTCCTCGGAGTCGTCCCACCAGGCCGGCTTCTCGGTCGCGAGGCGCGCTATCGCCTTGGAGGTCATCTGCCGCCCGCGCGACGACGCGCCGCGTACCGCCAGCCCCTCGCCTTCGGCGTCCGCGCTGGGCGGCGCGCCTAGCTCGAATATCTGCTGGTGTATGCGCTGGCTCTTCGCCGGCTTGAACTTCACGTAGAGTCGCTCCGGCAGGCCGTCCTTGAAGAACAGCACCTTCGACTTCTCCGGCGCGAGCCGGTACTCCTTGTTGTTTATCATGCCGCCGAAGGTGAAGCGCTTGACGTAGGCGAAACCGTACACCCCTTCCTCGTACACCGCGGTGAAGGCCTTGTCGCGGTCCTTCTCAGGGTTGAAGAGGAATACGGAGTAAAGATCCTTGTCCACGAACACCTTGTCCGCCGGCGGCGACATCTTGTAGCGCCCGTCCCTCCACACGAACACGAGCTTGTCCAGGGACGAACACTTGAACAGCTCGTCGCCGCCTCTGAGGCCAGAACCCACGAAGTGGTTCTCCTTGTCGTAGCGGATCGTGAGCTCAGTGGACGTTAGCTTCCGCACGTCCGCCTGCTGGAACGCCCCTTCGGCGATCTTCGTATGCCTGGGGTACTTCTTCGCGTACGTCTTGATCAGGTTCTTCAGGTACTTCACCACGAACGCCCTGAGATGCACCAGGTTGTCCTTGACCTGCTTTTCCTCCGCCAGCACGTTCTCGATGTCCTGGCGGTTCTTGTCGATGTCAAACTGCGAGATGCGGCGGATCTGCAATTTCAGGAGGCGCTCCACATCCTCCGGCGTGATGTCGCGCCGCAGCTCCTTGCGGAACGGCTTGAAGCCGTCCATCACCGCCTTCTGCACGCCCTCGTACGTCTTCTCCTGCTCGATGCGCTTGTAGATGCGCTCCTCCACGAATATGCGGTCGAGCGTGCGGGCGTGGAAAAGATCGTCCAGCTCGCCAAGGCGTATCTCCTGCTCGCGCTTCGTGAGCGCCATCAACCGCTCGACGTTCTTCTGCAGGATCTGGGTGACAGTCATCATCTTCGGACGGCCCGCGTCCAGGACGATCGGTCTGGACGAAATCGACTTCTCGCACGTTGTGAAGGCGTAGAGCGCAGTCTTCACCTTCTCCTGCGAGGCACCCGCCTGAAGTTCGAGCTCGATGCGCACCGTGTCCGAGGTGAGATCGTGCAGCTTTCTGACCATCACCTTCTTCTTCTTGATGGCGTCCTCGATCGAGGCGGAGATGGAGTCGGTCGTCTCGCCCCACGGCAGTTCCGTTATGACGAGCTTGTTCTTGTCCTCGGCCTTGATGACCGCGCGTATCTTCACCTTGCCGAGCCCGTCCTGGTAGTCGGTGGCATCCATTATGCCGCCCAGCTGGAAATCGGGGAACAGCGCGATGGGTTTCTTCTGAATGAGGTTTATCTCGGCTTCGAGCAGTTCGATGAAGTTGTGCGGCAGTATGGAAGTGGAAAGCCCTACGGCGATTCCGTCCGCACCAAGCATCAAAAGGAGCGGTATCTTCGCCGGAAGGTAGACCGGTTCCTCCTTGCGTCCGTCGTAGTTGGGCACGAACTCGGTGGTCTTCTTGTTGAACACCTCCTTTCGCGCGAGGTCGGTGAGCTGGCACTCGATGTACCTGGTGGCGGCGTGCGGCATGCCGGTGTAGATGGAGCCGAAGTTCCCCTGCCCGTCAATGAGATAGCCGTTGCCTTCGCCCCAGAGCTTGTTGGCGAGCACCACGATCGCGTCGCCGATGGAGGCGTCGCCGTGCGGGTGGTACTGCATAGCGTGGCCCACGATGTTCGCCACCTTCGTGTACTTGCCGTCGTCCTTTTCCCAGAGCGAATGCATGATGCGGCGCTGGACCGGCTTGAAACCGTCCTCCACCGCCGGTATGGCGCGGTCGCAGATGACGTAGGCGGAATACTGGCGGAAGTTGAAATCGAACAGCTCGCGCATCGGTCCATGGCCTGTAAGACCATTAGGGGCCGACGAAGCGCCAGGGGCTTTAACGGCCTTAACGGCTCCAGCGCCATTATCGCCGTTACCACCTTTTCCGCCCTTACCACCCTCATCGCCCTTATCGCCGTTACCGCCCTTACCGCCCTTAAGGCTCTTATCGCCCTCATCGCCCTTAAGGCTCTTATCGCCCTCATCGCCGTTAAGGCCCTTATCGCCCTCATCACCGTTAAGGCCCTTATCGCCCTCAACGCCCTTATCGCCATTACCTACTGGCGCGAAAAGATCGAGATTGTCGAAAAGGCTTGGCGGCTCCGCGCCCTTCTTGTCGTTTTTCTTCTTTTTGCTCACGGTATCTTTCCAAATCAAAACATCGCAATCACGACGATCCTCAACTCTCTGGACCATCGTGTTGCATGGGCGAGTATTATACCAAACAGACCCGGATGTGCAAGGGGGTACTTCGGGTAAATGGATGCAACTGAGAACTTAGTGTTCATCCAAAACAGCTTCGTAATCATCGGCAACGCACCGGTAGGGTCACGCGTCCCGCGTGACCGAAATAATGGGACATTTACGCCAACAGGACATCACCACGGTCATCCAGACCGCCTACCACCTCGGCGGATACGGATTATTGACGAGGTGTAGCCTCGTAAGTGAATTTCCGCCAATTGATATTGTACAAGACCGTGGCGAAGTTGCGTAATCGAAGATATCGGGAATCGCTCTTGATCTCGACGCCGCCTTTCTGTGCCGTCGTCGTCCGCCCTTTCTCGCAAAGGCCTACAACATTTCCGTCGCAATCCACCACAGGGCCGCCACTCATCCCCTTGATCGTATCGACGTCATGCTCGAATTCCAACGGGCCGATGGCCATGACTTTTCCGGCGTCCGCGCACATGACACCGGCACCTCTTGCGTCACCGAACACGAACAGCGTTTCACCATATCGAGGTTTCCGGTTCGCAAGGTGCAATTCGCGACAGATCGGCTTTTTTAGTTCAATGCGGACGGCGTCATGGTTACCGTCCGGCACTTCAATCTTCGACAAGTCTATCGTATGATTTTCGCCATTCAATGTCGTTGCATAGAGCTTTTTCGGCAAGGCGTCGTTGTTCGTCTTGTCGAACACGACATGCCGCGCCGTATAGAGATAGTGCCGCCCTTCTTCCTCTACCGCGCATCCGCTCGCCTGGCTCCAAGTCGTCTTGCCGTCCGCCTCATCCTCCCGCACAACCATTAGAAACGATTCCGCCACATTCTCATACAGCGCGGCAGGAACGGCTAGTGCCGGAGCGCATTGGATGCAACCAGAGAGGAACAGGGCGAGCATGAGTAAGATGGGCATCTTATGTTAGTCGTCTGCGAATTTCCCCAATATCGCAAGTCCTATACCCCCGACTATAATCCACCCCCACCATGGCATATCTTTGATTTTTTCTATGATTGCTTGTTTCGAAAAATGACCTCTTTTCTGTGATTGAATTTGTTCGTTTGAATCATCTGCATAACTCATTCCGCCGCGAGCATAAGACTGATTTTCTTGCTTCAGCCGTTCGATAAGCAACCTACGAAGTTCTTGTTCCTCTCTTTCTTCGTTTGTCACATTATGAACTCCGGGCGCAATACCTGCGCCTCCATAGCTAGATGCGCCAGCAATAGGCGCAATAAGCAATGCTATAAACATCGTCAAAAAATTTACCATTTTCATACGGCTAATCTCCATGATTCGTTGGATGAAAATGTAACGGTCTCGCCGAAACGATATCGACGAGACCGCTACAAAGTTTATTTCCCTTCTAATGCATCTACAACATTTTGTGCGCCTATCCTTTTGGCGGCGTCCAGACCCGCCTTGGCGATTTGCGTCATCTGCTCTTCGTCTGCTTTTTCAAACGACGCAATCACGGCAAGAATGTCATTGCCGTTAACGCTGTTATGTTTGAACATCTTTTCAGCCGCGACTATGCGCGGAAGTATCAGGCATGTCGCATCCATGGCAACAATTTTGAGACTGCCATAATCTGTCATCCTTTTGACTATGTTTTCCCCCGCTTTTGATGAATTCCCTGTTTCACGATCAAAGACATTCTTCATCGTCTTGTCATTTACATGCCGTACAGCCCACAAAAGGCATTCATTGCTCAATGGGCACGGGCCGTCTGGAGAGACCGTCCCGATCAGCAGCCGTCGTTCACTGGTCCAATCATTTTTCCACTGTAGTTTCGAACATTCTTTGCACAGTTTTTCAAGCCCCTCAATGGTTCGAATCCGACTCTTTATGTGCGAAGTTATTGAATTGTCGCCATTGACCATAGCCATCTTACCACCGCCAATGCGATAATCGCGGGCAAGGCCTATCAGAGCGAGGACCTTGCCTTTCTCAAACAATTTATCAACCGCTCCAATACGAACATCGTCGGGGTACTTTACTTCCGTGAATTTGTAATCCAAACCTCGTAAATCTTGCCCCAGTATCACATTCTTAAGAGAGTCCTCCGAATCAGCTATATCGTTAAGAGCCGCCATTCGCACTTGCTGATCCTGCGATTGTAGTTGGCGCTGAGTTCGTTCAATTGGCGGCAATGCCGAATCCGCCAGCTGTTGCAGTTCAGCACACCCCGCAACAATCAATGCTGTTCCGATCAACAGAGCGGTCACCGTAATCTTTCTATATGATGTCATGTTCATCTTTTCCTTTCTTTCTCCTCATGATTGGATTAGACAGATGCAACAAGAGGAGGATGTTGCAACAGCCTTTGTTTCAAAGTGATTACAGAACGGAAGAGCCGTCACCGCCGGATTCCTTTTCAAATTCGTCATCGGCGATTTTCTTCCAGCCATTATGAGTGGCCGAGAATTCCCCCGGGAACTTATTTCGAAACGATTCAACGAAATATATGCTGGCATTTGAGAAGTGCCAACTGTAGTGTCCCCTTCTTGCGAAGTCTTCCCATTTGTTAGGTTCAAAACCATATCTTTTGCTTACGGTAGGGACAAGATCCCATTCAGAAAAATCGTCCGCTTCCTGAAACTCGACGGAAAAGATATGTCTTGTGGTTACACTGGCATATATTTTTACGATCTGTTTTCCTTTGAACGGCGCATTTAGTCTTACGAGGGCTGTCAGATACCTTCCATCTCGTGTGCGTTGCATATCGCCTGTAAAACGCGCTCCAAATTCAATGCCACAAAAAGAATCGAGTCCTTTCTGCCGCGACTCTTCTGCAGCCTGTTTTTTCGCTTTGTCTTTTGCAAGAAGTGCCTGTGCCCTGGAAAGTTGCGGAGCATTTGGCGTTATCCCTCCAGACAGCCCATCAATTTGCGTTTTGCGAACTGCAACATTTTCAAGTGCTATATCTTCAGCCCCCATTGCGAGTACACCACTTCCTGATTCACTATCACATATAACGGAGGACGTAATAATTTGGGAAGGAAAGTTGCCACTAGCATTACGGAATCCAAAAAACAATTCCGCAGTAACTGCCGATTCGCCAACACCCTTAGTGACGTTTTCCTTAAATTTAGTGTATAGGTCTGGATATGTTTTATCTGTGATTTTTATCGCATCATTTCCATATGTGGAAAGAATCCATCGGGCATTATCAAAGCACTCCCTTATCTTTTCTTCGTATTGTTCATGTTTAAAGAAATCAAGAAATCCGACATAGTACACTTCACCATTCGAATTTGCTCTTACAAGCACTTCAGTATGGCTTTTAAACGGCTTCGAAAGTTTGTATATGTATGTACCCTTAAGTACGGCATATGTGGAGGGATCCTTTATATCCGATGGCGACATCCCTTTACTCTTGAGGGCATTATCAAAGACGATGAATTTATCTTGGTGAATCGACTCGCCAAACTTTACTTCAAGAAATGACTTCAATTCCTTTGCGTTAGTTGTGACTGCAACAACCGCCACCGTGAAAAATACCAATAGTTTTTTCATAATTTTTAGTCCTCCTCTGTGTTGATTTACAACTCATGCTTGCCGTGGGGCGAGTAGCTGCAATTGCCGCCCGTGGTCTTGTAGCCGCACCAGATGCATTTGCCGTCGCCATGGCCATGGCGATGTTTCCCGCTCGGCGAATAGCTGCAATTGCCGTATGATGTGTAGCCGCAGAATTCGCATCGTTCGCTCGTATCAACGTGTTCATGCTTCCCGTGGGGCGAATTGCTGCATGAACCGTATGATGTATATCCGCAATAGCGGCACTTTGTGGCCGCTGCGCCTATTGCCGCGCATGTCGCCATGAGCAACAGCATGAATCCGGCAACCTTTGCCATCTTTTTTGGCGATTTTTTGCTCATTGTTCTTTTCTCCTCCTTGTGCCCTTGTTTAGTTTCACTTCGCGAGAATCGGGCGGGGGCTCGTCGTGTGGTGCGTACCCGCAAGGGATACGCAACCAGGTTGATGTTCAGGGGTATGCAAGCAGATTAATACGCAGGGGGGTACGCAAGCAGGTTGACCCTGCCATTACGCTGGATGAACGCTTGTCATCCCGAAGCCACCATTGCTCTGCATATAGGTGTAGGTCGAATAGCCGGCGGTTATGGAATACCCATTGCCGAATACGACAGCGTTCGTGACTGGTTGGGCATACTGCTGCACATCGCAGATACCTCCATTCTCGTCATAGATATACACCGTGTTGCCGTCAACGCGGCATGAAGTTGCTACATTTGCCATCTTTCGCTTCTCCTTTTCCCCCTTGGGCCTTTGGTGCACGGGCGGGAAAAGAAGAGGGCGCAGTTCCCATCCGTGATTCAGTCGAGGCCCTGGAAAAGCCTATGGAACTCGCGAAAGGAAATGCGCCCAGAGAAGGCACATTCCTTGCTTCGCGGACTTCCATGGTGAACTTTCCAGGTTTCGACCGAGTCCATCGATAGCGCAGAACGCTAAAGATCTTGAATTGTCTGGCGCGTATTATACCACGATTGCGGGATTACGTGCAACCGTAAAACGTGCATGATAGCGGAGCAATCCAAGATCCATAGCGCTTCCTTTCGCGAGAAAAGGCTTTGCCAGTTCCATATACTACTGGCAGGAAAGCGGAAAATCTTATATTGCCACCCCGTGAAGGGGTGGCAATCAGGTTGAATACACCCATAAAGGGGTGGCACTGGTAAACAACCTGGTTACGCCCCCCTTGTGGGGCTGTAACACTGGGGGTGGCACTGGTAAACAACCTGGTTACGCCCCCCTTGTGGGGCTGTAACACTGGGGGTGACACTGGTAAACAACCTGGTTACGGCCCCCTTGTGGGGCCGTAACATACACCGACCGCCCACCTTCGCCGGCTTCGGCGAGCGCCGCCGCGATGTAATTGAGCCCCAGCAACTCGTCGCGGCGCGGTGGCTCCGCCGGGTCGGCCATGCGCGAAAGTACCAAAAGCCGCTTTTTCGCGAATAGCAGCGGCTCGAGCCCATGCGGCCTGTAGGCCAGCTCCATGAACGTTGGCGCAAGCCTTATCAACGGCGCATCGGTTTCTTCCGCAATCGCCTTGAATACTGCCCGCTCGCCAGGCGAAAAGAAAGTGGAAATATAGGCATAGCCTTTCTCAACCGCCCCACGCCGGCAGGCCGCGACGATCTGCGGCAGCGCCAATTCCGGTACCTTCCGCGAAATGCGCAACGAAACGATGCGCGGCCTTTCAAGCAGGTCGAAATTGCCCACGGCACGCCAGAAATCGTCACCACCGGCTTCGGGCAACAGGAACGGCTCGACCACATGCATGAGTGATTTATCGCCGTGCATCAACCACCACTTTAGCGCGTTGTTTTTGACATACGCATCAACAGTGCGATTCATGCGTTCAGAAACGCAAATGAGATCGTGATAGCCATCTTCCCAGATTGTCGGTCCGCGCCCCGCGACATGATACTGCGAGAACTGCTTGAACCTGCCGACGAATGCGCCGATTTTCTTCACGGCATCGGCGTGGCCAGCTGGCCAGGTAAAGCGAATATGCGCATGGTCTGGCATGAACGTCCAAGAGCGCAGCGTTATGAAACCGGCAAAATGCGCTGCCGCTTCGAGAAGGTCGCACTTCGCCGTTTCGCCCGCTTCCGACAATACGACGCTGTCATGGTCGACACGGCCGAACAGCGGACGGCGCGGCTCAAGACATGTCGTCACGAACATCGATCCGCCGCGCGAATAGTCGTAGCCGTGGAATCTGCGGTGTGATTTATGCATGGCGAAAGATTATTCAATGGATTCTCTCAACCTCAAAGCTCGAATCGTCAAGAAGCGATTTAGGGCGCCGTTCGCTTTTCGGCTCAATTACCACGAAATAAGGCATCCCGCATCTGTGCGCTTCCCATTCTCTGCGGTATTGCCTGCAAAGTCCATCAATCACCGGCTGATACTTCTTTCGCATATTGGCATCAAAGCCCCTTTCGCAAAGGAAAGTGTTGACATACGAACCATGGACGACAGGGAGCAGAATGACATTGTGAGCAACACGAGCATTCGGATGTTTCTTCGTTTTTTCCACCTGCCGAGCATATACGTCTTTCGCGTCGGCAATAGCCGCCTCGATTATCTGATCCGCGGGCGCATCTGCAGGCAGACTGTTGATTCTCCCATATTCTGGATGGTACGAAATAATGTCGCCAAGTTTCGTCGGCGCTTCCCTCACTGGCGAAGGTTTTTCGATGCCTGACGACGCTGGCGAAGGTTTTTCGATGCCTGACGACACCGGCAAAGGATTCGTCTCTTTCAACGGAGTGCCTGCCCGGCGTTGCAAAACAATTGCAAAACCGATTAGAATCACCGTCACAGTTGCAAATATCACAGTGGCGGTCACATGTTTTCTTCGATACCGCGAATTGATTGCATCGATGAATTCGGTGACGTCCGCCGGCCGTTGTGCCCTGATGGAACTGGTGGCACGACGGATGATCTGCGCCCAGCCCTTCGGCGGATTGCCGCCGAAACATTCGTTTGCGAGGACACCCAGTGCATGGATGTCTGCAGAAACGCCGATTTCGCCGCCGGTGAACTGCTCTGGCGCGGCGTATCCGGGCGTTCCCACTCCGACGGGCTTGCCGCCGTCGATGGAAAGAGTGTCGAGATTCGGCGAATGGCCGTCTGACAATGGCTTCGCCAGGCCCAGGTCGATCAAGACGGGGGCAGAGGACGCGACGGAGCGCGTCCCTCC
>JAFXTB010000033.1 GCA_017525225.1 Kiritimatiellia bacterium
CTGAGCGCCGCCACGCCAGGCTATGCGATCGGCACCGTCACCGTCAACGGCGTCCCCCTCGAGCCTGTTGCCGGCACCTACAGCTTCACCGCGTCCGCCGACGTGACGATCGCCGCCACCGTGACGCCCGTCACGTACATTGTCCGCTTCGACGCTGGTGCCGACGGCGTCACCGGCTCGATGCCCGACCAGTCCGTCACCTACGACGTTTCGCAGCCGCTTACGGCCAACGCCTTCACGCGCGCGGGCTACACCTTCGCGGGCTGGCTCCGCGCGGACGGCGCCATCTACCCGGACGGCGCGAATGTCGATCGCCTCTACGTCCGCTACATCGTCCGCTACGCCGACAACAAGGAGGACACCTGGAAGCGCTTCGACCGCATGCCCTACCCCGGCAAGACCAACGACGACTACCACATCGGCGACGGTGCGCTCCAGAACACCGAGAATGGCAACGGCCTCAACCTCTATACCGGCTTCGAGAACAGCGCCTGGAACCCGGATGAACCCGCCACGGCCGAGCTCATCTCCCAAAACTCGGCTTGGTTCGACGAGCACGACGCCCGCAACGGCGTCTCGATGAAGCTCATCGAGGACTTCCCCAACTTCTACAAGGAGCCGGTGGTCGTCGCCCAGGACGGCGTCGTCACGCTCACCGCCATCTGGCACCCCCCTGTCCCGTACATCGACGCGGACGGCACCGAGCGGCTCTGCACCGACTACACCGTCCTCACCGACGCCACGGACGACGTCATGTACGGCGAATGGAACGCGACGGCCTGGTACGTCGTCACCAACGCCGTCACCATCAGCGGACAGCTCTACTTCCGCGACAGCGCCGCCCACCTGATCCTCTGCGACGGCGCAACACTCACCGTCACGAACACGAACGACAACAGCGAAACCATCGGCGGCAGCGGCCTCACCATCTACGGTCAGGCAAACGGCACGGGCGCTGTCGTCGCCAACGGCGACTGCGGCATCGCCGTCGCTGGCTCCGTCACGATCAACGGCGGCAACGTCACCGCCATAGGCCGGAGCGAGGCCATCGCCGCCGGCTACTCCCTCACCATCAACGGCGGCCGCGTCACCGCCACCGGCAACAACGGCGGCATCTTCGCCCAAAAAGGCACCATCACCCTCGGCTGGACGAACCCCACCGACAGCATCACCGCCAGCAGCTACTATGCCGGCAGCGGCAGCGTCCGCGTCAAGTCCGGCCAGCGGCTCACCGACGGCAGCGCCATCTACAAAGACACAGACTACCTCGGCCCCAGCCCCACCGCCATCGCGGGCAAGACGCTGCGGCCGTACATCTACACGCCGACGTATCCGGCGTATCTGGGCCTGCCCGCAGACCCGGCGGACGACACGGAAGGAGACGCAGTGATCCGGGCGAACTACGACGCCTGGGCGCTGCGGTACGGCTACGACGCGCTTGGCGCGTACGAGGCGGCGTTCCTGCTGAATGTCGCGCCCTGGGCGACGCCGATCGAGCTGCGGATCGCGGGCATCGAGGTGGTGGAAGGCGGCGCGCGGGTGCGCGTGACTTGCCGCGCCGGAGCTTCAGCGGAGGCGGGGGCGGTTGACCTTTCGCAGATCAACGGCGTCATTTCGGTGTCGGCGGGCGACGATCTCGTTGCGCTCGTGCCGATGGCGATCCCGGCGGCGAACGTCAGCTACGACGCTGGCGTTGCGACGATCTTCGTCCCGTCCTCCGCCGGCACCTTCATCCAGGCCCGCATCCTCGTCGCCACGCCGTGACGTAAAGAATTGGTCGCAGCAAACCATGCCTTGCCGAAAACAACAAAAAACTATTGCCGTTATAGTCAAGCGGGTTCTTCCATCGGGAAGCGTCGTTATGGTATAATAGTCCACAGGCCAAATGAGCGAAAGGGGTTTAATCGGAATGAGCAGAAATAGTGGATGCTTTACCGGGAAGTGGCAGACGGCTGCCATTCCTCTGTTGCTTTTCGTCCTGGCGGCAGGCGCCGTCGATGTGCGGGAGAAGCACATTTTCAAGGGGCCGTTCGACATGCATGTGGCAAGCGGCGTTTCCTTCGCGTTCACCTGCGACAAGCCGAGGGAGGTGCAGCGGCGGTATGTGTACTTCAAGTCGGGCGACGGATGCTACGTGGTGCCGTTCTCCGTGAAGTCCGCAGGCAGGAGCGTCATTGCCGTAAGCCGCAACGCCTGTGTGCGCGAGGAGGGGAGGGTCGCCGGCTGGGGGAACATCCAGGAGATCATGGTGTCCTTCTGGCGCGAAGATACGAGTCCCGTCAACTGGAGCGCGTCGGATGTGGCGCTGCGCACGGAGCCGTATGTCGCCGTGGTGTCCGTGCCCGGATCGTGCGTCCATGACTATCCGAAGCGGTTGGAGGCCTGCGGGCTGAGCACGCTTCTCGTCGGCGCCGCCGAGCTTGACGACCAGGTGCTGGCCTCCGCGAAGCTGCTTGTGCCTATCTGGGGGAAGAAGCCCTACCCCGAATCGGCCCAGAAGGCGATGAAGCGTTTCACGGCGCGCGGCGGCAGGGTGTTCCCGGTGAAGGAACGGCTCGCCGCAAACACCCACAGGAAGCTCCTCTTGGCGCTTTCGGCGCGATGCCCCGACATGAAGGATGTCTTTGACCGGAAGCTTGTGGAGCTGGAGATGCAGGCGAAGCGGGCCGCGGAGGTCGCGGCGGGGTTCCCGGCGTTCATGCGGGCGGGCGGCGAAGATGAGATACGCGGCATGAGCTGCCATACGGCCTACGGCCCGGAAGGCGTGCAGAACGATCCGAAGTGGGAGAACTGGGATCGCAACTGCCGTCTTCTCAAGGCGGCCGGATTCAACGCCGTGAACGTGAACGTCGCGCGCGGCGGGATTGCGTTCTACGAGTCGAAGGTGCTGCCGATGTCGCCGGAGGTGGCGACGAAGGGCGATTCCGTGGAACTCATCAAGAAGGCCTGCGACAAGTACGGGATGAAGTTCATCGCGTGGAAGGTGTGCTTCCGCTCGCGCGTGGGGATGAAGACGCCCGCGTTCGAGAAATGGATCGCCGAAGGGCGCGGCGCCGTATCGTATGGCGGCGATCGAAACGACGAATGGCTCTGCCCGACGCGTCCCGAGAACCGTGCGCTCGAGATCGAATCGCTCGTCGAGCTCGCGAAGCGCCGTCCGTGGGCGATTTCGCTCGACTATATCCGCTATCACGGGACGGACTGGTGCTTCTGCGAACACTGCCGCAAGGAGTTCGAGGCATTCTCCGGCGAGACGGTGGCAGACTGGCCGAAGGGCGTGCGCAAGCGCAAGGCGCTTGAAGAGAAGTGGGAGGCGTTCCGCCGTCATACGATCACGTCGCTCGTGCGCGAGGTTGCCCGCCGCGTGCGCGCGGAGGCGCCTGGTGTGAAGATTCGGGCGGATCTCATCGGCCGTGCCAGGGGAAGCGCCCTTTCCGTCGGGCAGGAGTGGAACGCCTGGTGTCGCGAGGGGCTTCTGGACATCGCCGGGCCGATGGATGGCGGAGATGCCGATACTCTGAAGGATCGTCTGCCCAGACAGATCGCAGACGTCGGCGATGCACGCCGTATGCTGCCCACCTACTATCCGTCGATGCTGCCGTCAGGCGCAAACGCGGCCGACCTTGAGGACATCATACGCGTCGGCCGCGAAGCCGGCATCATGGGTTTCAGCCTTTTCAGGTTTGACGGGCGGCTCATTGAAATGCTGGCGCTGGAAAAGGGCGAGACGAAAGGAGAACGGAAATGAAAGATGCAAGGATCGTGGCAATGGCGCTTCTGGCATGGGTGGCGTGTCTGCCGCATGCCTATGCCAAGACGAACTATGTCAACAACGTGACCGGAAACGACGGTTACGACGGTCTCGCGGCGGTGTACGATGGCGTACACGGGCCGAAGTTCAAGATACAGTCGGCCATTGATGCGGCGGTAGCGGGCGACACGGTGATGGTGGCGCCCGGCGTCTATGGCGACGAGCAGGGGTCTGTCCCCTCGTCGACCGCCGGATCGACGGTGCGTGTGTATATCGACAAGTCGATCACCCTCATCTCCTCCGGCGGCCGGGACAACACCTTCATCGTGGGCAAGCGCGGCGATGATGCCACCTATGGCTTCGGTACCGGCGGCGTTACGGGATTGCAGGTCGCATCGACCGTGGCGACTGGCGCGGATGATCCTGTTGAGATCATAGGATTCACGTTCCGCAACTGCTATTCTGACGCAGCCGACTACAAAACCCCTGGCGGCGTTGTCGGATGGCGCGCGTCTTCCGTCCCGGTCCTTGCGGATGGCACGGGGCCGTGGGTGGTGGACTGCATGATCTCCAACTGCGCGTACAAGGCAAGCGGGGCCTTGGGGCGGGTGAACGCGGCGCGCACCTGCGTCAAGGACAACTACAGCAACTCCGTTGGCGTGAATGCCTATCAGTGCAATCTTGTCCATTGTGCGCTGGCCGGCTATTCGGGACAGGTCGGCATAATTGGCACGGCGAGCCAGTATGCCATCAACTGCACGTTTACGGATGGTTCGCACAACCCGTGCAGTTCGTCGTGCGTGATGTACTTTCTCAATACCGTTTTCACGGCGCTCAACAACTCGAGCGTATACTGCACGGCCGTGACCAATTGCGTGATGCCGGGAGAGGCGGCCAATGGAGACAGTTCCGATGCGAGCAACCTGAAGGGCGACAACTACAATATCTCCCAGATCGCCGCGCCGCTCTTTGGCGATTTCCGCCCTCTGGTTGCGGTTGCCGGACTTTGTTCGTCCGCCTCGCTCCTGGGGCGGGGCGATCCGAAATGGCTTGCGCTCGTGCCGGAGAAATACCGCTATGTCGATATGGAGGGCACGGCTTTCGCGCCGGACGGCAACGGCAAGATAGCGGTAGGGGCCGTGCAGACCGCCATGACGCCTGTGGCCGGGTTCACGACGGGGATCACGGTCATCGATGGCGCAAACACCGCCAGCACCTGCATCAACGGATTGAAGGGCAAGGGAGGCGGAAGCACGGCCCGCTACGCCACGCGCACATTCCTTGATGCGGTTTCGTGGCCGCGATGCTACGAGATCACCGCGAAATTGCCGGAAGGGAAGCATCTTTGGGCGTTTTCCTCCGACGACGCCGAGGGCAATCGGTTCCCGACGAAGGATGGCCGCATCCTGTTCGTTCCGGCAAAGGGGAGGTTCACCTCTGTATCGGCAGTCGTTGCGACCAAGGTGTATTACGTGGATGATGAAAACGGCAATGACAACGATTATGACGGACTCTCTGCGGCGGTTGACGGTTCGACGGGGCCATTCGCCACGATCCAGAAGGCGATCGATACGGTGGGCGGTGGCTTTTATGCCAACATCTATGTCGCGCCGGGGCTCTACAACAAAGGTGCAAGGGAGTATGATTCAGGTGTCAGGCCGAAATGCCGGGTAGCGGCGCCACTGTCATCTTGCAAGTTGCGCATCGTGTCCACTGGAACGGCGGAAGAGACGATCATCGCAGGAGAGGCGGACACCACGAGTGAAAGCCGCGACTCGTACGGCAACGGGCCGGAGGCGGTACGCTGCATCCGTTTCCATAGCGGCTCCGCCTGCTGCCTTCAGGGTTTCACGCTGACGGGCGGGCATACCGATTCCACCGCGCATACCAGCACCGTAAGCTGGCGGGGCGGAGGTGCGTTCATTTCCGAGACGAAGAGCTGCTGGCTCATGGACTGCATCGTCTCCAACAACTTCTCTGCCGCAAGCGGTGCCGCCATGTATGGCGGATCGGCGGCGCGATGCCGGTTCATGGACAACCGCGTGGAAGATACCTCGATGCCGACATTCTTTTCTGAGGTACGGTTGTCGGGATGCACCATCAAGACGGAGGGCGCCGACGGCGACTGCACCATGGCGACGGACACCAAGGCGGTGAACTGCTCGTCATACTGTTCAGCGGCTGCGAAGATATTCAATACCGGCGTGCATGGCTATCTGTTCAACAATGTCGTCTGCAACAATGCCGCCATGGGCAACAAAGTCAGCGCGAAATGCGCGGCGGGCAATATTCTGGACGGTACCACGTACACCGATGCGGGCGTCAATTCCAGGGGGCCGTCCTACGAATACGGCAGCGCATACTATGTGGATGCGCCGAACGGCGACCTCCGCATCTCATCGGGTTCAGCCGCCATCGGCGCGGGGACGGCCTGGACGCAGCTCGCGGGCGGCGGACGGCTCAACGTCAACGTTGCGTGGACCAACTACTATGCGCTCATCCAGCACGACTTCGACGGAAACGGTCCGTGCTTCGTGAACGGCAATCCTTCGGCCGGCGCGTACCAGAAGCCGGCCAAGTATCTTGTGCTTGCGCCGGGCAACCGCGCTTCAGGTTTCTCCGTCTCGGTTCCGGTTACGAACATGGTCGATTTCGGCGAATCCATCACGATATCCGCCTCGGACGGCAGGCGCAAGGTCTTGGGGCTGGAGGTGGACGGTGAATTCACGGCGGCCATGTCCCATACGGTTGTCGCGCCCCCATCCATCGACAAGGGCATGACTACGGTGAAGATCCTCGCCAACACGAACTGGTATGTGGATGCGGTGAATGGCATCGACGGACGGACGGGCTGGACCGAGGAGACGGCAATGCATACGCTTTCCAACGCCATGGATATTGCAGAAAGCGGCGACGTGGTCGTGGCGCTGCCAGGCACGTATTCGGAAGGTTCGATGCTCCAGACGAACGTCGCCATCTCTGTCACGCCCGCATTGCCTTCGCGCGTGGTGGTTCCGGAGGGCGTGTCGCTCGTCTCTCGCGACGGTGCGGAAACGACGATCATCAAGGGAGAGCACGCCAACACCACCACTGGACATGGTGAAGGTTCCATGCGATGCGTATATCTGCAGAACAAGGCGCGTCTTTCCGGGTTTACGGTGACAGGCGGCGCGACGCTCGGCACAAATACTTCCGCTACAGACGACAACAGCGGCGCCGGAATATTCTGCGCGGAGGCAGCTTCGTGGTCGCCGACGACACTGGTCACCGACTGCATCATCTCGAACAACGTCGCCAATGCCGGCGGCGGCGGTGCGTACCGGGGGTGCATCGTGGCGCGCTGCCGGTTCTTCAACAACGGTTCCTGCAATGAAGGCGGCGCGCTCGCAAACTGTTGCGTCTATGAGTGCCTCTTCGATTGCAACTATGGCGTGTACGGCGTCAGCCAGCCGTATGACATCCGTGGGTGCACGTTTGGCAAGACTACGAAGAACTGGTTGAAGACCGCCGACAAGTGCGCGCTTCGCACCGATCCCAACTCTGCCGTGTGGAACGTACGCAACTGCCTGTTCCTCGGCGGCGCGAAATGTCCGATAAGGCATATCTACAACTGCATCGTGCCAAGCGCGGACTTTATCTATACCGAGAAGACGTCTTCCAACTGGGTGGACATAGTTGTCGCGGAGGTGCAGGTGGACGAGAAATATGCGCCTGCGTACGACTCGGCTGCGGCAAACGCGGCGAACATGGGTTATGCTACGGCGCTGGAGCTTGAGGGCGATGTGTACGGCAATCCGAGACGATTGAACGGCGGAATGGACATGGGCGCGGTGGAGAAGGACTGGCGGCCCCGATATGCCGCCGATCTCGGACGCCAGGTGTCCGTGACGGAGGCGTCCTGGGACGTGACGGAGACGGCGCGCAAGGGCGTCGCGATTCCGGACGGCGCTTCGCTGACGGCTGAATGGGCCTTCGGCGCGCCGCCTCGCCGCGGAAAGCCCTCGATCAGGTTTGTCGTTGGCGCGGGGGCGACGTTCACCATCGTGCGCGCCGGACATGAGCCGGTCGTGTTCGGTCCGGGTGCCGGAGAATACCGCTTCGCGGACATGGATGCGCTCGAGACGTTTGCGTTCAGCGCGTCCGGCGGCTGCGTCGAGCTGCTTGGCTTCAACCGGAACCGGTCGTTGGTAATGTCGATGCGATAGCCGAGGGTGTGCGAGAAAGGTGCGAGAACGCCGTGTAGAACATGCGGGATAGGGAGTGCCGCCATCTTGGCGGCTCACTGGGACAACGGGCGTCTCGCCCGTTACGCCGTCCCGTCCGGAAGTAAACGCAAGTTCCAAAAGTAAACGCAAGACTCTCGCATAAGTTTTGCCTTGAGACATCAAGATTGCATACCGTTCGTGGCAAACGTGGAACTCTCGCCGCCGAATTGGTCGCGGACGGGCAACGAAAAGCTGCGTTTGCCAGGGGAACATGGCGACGGACGTCTACAGC
>JAFXTB010000034.1 GCA_017525225.1 Kiritimatiellia bacterium
CCAAAAACATTCCACTCCTAGTGGGAAGCGGTTCTATGGCGCGAAGCCCAGGCGAAGCGTTAGCGGAGCCCCTTTGACAACCTCGGAGTTTGATTTCATCTTGAACAGAAATGGTGCGTGGTGAATTACGCAGATGCGCCCCTCGCGCCCTGTGTCTTCGGCAAATGGTTGCAACCGTACGCGGCATGTGGTACAATGCGGACCCAAGGAGAAAAGCATGAAGATGCAAAGGTGTTTCCCGGTCGGCCGCGTGGCCGCGTTGATGGTGGTGTCCCTTGCGGTCGAAGCGGCGTTCTGCGCCCCGTCCACAGATGCCTGGAAGGCGCTCCTGGATCCGCCGGCGGGCTATTCCTTCCAGCGGTCCGTGAAGGCGGCGGAGAAATACACTCTCAAGGATTTCGACCTGGAGTACTACATCCAGGCGAACGGCCCGGGTACTGCGCAGCGCGTCATGATGGCGATCCCGAAGACGGCCACGGCACGCGGCCCGCTGCCAGCCGTCGCGGTGCCTTTCTACTTCCCGGAGGCGATGCTGGGCTTCGAGCCGAAGGACGGCACCCCCCTGCCGGATTACACCGAGATCGCAATGATGGCCGACCTGGCGAAGCGCGGATACATAGCCATCTCGGCCACGGCCTACCACCTCACGTACGTCGTCGGCTCCACGAGGCCGAGGGGCGACTTCAAGCGCTGGGCGGAGGCCGCGCAGGCACTCAACCGCGACTGGCCGGGCTGGACAGGCATGGGCAAGCTCGCATTCGACACGCGGCTCCTCGTGGACATGCTCGTGGCCGATCCCCGGGTTGACAGGAATCGCATCGGCATCGCAGGGCACTCTCTCGGCGGCAAGATGGCGATCTTCGCCGGTGCACTCGACAGCCGCATCAAGGTGATACTCGCCAGCGACCCCGGCGTATGCTGGGATCGCAGCAACTGGGACGCGGAATGGTACTTCGGCGCGAAGCTCGATGGGATGAAGAAGGCCGGGCTCGACAACGCCGGGCTGCTGGCGGCGTACGGCGGCAAGCCGATGTGCCTCCTCGCCGGCGAATACGATGGCGCCTGGAGCGCCGAGCTGCTCAAGAGCGTGGCGCCATACAGGGAGAATCCCGGGCGCCTGAAGGTCGTCAACCCCGGGCTCGGCAGGCACCGTCCGCCGCAGTATGCCCTGGAGCAGGGATACGCCTTCCTCGACAGGCACCTGAAGAACGTCTCGCCGCTCGACGAGCTCATGCCGGCGCCCGTGCGCGTGGAGGCCGGGGAGGGCGTGGCGCAGGGCGCGGCGCTGGACCGCGTCCAGGTGGTGACCGGTCCGGTGGAGGGCGCGCCCGCGGAGACGGCGGACGAGTCGTACCGGCTCACGGTGTCGCCGGACGGCGTGAGGATCGTCGCCCCGACGGCGAGGGGCGAAAGATGGGCGCGCGTCACGCTGGACCAGCTGCGCAGGCTCTCGGGCGGGGCCGTGCCCGCCTGCACCATCACGGACTGGCCGAAGCTGAAGTGGCGCGGCCTCATGCTGGACCTCTCGCGCAACTTCCTGGAGCTAGAGCATCTGCGCGCGGTCATAGACATGATGGAGCGCTACAAGCTCAACATGTTCCACATGCACTTGACCGAGAACTACTGCTGGCGGCTCGAATCCCGCCGCCATCCGGAGCTGCAGAGCGAGAAGGGGAGGTACGACCCCGGAAACTCCAGGCACACGGAGCGGATCTACACGCAGAAGGAGTTCGTGGATTTCGTCGACTACGCGTACCGGCACGGCGTGACGGTGGTGCCGGAGTTCGACCTTCCCGGACACTCCGCCGCGTTCCGCAAGGCGTTCGGACTGGAGGGGATGCGCAATCCGCGCGCCACGTCCATCGCGAGAGACCTCTTCGACGAGCTGTGCTCGCTCGTTCCGGCGGATAGGATGCCGATCATCCACATCGGCACGGACGAGGTGTGGGACGAGGCGGAGAAGCCGGAGGACGATGCGTACGAGAAGTGGGCCCAGACGCTCGCCGGCCACGGCCGCATCACCGCCAACTGGGGCGGCGGTGGACAGGGTCAGTGGTGGATCCCGTGCCCCGGGCGGCGGATGCTCTTCAGCTGGGGTGTAGGAATCGCGGGCACGTACACCGATGCCGGACGCCGCGAGGCCGATCCGGCGATGCTCGCCAAGCTCGGGAACGTCGAGCTGATAGATCCCTGGTGGTACATCGAGGAGTACGATCCGTTCGAGGTGCTGCCGGCGGCGACGTACTCCACGCCGTTCATGAGCAGATACGGCGAGAAGTTCCCGCATTCGATGAAGGCGGGGGCGGAGTTCTGCGCCTGGCACGACTCGGCGGCAGGCCTTCCGCATACGAACATACTGAGCCAGCAGCAGATATTCCCATGCTGCGTGATGTTCGGCGACCTCTTCTGGCGCTGCAGGGAGAATCCGCTGCCGGAGTTCGAGCGCCGCCTGCCGCTTGCCGGCGACCCGCGCCTCGAAATCGCCCGCGACATCGAGCGCCGTACCATCGCCCAGCGCGACAAGGCCCTGAAGGACCTCGCCTACCCGTTCCACTTCCTGCGCCAGACGGACATGCGCTGGCGCCTCTCGCACGCGGACGGCAGGCTGATCGCGAAGGACATCGCGCAGGCCACGGTGTTCCCGTTCCGCAAGAAGGACAAGCCGCTCAACTACATCCCGGACGCGCGCGGGCACGTCGTTCTGGAGACGTGGATCAAGTCGCCCGTGGACCAGACGATCGGGGCGTGGATCGGATTCACCGCGTACGACCGCGACCACGGCAGATCGCGCGCCCAGGGCACGCCGGAGCAGGGGTGCTGGAACAACGTGGGGGCGTCCATCACCGTGAACGGCGAGCCCGTGGCGCCGCCGAGGTGGGAGAACGCAGGCCTGAAGCCGGGGGCGGACGTGCCGCTCATCAAGTACATGCACATGCTGGACGAGGTGCCGTACAGGAACGAGGAATACTACATGCGCGAGCCTTCGCGCGTCACGCTGAAGGCCGGCTGGAACCATGTGAAGCTCGACCTGCCAATGCCGTACGAGGTGAACTGGATCTGGCGCAGGCAGTGGGTCGGCACGTTCATCCCGATGGTCGGCACCACCGACCATCCGCGCGAGGTGGAGGGGCTTGAATACAGCAGCGAGCCGCCCCAGGTGCCCATGCGCATGCTCACGTTCAACGTCTACAGCGACTGGCATGTGGAGGGCGGCGGCGTGAAGCCGCGCGAGGCAGGCATAGAGAACACGCTCAGGAAACTGCGTCCGGACATTGCCGCGCTGCAGGAAGTATGCGTGAACTGGTGGGCCAGCCCGATGTTCGCGCATCTGGCGTCGGACTACGGCATCGTGCGAGGGGACGAGGCGGACGCCGTCCGGCGGGCCGGGCCGCTGCCGCAGCCGAAGTCCGGCAAGAAGATGCCCGTCGGGTGCAACCACAATCCGCTGCTGTACCGCAAGGACCGTCTGAACTTGCTGGATTCGGGCTTCGACATCTTCCATATCGCGCTGGGCGGTTGCTCCAAGGCCGTGACATGGGCGGTGTTCGAGGACAAGCGCAACGGACGGCGCTTCATTTCGTTCTCGACGCACTTCTGGTTCAAGAACAACGGGCCGGAGAGCGATGCGATCAGGGAGTTGAACGTGCGGCATATCCTATGGCGCGTTGCGGAAGTGCGCCGGAAGTGGGGTGCGATCCCGGTGATCGGTGGCGGCGACCTCAATTCCACGCCCGGATCGCTTGCCCACGAGACGTTCAAGCGCGAGGGCTACAGCAACGCGATGCATGTCGCGAAGGAGAAGACGGCCCGTTCCGCTACGCGTACCTACCATGGCTATCCCAAGACGGACGAGAACGGCGTCTATCACGGTACGGTGGCGCCGCCCGGAAAGGACAAGCCGGAGCAGTCGATCGACCACATCTTCTTCACCGAGGGCATCCGTGCCATGCGGTACGATCTCGACCTCGACCAGGAGACGCTCGACTCATCCGACCATTCGCCGGTAGTCGTCGATTTTCTGATCACGTGCGATCCGGCGCTGAAGCAGTAGACACTAAAATGATCAAGAACCAGCCATGCTAAAAAACCGAACTGACTTCTTATCGCGGAAATTTCGTAATTGACAAAACCGTAGGGGGAGGGGTATAATTTGTCCGTTTCTTTTTGCCTTGAACGGGGGAATAAGGCAAATCAGTTAACAAGTGCAATCAATGACAAACAAGGAGGATGCTGATGATTAGGAAACATGGCAGTGAAGCGGTTCTTGGAGTCCTCGCTTTGCTGGTGACGGTAGTTGCAGCAGCGGCGCCTGCCACGCTGCATGTCTCGCCTGCAGGCAATGATGAAGATGCCGGAGGGACAGGCTGGGATGATTCGTTCAAGACCATACAGCGGGCGGTTGATGCTGCGGCAAATGGTGATACTATCATCGTGTCGAACGGTGTCTATCTGATCGACAGTCCGATCGATGTGCCTTCCGACAAGACGCTATCCATCAGGTCGTACAGCGGCAATATGGACGACGTGGTCGTGGACGGGCAGCATCTGACCAATTGCTTCGTATTCCGCAAGGTAGGCGAGAACCTGCTCTACGGCATAACCGTGCGCAATGGTGTCGGCGGTCCTTTCATCGATGGTTCGGCAGCGCTGTTCGCGGGCGGGGTATACATGGCTGGCGGCACGATTGCAGACTGCCGGGTGTCCGGATGCCATACGCGGTATCAAGGCTCGTCGGCTGTGACCATACGCGGCGGAGGGATATACCATCAGAATGGATTCATATCCAACTGCTGTGTCGATGGCTGCGCCATCACCAACCTGAACTCCGCTTCTTCCGTCTCAACGGTATATGGCGGAGGAATATACACGTCAGGGCAGCTGTCCGGCACGGTCGTCTCCAACTGCGAGATATATGTGGAATATTCCGGCTACACGGGATCATCCGTCCTGGGATGCACCGGCGGCGGGGTGATGTTTGAGTCGAGTGCGACCATGACGAACTGCGTAGTCGCCGACTGCCGTGCGGTTTCCGGCACGCAATCCATGGTCGGCTGGGGTGGCGGCATAACCATTTTCGGCAATTCCAGGACGATCCTGGCGGATACGCTGGTGCATGGCTGCCGCTCGTCACGGGCGGGCGGGGGCGTGACATTGCGCGGCGAGGGTGCGATTCGCGGATGCACGGTGTCCGACAATAGCGTCATCGTGGCCAAGCGCGATTCGGGCGGCGGCAACGTGGGCGGCGGCATACAGCTCGACGACTATGCCACCGGGGCGCGGATCGTCGAGAACTGCCTTGTCTGCCGCAATACCATCACCAACAGCGTGATGGTGCACGGCGATCCCAGCGGCGGCGGCGGGATAGGGATACAGGCGTCCCTCGCCGCGAAACCGGCAATGGTGCGCAACTGCCTGCTCCTTGACAATCGCGGGTTCAACGGCGGCGCCTTCATGCTGAACGGCGGCAAGGGCATGGTGGTGAGCAACTGCTGGGCAAGCGGCAACTTCAGTCCGCGCCGCGGCGGATTCGCATACGCGACGGTGACGCCTGGAGCGCTTTTTGTAGATTGCCGACTGGACGGCCATGCGGCAAAATGGACGGATGGCAGCGCGCAGGCAGGGCAGGTATTCGTTCGTCATTGCGAGGGGAACGGCACGGAAAACGAGATAACGTTCCGCAACTGCTATATCACCGGAAAC
The DNA here is from genome assembly GCA_017525225.1 of Kiritimatiellia bacterium. Lineage (GTDB taxonomy): Bacteria > Verrucomicrobiota > Kiritimatiellia > RFP12 > UBA1067 > RGIG6720. The sequence continues at coordinate 5,701 of JAFXTB010000034.1, forward strand.
AATCCGAATGCGCAGACCGCCTCGCTCGTGTGGATCTACAAAGGCACCAAGGGCGGACATTCGCCCGTGGAGTTCGAGCAATGCACCTTCACCGGCAACCTCGGCAACAACAGCACATTCGCCCTTGACAGCATGCTGTGCGTGTCGAACTTCAGCGCCAAGGGGTGCGCGCTATATGGTAACGGTTCGAACAAGCTCTTGTCGCGGGATGTCACGAGTGTTCCCGGTGTGATGACATATACGTATTCAAACGAGCGAACGAACATGCCGTCGGATCCAGACAGCCACAACCTGACGACCGTGGCGGATCCCGGGTTCGAGGACGCCCCGAACGGCAACTACCGCCTGCAGGCATCGTCGCCGCTGAGAAACGCCGGCGGTGCGGCGGCGGAATGGATGGGAACGGGCCGGAAGAACGGTCCGAAGGACATGGGGGATGGTACGTTTACCATGTCCGCGATGCCCGGCACGACGCACGGTATAGTCCTTTCGCGGAACAATGCGCATCCACGCCTTCGCAATTCCGTTCCCGATGTGGGTTGCTTCGAGTTCTGGGCGCCGCCTGGTTTCTCGGCGAACTTCCGTTGATGTATGATGGGAACGGGGATATGAACATGAGTATCCGTTTCTGCGTCTTGGCGATCGCGGTGCTGTGCTGCGGTCTGTCGATGGCCACCGATGAACGGCTGCACGATGCCGTGGCAATGGCCGAGAATGGCGCGACGGTCCGCATCGCGCCTGGAACGTACCGTATCGAGCGTCCGATAGTGGTGCCGGAGGGGAAGACGCTTTCGATAGTCGCCGATGGTCCGGACGGCACTGTGGTGGATGCCGGGGGGCGGACCAACTGCTTCGTGTTCCTTTCCAGAGGCGCCAATCTGCTGAAGGGTATCACCGTCAGGAACGGACGCGGTGCGCCGTGCATCCTCGGCGATGAGACATGGTACGCAGGTGGGGTTGTGATGCGGGGCGGAACAGTGGAAGGGTGCCGCATCGAGGGATGCTCCACGCTTTCCCCGACGAAGGCCATCGGCGGCGGCATCACGACCTGGGGGCGTGTGAAGGACACGGTGGTGTCCAACTGCCATGTGTGCGTACGGCGCGAACACAACGGCGGGACGCATCCGCTAGTCTGCTCTGGCGGCGGAATCCTGCTGTATGGCGGGCGCGGCGTGAGCGGTTGCACGGTTGAGGAATGTTCGGCGGAGGCGCTGGAGCCCGGACCTGCGGTCGGCGGGTATGGCGGCGGCATCGAGGTGTTCGGCGATGCGCGCGTTGAGAACTCGCGGGTATCGGGATGCCGCGCCTCTATGGGCGGCGGCGGAATCCACCTGAACTCCGGGGGGCACGTGTCGGACTGCGTTGTGGAGTCGAATTCGGTGGCGGTCGCCTGGCGCTGGGACGGGATGAACCTGGGCGGCGGGGTGTCCGTCGGCGGCGCATCTGCAAAGTCCCGCATCGAACGGACGAAATTCATTGGCAACCGCATCGGTGGAATAGATGCCGTGGATGCGCCATGCGGCGGGGGCGGCCTGGGGGTGGGCGAGGCGGACGGCGTGGTCGTGGCTGATTGCGAGTTCTCCGGTAACGAGGGTTTCAACGGCGGTGCGGCGTATTTCAGGAATTCCCGAGCGAATGTGACGGGCTGCAGGTGCTATGGAAACACGACAGGTCGGCTGGGGCCCAATTTCGCCATGTCGGCGATGGATGGTGTGACGGTGGACGGCTGCACTGCGTCAAGCGGGGAGCTGCTTGCGCGTCCGCGCCAGTTCAACCATGACACGGACTGGATGTCGGGTCGCATCGGCGTGTTCCAGCATCGCCTGTACGGCCGCGCCCCGGCGGCGTTGAAGGCGATGGAGAGGATCGATCCCCAGGCCATGGCCTGGCAGCTTGCCGACATCGGCGCGGACTACTTCTGCATCACCCTGCACCAGTGCGTGCCGTCGTTCATCGCGCCGAACGACGTCTACGAGGACATCTGCGGGCATCCGCGCGGATCCGTCTGCCTGCAGCGCGACGTGCCCGCGGAGCTGGCCGCCGCGCTCAAGGCGAAAGGCATACGGCTCATGCTCTATTCCACGGGAACTCCGCCGCGCGAGGACGTGGAGGGTGTGAAGCGCATCGGCTACGAGCCGAACGGCCGCGGCGACCCGCGCTACACGCCGGAAGGCGCACGCAACTGGGCGAAGGTGCTGGAATTCTGGAGCCGGCGCTACGGCGAATCCGTCAGCGGCTGGTGGATCGACGGATGCTACTCGTCCATCGGGTTCGACCGGCCCGACGTATGCGCTGCCACGCTCTTCGCCTCGGCGCTGAAGAGCGGCAACCCCCATGCCGTCGTGGCGTTCAACCCCGGTGTTGGATTCAAGCCGTACACGCCATACGAGGACTACATCTGCGGCGAGGTAAACGAGCCGTTCTTCGAGGCGTGCGTGGGAAGGTGGGTTGATGGCCGCCAGTGGCATCTCCTGACGTACTTCTACACGCCGATGGGGTTGCCGGCGCCCGTCCGCTACACGGATGGCGAATGGATAGAGTGGCTGACGCCCGTGATCAAGCGCGGCGGATGCGTGACAGTCGATCTGAGGTCGCTCGACAGTGGCTGCATCATGCCCGCCCCGGCCGCGCAGTTCAAGCGCGTGGTGGCGGCGGTACGGGGACGTCTGCCGAAGGACGGGGCCGACGCCGCCAAGATCGCCCGTGAAAACGAAATACGGTTGCGGACCGATGCCATCGATGCCGCGAACACGAGCTACGAGCATGGACAGCGCCGATTCCTGAAATGCCAGTATGCGATGAAGTCGGCTGTGCCGGACCGCACCCGCCTGCGCCGCACGGCGACGGGCGAGACCATCTGGACGGATGCCATCCAGGCTACGCTCGATGCGCGCGGGGGAGTGTTCCTGCCGCAGACGACGACGCCGTATCTGCTTGACGGACCGATCATGCTGAAGGCGGGGCAGTCACTTGTCATGGAGCAGAGTGTCATGTTCAATTCATCCCTGCGCTCCGGCAAATGCACCAGGTTCGCCGTCGTACCGGGGACGAAGGGTCCGCTGATTGCGACATGTGGCCCGGGACCGTTGCGGGACATCTACATCAAAGGTGTGGTATTCGAGGGATGCGACAGCCCGATGAGCCTTTGCGGCGTGGACGGGCTTGTCGTACGGGAGATCGCGTTCCGCCGCTGCACCGGAACGGGAATCAGGCTTGCCGACGTCGGCAACTTCCGGATTGACGCCCTGCTGGCGCTGGAATGTGGCGGACTTGACCAGGTCGTCGACATCGCCGGCGCTTGCGCGAAGGGCATGCTGCGAAACATCGATGGAACGGGCGTGAAGGCCGTCAACGGCAATGCCGATGGTGCCATTCTAGAGGCGGTGTCCGGTGTGCCGTGTCGGTAGGGCAAGTCGGCAGGCTTCCTGCGGGGCCTGCGCCCGGATACATTACGGGGCCACGGCAAGGGCGGCGTAGTCGCCGATCCGTTCGCCCAGCTCCGCAGGTACGATCCTGCATGCCTTGAACGAAAGGGTAAGGGCCTCCCTTTCCAGGATTGGCTGTACGACAGGCATGAAAAGATCCGCATTCCTCATGAACACCCCGCCGAGCGCGATCACCTCCGGGTTGAGGATGTCGATGGTGTATGCGAGGATCGTCGCAAGCTTTTCAGCCGATTCGCGGAATACCTCCGTGCAATCCCTGTCGCCGGCACGTACGCGCTCGAACACCTCCTTGGCCGTGAGGTCCAGTCCCTTTCTGATCTTCGCAAGCCTCGCAATGCCGGCGCCGGAACAGAAGCCTTCCGCGCTGCCTTCCTTGTTGTATCCGACGGGTCCTTCCGGCGCCAGGCGGATGTGGCCTATCTCGCCGGCGTTGTCGTTGGTGCCGGAGTAGAGCCTGCCGTCGATCACGATTCCCGCGCCAAGCCCCGTGCCGAAGGTCATGAACACGAGATTGCGCACGCCGCCACGTCCGGACCCGTAGAGATACTCGGCCAGCGCGCAGGCGTTGGCGTCGTTCTGGACAGCCACCGGCACGTTGAAGCGCTCCTTGAAGAAGTCGACCACCGGCACGTCGTCCCATCCCGGCAGGTTTGGCGGGGACATTATGACGCCGCGCCTGGAATCCAGCGGTCCCCCGCAGCTGATGCCGATGGAGGACAGGGAGGAGGCGGCAGGCGAGGCGGAACGGATCTCTTCGATACGCCTGGCGAATTCATCAAGCACCTGCCTCCACGAAAGCCCTGCGGTGGGGAATTCCTCGCGAGAGAGGATGTCGATACCGCCGTCCCTGCGTTCACCCGTGGAGATGGCGCATTTGGTTCCGCCTATGTCGAGTCCGATGTTCAATGTTCAACCTCCTTGACGCGGCGGGCTGCCGCGAATACGCCCAGGGCGAAAAGATACGCGATGCACGCGCCGAGCGTCGCAACCACGCCGACCGCGCCGAAGGCCGTCTGCGCAAACCCCAGCACCGCCGAGACGATTCCACCCCCTACGATCGCCATCACCATCAGCGCCGATATCTCGTTGGCCTTGTCGGGGAAGCGTTCGATTGCGAGGGCCATGCACATCCCGAAGCTGTTTGCGGTCAGAAGCGCCACGAAGGCGACTATCGCCAGAAACGCCAGCGGCGAGGGAACGAACGGGATGGCGGCTGTCGCCGCGAGCCCGGCCCCCATGCACCAGGGGAAGCATCTGGCGGCTGAGATCTTCGCGAACACGATCGCGCCGACGAACGCAGCCACGGTCTTTGCCACGAAATACACGGTCGGACCCATCCCGGCGAGGTTGAGGTCCACCTTGAACACGTTCTTCAGGTATTCCGGGATCGCCACGGCGAAACCCACGTCGGCGCCGACGGAGAAAAGGATGCCAGCTGTCATCGCCGCGACGTATGGGTCCTTCAGCATCGCGAAGCAGCCGGCGAAGGTGGTGGTGGTGCCGCCACCTGCGCCGCCACGGCGCTCGTCCGGGATCTTGGCGAGCCAGAGCCATGCCGCGGCGCCGACGGTCAGCGCGCCGTAGAGAGGGAAGAGCAGCTTCCAGTTCCCGAGGGCTGTGGCCGTGAGATACACGAACACGGGCGTCAGCGCGGCGCAGAGCGCCTTGACGAACTGCCCGAGCGAGATGCGGCTGGCCAGCTTGGACGGTTCCACCACGTTGGACATCAGCGCGGGCAGGGCGGCCTGGATTATTGTGTTGCCGATCCCGACGAGCGCGAACGCCACTACATACAGGTACCATCTCTGCGCGTCCGCGAAAAGGGGCACAGCCATCGCCGCCACGGTGATGGCGAGGGAGACCAGGACGGTGTTCTTGCGTCCGATCCTGCCGGACATGACGCCCGTCGGTATCGATATGACGAGGAACCACACGTACGCGAAGATCGGCATCAGGTACGAAATTGCGTCGGCATGCGCCGTGCATTCGGCCTTGACCTGGTTCATCACCGTGCCGATGATGTCGCCGAAACCCATCACGAAGAATCCCGCCAGCAGCGGCGGCAGAGCCTTGAATTCCTTTTCCATGCCCATATTGTACCATATCCCGGCCTGTTGCGCCACAGGCGTTGACCTGTGCCCTATGCCAATCCGCGCAGTTGTTATACGGGGCGGGTTTTGCTATAATGGCGGTCGGCATGAAACGCAACTGGTTCTTCGATTTCGACGGTACTCTCTGCGCTACGGAGGAGGACATCGTCAGTGCATGGCGGGCGACGATCCGCGAGCTGGGGCTTGACCTCGCCCCATTCGAGGAACTGTACTCCACCGGGCCTTCCCTCGATGACATCGTGCGCCTCGTCTGGCCGGAGATCGCCGACGATGCGCTCATATCGTCCGTACGCGCCGCGTTCGTGCACCACTATGATACGGGTGGATTCCCCTCGACGTGCCCGTATCCGGGCATCGTGCCCCGCCTGGAGTCCCTCAAGGCCGCCGGTTCGCGTCTCTACATCGTGACGAACAAGCGCCATTCGGCTACGCGCGCGCTCGTCGACAAGCTTTGCTGGGCCACGCTGTTCGACGGCGTGTATGCCTCCGACATGTACAAGGACGGTCCGATAGGGAAGCTGAAGAAGCCCGCGCTGCTGGCACAGGCGATGCGCGAGCAGGATGCCCCCGCCGCAGATTCCGTGATGGTGGGCGACACCCGGTTCGACATCGAAGCCGGCCAGGAGAACGGTCTCTATACGGTCGGAGTGACCTGGGGATACGGTTCGCGCGAGGAGCTGGAACGCGCCGGCGCCGATGAGATCAGGGACCAGCCGGAGGATATCTGACCATGTTCAATGATCCCTACGCAAGGAAGCGGCTGGCCGCGCAGGCCGCCCGGCAGCGCAAGCTGATGAAGGTGGTGTCGCAGGATCTGCCGGTGGACGGTGACCCGGCGGAGACGCGTCGTCCCACGCAGCCGCTTGGCGGACTGCTGGATTCGGTGATGGAATCGCTCGACCATGACCTCCATCGCGACGAGTCGCTCTTCCTCGACCGTCTGCGCGAGAGATGGGACGAGATGTTCCCGAACTGCCCTGCGCGGCCCGGACGCTTGCGGGAAGGGAGGCTGGTCCTCAATGTGGCCACTTCCGGCCAGATGTTCGCGATGCGCCCAAGGCTACCCGCCATGAAGCGCAAGATAAAGGAGGTGGAGGGTGCGCCAAAGGGGCGTCTCACGCTGCTGCTTCAGATTGGACAAGGGTGAACAAGGGGGAACGATAAGATGATAGTCAAGCAGCTTTTGGATGCGAAGAGGGAGGGCCGGGAACTTGCGGCGGACGACATACGTGCGCTTGTTGCGGCCTATGCCAAGGGCGATGTGCCGGACTACCAGATGGCGGCATTCGCGATGGCGGTGTGCTGCCGTGGCATGTCGGATGCCGAGACTTTCGCCCTTACCGACGCGATGAGACTGTCGGGCGCGTGCCTTGACTGGAAGGACATCGGCATTCCTTCCGCCGACAAGCATTCCACCGGCGGCGTGGGCGACAAGCTCTCGCTGGTGATACAGCCGCTCGCGGCCGCATGTGGCCTCGCCGTGCCGTCGCTGACGGGCAGGGGGCTCGGCCATACAGGTGGCACGGCCGACAAGCTTGAATCCATCCCCGGATACAACGCCTCGCTGTCGCTCGAGGATTTCCGTAGGGTGGTGGCGAGGTGCGGGGTATCGATGACGGTGCAGACGCCAGAGATATGCCCGGCCGACAAGAAGCTCTATGCGCTCAGGGATGTCACGGGGACAGTCCCCTCGATCCCCCTCATCGTCGCCTCCATCCTCTCAAAGAAGCTCGCGGAAGGGGCCGAGACGCTCGTCTTCGACGTCAAGTGCGGTCGCGGGGCGTTCATGTCCACGCCCGTCGACGCCAAGACGCTCGCGACCGCGCTCGTGGCAGGTGCGCGCGCGGCGGGTCGCCGGTCTGCCGCGCTTGTCACTGCGATGGACGAACCGCTCGGCTGGAAGATCGGCAACGCGCTGGAGGTGGCGGAGGCCCTGGACGCGCTCAGGGGCGTGCCTGTGCCGGACGTGACGGATCTCTCCATTGAGCTAGCGGCGCTCATGGTGTCGCTGGCCAGGGACATCTCGTTAGATGCCGCCCGTGCCGAATGCCGCGATAGGCTGGCGGATGGTTCCGCCTGCCGCAAGTTCACCGAGATGGTGGCGCTGCACGGCGGCGACCTGGATGCCTTTGCCAAGATGCTCCGCGATCCAGCGCTCAAGGTGGCAACGGTCACGGCGGCGCAGGATGGCTTTGTCGCCGGCGTGGATGCGCGCATCGCCGCCGATGCCGCCCTGAGGCTCGGCGCAGGACGCGAACAGCTGACGGACGAGATCGATCCTCTGGCGGGCGTGGAGCTGCTTGCGCGCCATGGCGACGAGGTCCGCGCGGGCCAGCCCATCGCGAGGCTCTACGCGAAGACGCGGCATGAGCGGCTGCCCGAGGCGGCCGAGATAATGCGTGGCGCGTTCAGCCTCTCATCCACGCCGCCGTCCGCGGCCCGGTCGATAATCGAGGCAGTGAATTGAGACAAGGATATGAACATGAAGGTGAATTGGCATAGAGGTTTCGTGGCGGCGAGTGCAGCGGGCATGCTGCTGGCGGCGGGTGCGACGGTCCAGAATCTGCCCATGGCGTCGCCAGAGTCGCAGGGCGTTCCTTCGGAGGCGATCCTCGGATGGATCAGGGCCTGCGAAGAGGATGCGCTGACAAACCGCCTGGTAAGCGGGCATCTGCACGGGTTCGTGCTCGTGCGCCACGGGCGGACGATCGCCGAGGGAACATGGGCTCCGCAGAACACGCTGGAGAGTCCGCACATGCTCTATTCGCATTCCAAGAGCTTTGTGTCGACGGCCATCGGCTTCCTTGTGGACGACGGCAAGATAGACCTCGACAGGCGCGTCATCTCGTTCTTCCCCGACCAGGCGCCGGCCAAGCCGTCGGAGAACCTCAGACAGGCGCGAGTGCGCGATCTGCTGACGATGAACCTCGGCGCGGACCATACGGACGCCGAGCGCGACGACATCACGGGCGACTGGGTGAAGGCGATCCTCCGCAACAGGATCGACAGGGAGCCTGGCACCGGCTTCAGGTACGATTCCGCCGCAACGCATCTGCTGGCGGCGATCGTCGAGAAGGTCAGCGGCAGGCCGTTGATGGACTTTCTCAAGGAACGCCTGTTCGATCCGCTCGGCATGAAGAGCCCGTGGTCGACCGTCTCGCCTACGGGCGTCGCATGCGGGGGATGGGGGATGAACATGACGACGCGCGACCTCGCCCGTTTCGGACAGTTTTTCCTGCAGGAAGGGCGCTGGGGTGACCGGCAGCTGCTGTCGCGGGAATGGGTACGTCTGGCAACGGCGCGGCAGACATGGTCGGGCGGCATAGTGGTGCAGGCGCAGACGATCGGTTCCGGAAGCGACTGGAAGCAGGGGTACGGTTTCCAGTTCTGGCGCTGCAGGCACGGGGCGTATCGTGCAGATGGGGCGTCGGGACAGTATACTGTGGTCTTTCCCGAACAGGATGTGGTCCTGTCGATCCATGCGGGGATCGGCAACATGCAGCGCGAGATCGATCTCGTGTGGGAGCATCTCCTGCCGGCATTCGGCAGCGTCCCGCTCGCCGCGCGGCCGGAGGCGGAGCGCGCGCTGCGGGAGAAGTGCGCGAAACTCGCCCTGCCTACGGTGGACAAGACGAAATGCGTTTTCGAGGGGCTTGACGGAGCGTCCGTCGAATCCGCGCCCGACGGCTGGACGCTCGTGAAGGAAGGCCGGAGGCTTTCCGTAGGGAAGTCCGGCTGGGCGGTCACGCGCTGGAAGTTCAGCGATACGAACGTCGAGCCTCTCTTCGTCGATTGCGGCACGCGAGAGATTGCCGCGATCGGCCGCATCACGCCGGAAGGAAAACTCTCCGTCACCTGGCAGTTCCTTGGCGGTATTCGCCATGGCCGGTTCGAGGTTTCAAGTTCTTCAAAATAGCAAAGGAAATCAAGGACAGGAAATGGAAAGACAGAAAGGCAACGTAATCTGGGCCGATCTGGTGCATCTAGGGCACAACATGTGGTCTGCGGCCCGGCCGTACGACACCGTGCTGCGGTGCGAGGATGCTGAGTGGCGGCTCATAACCGACCGCATGGCGGCCGTGGGGATGAACATGATCGTGATCGACCTGGCCGAAGGGATCGTGTATCCAAGCCATCCCGAACTCGCCATCAAGGGCAGCTGGAGCGTGGAGAAGATCCGCGCCGAGATCGCGAGGCTCAAGGCGGCCGGCATAGAGGCGATCCCCAAGATCAACTTCTCCGCCGGGCACGATGGCTGGCTGGGCGAGTATTCGCGCATGGTCGCCACGCCGAAGTACTATTCGCTGTGCTCGGAGCTGATCCGCGACGTGGCCGAGATATTCGACCACCCACGCTTCTTCCACATCGGCTTCGACGAGGAGGAGCCGTTCTGCCAGAAGCACGACGATCTGATCATCAGCCGCCAGGGCGACCTGTGGTGGCACGATCTCAAGTTCATCGCGGGCGAGGTGGAGAAGAACGGAATGCGTCCGTGGATGTGGAGCGACTTCGCCTGGCATTCGGGCGACGAGTTCTACAGGCGCTGTCCGAAAAGCATAGTGCAGTCGAACTGGTACTACAGCGCATCCTTCGACATGGCGAAGCTCGCGAAGGACAAGGAGGAGGAGATCCGCCAGAGGAAGACGGTGCAGATGCATGAGTACGACCAGGTGGACTGCTATCTGAAGCTGGACAAGGCCGGGTTCGACCAGATCCCCTGCGGCGGCAACTGGCGCGAGGAGGTGAACTTCGGCGAGACCGTGAAGTTCTGCCGCGCAAACCTCGCGCCCGCCCGGCTGCTGGGCTTCCTGGTGGCGCCGTGGCGCGCGACGGTGGCCAAGTATCGCGACAAGAACCTGAAGGGCGTCGATCTCGCAGGCGAGGAGATAAGAAAATGGAACGCATCCCGACACTGATCGGCGCGGCAGGCGTGTGCCTGTCGTGCGTGGCCTTCACTGGTGAACGGACCGTTGTGGAGGGCTTCAACCCCGCGTTCTCGCCGGACGGCCGCCGGCTGGCGTTTCAGCGGCTCGACGGGAACGTGTTCAAGATCGGCGTCGTGGACGTGGCGGGCGGCGCCGTCGAGTGGGTGGAGGATGGGCCGGGCAACGCCGCCTATCCGTCATGGACCCCTTCGGGCGGGCTTGTGTACATGGCCGGGCACGACGTCGAGACGGCGCACGAGGCATGGCACGGCGGCTCGAAGAACGGCTACGGACTGCGCCTCTGGGAGAACGGCCGCAAGCGCGTTCTGACCAGCGGCCGCTGTCGCGACTACACGCCATGCGTCTCGCCCGACGGCCGAAAGGTGTATTTCACCACGACGCGCGGCGTGACGAGCGAGAGCAGGAACTTCAGCAAGGCCGCTGCATCGCGCATAGCCGAGCTGGATATCGCCGGCGGCGGCGAGCCGCGCATCCTCATGGACTCGCCCAACGGCAACAATTCCGGGTTCGTGCAGCCTGCCATCTCGCCGGACGGCGCGACGCTCGTCTGGGGGCATCTTGAAAGCTTCTTCGGCATGTGGCGGATCTACGGGACCCGCGTTGGACGGTTCAGCCGCCAGGACTGGTGCTCGGTGTCGCCGCCGGGGCTTTCCGCAACCGCGCCGCGCTGGCATCCCGGCGGCAGGATACTCTGCTATACCGGCTTCCGCAAGGGCGATCCCGGCTGGGGCGTGTGGGTGCAGGATGTGTATTCCGGCAAGGTGAAGCGCCTCGCGACCGGTTCCAACCCGTGCTTCTCGCCGGATGGATCGTCCATAGCCTACGATCGCGGCGGTAAGGTGTTCGTGTGCCGGTTCGCCGCCGAGGATCTGCCGGATGAATCCATGCCCGAGCCGTTCGACGGTGACGACAAGCCGGAGACTGTGCTGTGGACGAAGGAGGGCGTGGAGAAGGAGATGCGCATCGGCGCGCCACGGGACCAGTTCGCGTTCGGCACGGACAAGACGGTGTTCGTACGTATCAGGGTGAAGCTTGATGGCACCGACAGGCTCCGGCAGCTGCTGATCGGCGACTACGCCGAAAGCGACCAAGGCTTCCAGTTGTTCGTAAAGCAGCGGGACGTGTGGTTCTCCACGCGTAACTCGGGCAACAGGTTCATCGGCGTGAAGAGTGCGGACTACTCGGCGCCCGGCGAATATGTGCTCACGGGCATACGCACGCCGAAGAGGCTGCTTGTGTCGGTGAATGGCCTTGCGACCACGATGTCCACGTCGTCGTCCCCGATATGGCACAACACGCCAGTCGTCAATTGTCCGGGAGACCTTCTGCCGCTTGACAACTTCAGGCGGTTCATCGTGGGGCGCGGGCTTCGCCCGGGCGAGAGGATCGCGAAGGTAGAGGTTGGCACGGGCTGGCCTGTGAACGTGCCGAAGACCAGAAGAAGGGAGGATCTGTTCAAATGAGAAGACTTGCATTTCTTGCGGTTTCGCTGTCGGCCGCCACCTGCGCCTGCGCATTCGACGTGGTGGCGCTCGTGGACTCGCTGGACTTCGCGAAGAGGTTCGACATCGAAACGTCCACCGGCACGGTGCAGACGCTGGAGCATGTGCTGCTGTCGCACGCGAACGACATCTGGTGGCGCGACAAGGGCGGCGGTAGGATGCGCTATCCCAGCCGTTGCGAGATGTGGCAGTTCTCGGAGGCGCCGTTCGACAAGTTACGCCTGTCGAGCGAGGACATCTACGGCTACCTGCGCCTTGAATCGCCGCGCGGCAACGAGTTCCCGCTGGTGCGCGCCGAGTGCGCCAGGCGCGGGCTTGGGTTCGGCATCCACACCACGATCGAGGAGAACCACTGGTACGGTCCCCTCGCCTCCAACTGGACGCTCGCGCATCCCGAGTACTGGGGCTGCACGCGCGATGGCGACCCGTGGATGGGCTGCTGCTCGATCATGCATCCCGAAGTGATCTCGCACAAGCTGGAGATGGTCGACGAGCGCCTTGCCATGAAGCCGCAGAAGATCATGCTCGACTTCTGGCGCAACGGCGCATGGTCCTTCGCCCGCGAATACACCGCGCCCGCCATCGCGGAGTGGAAGAGGCTTTATGGCGGCGAGCCGGTGCCGCCTGCCTCCGATCCGCGCTGGCAGAAGATGGTCGGCGCGCATTTCGACGCCTATCTGCGCGCGTTCTCGGCGAAGTGCCGAGCGGCAGGCGTGCAGTTCATCTGCGGCATCCCGGGCGTGGACGAGGCCTGCGGCCCGATTGACGGCAGGATAGGGGGATTCGACTGGCGGCATCTCGCGCAGGAGGGCGTGCTCGACGCCGTGTACGTCATGAGCGTAGTCTACGACGCGAAGGATCCGTTCGGATCCACGGAGCGCATCTATCGCAGCGTGATGTCAAACCGCGGCAAGGCGGAGGTGTACTTCCCCGTATCCGCCTACAACATGCAGAAGTGCGGGTTCGGCGAGTATGCCAAGCTCACCGGCACCACGCCCGCCAAGGCGGCGGGCAGGCTCCTTCGTCTCGCGCGCGAAGTCGGTGCGCGCGGGGTGGTTCTTGAATGCGTGGACTACGGCAACTATTCGCCGGAAGTCTGCGCGGCAATTAAGGAGGCGCTACAATGAAGGTTTGGTCTGGATATGCATTGGCCGTGGCGGTGTGCGCCGCGGCCGCGACGGCCGAGGGTGGTTCGTCGACTGGGTGTTCCGTGCTCAACGAGCTCATGCCGGTTCCGAAGTCCATCGAGGCGCGGGGCGGCATGCTGGCCGTGGAACGGCTTCGTGACGTGTCGGTGGCGCACGGCGCTGTGCCGGGGGCGCCTGCGGCCGTGGCGGACGAGGCGTATCTGCTGGAGATATGCGAGGACGGCGCGAAGATCACAGCCGCCGGCGCATTCGGCGAGACATGGGCGCGCGTCACGCTCGACCAGCTCGCGCGGCTCGCCTGCGGCCGCGCCGTGCCGTGCTGCCGCATCGCGGACTGGCCGCGCCTAAAGTGGCGCGGATTCATGCTCGACACCGTGCGCAACTATCTGCCGCCGCAGGGCGTCAAGGATGTGATCGACGTGATGTCGCGCTACAAGCTCAACCTCTTCCACTGGCACCTCACCGAGAACTATGCCTGGCGGCTGGAGTCGAAGCGCTTCCCGCAGCTGCAGTCCGAGCGTGCGTTCCTGCACCGCCACAAGGGCATGTTCTACACACAGGAGGAGTTCCGCGACATCGCCGACTATGCCTATTCGCGCGGCGTGCGCATGATGCCCGAGTTCGACTTCCCCGGCCATGCGCTCGCCTTCAGGCGCGCGTTCGGGTTCAAGACGATGTCGGACCCGGATGTCGCCGATGTCGCGGCGGCGTTGTTCACGGAGCTATGCTCGCTCGCGCCGAAGGAGAAGATGCCGTTCATCCACATGGGCACCGACGAGGTGTACCGGCGCGATCTCGAGGGTACACCGAAGGAGACGCTGGAGCGGATGGCCAAGGCCATCGCGGACGGTGGCCGCACGATGGTGAGCTGGGTGCCAGGCGAGAGCTACGCCGACCAGGGCCCGCGCGTCAACATGCTATGGACGGGCAAGGTGTCGCCGGACACGAACCCTGGCGCATATTTCGACGCCATCGGCATGTACATCGAGGATATGGATCCGTTCGAGCTCCTGTCCGTGGCCGTCTACCACAAGGCGGCGCGCTGGCACGACGCAGGCGACATGAACCAGGGCGCGATATTCTGCGCCTGGCACGATGGTGCCGTGGGCCAGCCGTACGAGAACCTTCTTCGCAACCAGCCGGTGTTTCCGTCGTGTGTACTGTTTGGAAACGCCTACTGGAACGGCCGCTCTGCGGACCTGCCGCAGTTCCGCAAGAGCCTGCCGCTAGGCTCCGACCCGTTGCTCGCCGAGGCGGCCGAGGTGGAGCGGCGCGTAGTGGCCCAGCGCGACAGGGCCCTCCGCGACCTGAGGCACCCGTTCCACTTCCTGCGGCAGACGGACATGCGCTGGCGGCTTTCGCAGGCGGACGGCACGCTGATCGTCAAGGACATCGCCCAGGCGACGATCAGCCCCGGACTCCTCAATGGTGCCGACGGCAGCCCCATCCTCTCCCCGTCCAACGGAACGGTCGTCGCCGAAACGTGGATCAGATCGCCGAGGCGCCAGAAGGTAGGTGCATGGATAGGCTTCACGAACATCTCTCGCGACCACGGCATGGTGAACACCGCCCCGCTGCCCGGCGTCGGCGAATGGAACCGCTTCGGGGCGACGGCGGAGCTGAACGGCGAGAAGATTGCGCCGCCGGAATGGAAGCGTCCCGGCTTGCAGAAGGGCAGTGCGATAGCGGACTGGACGCCGTCCTGGACGCTCTACGAGGCCGATGAGGAGCCATTCACGGACCAGGAATACGTCATGCGCGATCCCACGCCGATCGTCCTTCGCGAAGGCTGGAACCATGTGAGGCTCACGATGCCCAATCCGCTGTCGGGCGGCAAGACGCGCCATCGCTGGGTAGGTACGTTCATCCCGGTGTCTGGCACGACGGCCCATCCTCGCGAAGTGCCGGATCTGGAGTACTCGTCCGATCCGCCTGCGGCAGGCCGCCCATGAGTCGGTTCGATTCGCGCGGCATGCCAGTGCCGCGCACATGAAAAGTTGTTTGTTTTCTGCAAAAGTTGTTTCCTTGAAGGGCAAAGGTGTGGTATAATACACGCATTGCCAAAAGAAAGGTAGTCTCAGATGATGTTCAGACAGCTCCTCGTTGTGGCCGCCGTGACCGCCGCAGCAACCGCTTCCGCAGATCTGCTCGTATTCAAGAGCGGCGCCCGCCTTGTGGGCAAGGTGGACCGCATTGAAGGCGGCGAGATCAAGTTCACTTCCGACGATGTCGGCGCCGTGTCCGTGAAGCAGGACAAGGTCGCATCCATCACCACGGAAAAGAACAACACGATCCTCTATGCCGACAAGACGAAGGAGGAGGCCGTCGTGTGCATGACGAACGGCCAGTACACCGCGTCTGGCAAGGCGCTCGACATGGCCAAGGTCAAGGCCGTCAATCCCGAGCCCGAGGCATGGCACGGCAGCGTGAACCTCAGCGCCTCCGCCGCGCGCGGAAACACGGTCAGCGAGAACGTGTCGCTGCTCGCCGACCTCAAGCGCAGATGGGAGAGCGACCGTCTGACGGCCGATGGCGGATACTACTTCGCGCAGAATGGTACGGACCACGACAACAAGACCAAGACGGAGGACCGCATCGACCTCGGTGCGCAGTGGGACCACTTCTGGGTCGGCAAGCTCTACTCCTACTTGAACGGCCGCTATGAGCGCGACGGCATCAACGACCTGCAGTACCGCTACCGCCTCGGTACCGGTCTCGGCTACCAGTGGCTCGAGAATGATGCGTTCGAGTCCACGGGCAAGTGGTCGTTCAACCAGGAAGTCGGTGGTACGTACATCAAGGAGAAGTACGAGCATCAGAAGGACGACGACCGCCTCGCCTTCCGCTACGCGCACCACCTCTCGTGGGCGCCGCGCTGGGTCGACAAGCTCGCCTTCACCCACAATTTCGAGTACCTGCCCGACGTCGACGACTGGACCGACAACTACCTGATCGATACCGATGCCGGCTTCACCTACGCGCTCATCGGCGCGTGGCAGCTCATGGGCAGGGTCGAGTGGGACTACAACTCCAACCCCGGTCCCTCCACGAAGTCGAGCGACTTCCGCTATATGCTTGGCCTCGGCTATAAGTGGTAGGCACGTAGGTGGCGTCCGTAGGCGATGAAGATCGCCATCTGCTATCCGCCGCTGCCTAGCGAGAAGGGGGTTCCGCTCCTTTCGCAGAACCGCCAGTTCCAGTGGTTCTCGCGTCCAACGTACATCTTCCCCGTCGTGCCGGCAACCGCCGCCACGATGCTGAAGAAAGACGGGCACGAGGTGGCGTGGCTGGACGGCATCGCCGAGGAATGGACCCCTGAGCGCTTTGACGCCGAGCTCGCCGCCTTCTCGCCCGACGTTGTGGTGATGGAGACGAAGACGCCCGTCGTCAAGCGCCATTGGCAGTGGCTCAAGGACCATCGTTCCCTCGCATCGCGCCCCAGGTTCGTCCTTGTAGGCGACCATGTTACCGCCCTGCCCGAAGAGACGATGGAGAACTGCCCGGTGGACTACATCCTCACCGGCGGCGACTGGGACTTCCTCTTGAGGAATCTCGTCTCTTCCGGCTTCGATCCAAAGGGCTTCGAGCCTGGCATCTGGTATCGTACCGATGGCGAAGGGGTGGCGCCTTCCACGTACGGCGCGTATTCATCCACCGGACGGTTCCGGCTGGACCACGACCTCAACTCGGCGCCCTGGATCGATCGCGAACTCTGCCGCTGGAAGCTATACGCCGTGAAGAACGGCAACTTCCGCCGTACGCCGGGCACGTACATCATGTCCGGCCGCGACTGCTGGCATGCGAAATGTACATTCTGCAGCTGGACCACCCTCTACCCAACCTACCGCACCCGCGATCCAAAGGATGTAGTGGACGAGATCGGCCATCTGATCGAGCACTATGGCGTAAAGGAGATAATGGACGACTCCGGGTCGTTCCCCGTAGGCCAGTGGCTCAGGACGTTCTGCGAGGAGATGATTCGGCGCGGCTACAACAGGAAGCTGCGCATCGACTGCAACATGCGCTTCGGCCGGCTGACGTTCGAAGACTACCGGCTCATGCGCAAGGCGGGTTTCCGCCTGGTGCTCTTCGGCGTGGAATCCGCAAACCAGTCCACGCTCGACAGGTTCGTGAAGGCGCTCAAGGTGGAGGATGTGGAGCATGGCGCGGAATGGGCGCACAAGGCTGGGCTGGACGTGCATCTCACCTTCATGTTCGGCCATGCGTGGGAAGGACCCGGCGAGATCGCCAACACGGTGAAGCTCGCGCGCAAGATGCTTGCGAAGGGGTGGGCGTCCACCTTGCAGTGTACGATCACGATCCCCTATCCCGGCACGCCGCTCTTCCGCGAACTGAAGGAGAAGGACGGCCTGACCACGCTGGATTGGGACGAATACGACATGCGGCGGCAGATAACGAAGACGCCGCTTGTATCCGAGGACGAGATCAAGTGCGCGGTCCAGCAGGTATACCGGGGCTTTCTGCAGCCCGAGGCGCTGCTGCGCCGGCTTCTTTCCACGCGCACGCTCTTCGACTTCGGCTTCTACTACCGAGGCATCCGGTCGCTGATCGGCCATCTGGTGGATTTCCGCAGCCGACGCGGATGACCGACTGCGGAGGCTCAGTCCACGTCGCGCAGGGCGGAGAGGATCGCCTCCGGCGTTATCGGCCTGCCCTTGACGCGCAGCACTATTATCCGCGTCACGAGCGCGCTTTCGATGTCCGAGAGGCACACGCCGTCCTTGCGATCCTGCAGTATGCGCAGCAGATCCGCCGAGGTGAGCCGGTACTTTGTGTCCTTGCGCGGAATGAAGATGTCGGTCAGCTTCATGCCGAGCGATGTGAGCGGGCTCAGGATCGCGGACATCACCCGGTATGCCGGCGCCAGCGCGAGGCTCCGCCTAAGAGGCCGCGCGGCGCAGAGCATCTTAGGCATGAACTCCGACACGTACAGGATGGTGACGGCCGCGCAGAGGCTCCAGATGGCGGTGGCCGTGGCACGCTGGGCGAAGAACGTCCCTGCGAGCGCGGCTGTGGACGATGAATATGCCACGCTTGCGAGGTTGTTCCCGATGAGCAGAGTTGTCATGGTGCGAGGCATCTTGGAAAGTGTACGTTGCACCAGCCGGGCCTTGCGTCCGCCTTCGCGGGCGAGATGCAGGATGCGCTCACGGCTGACCGAGAGGAACGCGGTCTCTGCGCCGGCGCAGAATGCCGCCAGCGCAAGCGAGGCGATTGCGGCAAGCACGAGAAGAAATGCGCTCATGCGTTGTCCTCCTCTGTCCGCTCCACGGCTTCGTCGGTCTCGGCGATGATCTCCTCGTCGGTGTCGGCGGCGGGATGCTCCAGCACCTCAAGGCGCACAAGCGTCACGCGGCGCTTGCGGCGCTTCAGCACCGTGGCGCGGCAGCCGTCTGCCTCGATCTCCTGCCCGACGTGCGGAAGGCGTTCGGCATGGAACTGCACCCATCCCGAGAGACGGTCCGCATCCTCGGCCTCCAGTTCCACGTCCAGCGTGCGGTTGATCTCGTCGAGGCTTGCGCGGGCGTCTATCTCCCAAACGTTGGCACCCTTGCGGACGATGGCGGGCTCCTGATCCGGGCTGGAGAATACGCCGGGACCGACGATCAGCTCGAGTATGTCGTTCGGCGTGATGATGCCGGCGGTGCCGCCGTATTCATCCAGGACGACGGCCAGAGGCTTGCGGCTTTTCGCGAAGGTTACCAGCAGGTCGTCGAGCGTGACGGTCTCCGGAACGAAAAGGGCGTCCTCGATGCGTCCTGTGGCGGTGTCGAACACGCCTTCGATGGCATCGGGCGTACGGCGGAACGCAGGCAGGTAGCGATGCTTCGCGTCGGCCAGGGCCTGCCTGCGGAACGCCTCGTCGCGGTCGATGTCGTAGCCTTCGATGTCCACGCGCGGCGTCATCTCGTCGTTGGCGCACAGTTCGGAAAGCCGCAGCACGCCTTCGACCATCTCGGCGTCTGCCGTGGACATGGTGCCGTGCTCGGCGGCGGATTCCATCACGGATATCAGCTCATCGTCTGAAAGCGCGCGCCGTTCGCGTTCGAGCGCGGGCGCGAACGCCCTTGCGGTGAAGCGAAGCACATGGTTGAAGGGCGAAAGCGTCACGCGCCAGAAGAGCAGCATGCGTGCGCACGCCGGGGCCACCTCCTCGGCGTACTTCAGGGCGAGACGCTTCGGGGTGATCTCCCCGAATATGAGCAGGGCGAGCGTCATCACGGGCACGGCTAGCCATCCGCCGCCGGGAAACCAATCGGCGAACAGACAGTATCCGATCATGGATATGAGGAAGTTCACGAACGTGTTGCCCACGAGCAGCGTAGAGAAGAGCACGGCCTTGTCGGAGAGGCAGCGGCCGATGGCGGCATCGGCCCGGGCGCTTCTCTCCCGGATGCGGGCGCGCTGCGCGCCGGTGAGCGCGAGCAGCACCGTCTCCGAGCCGGAGAAGAACGCCGAAAGCAGGAACAGCGCGGGCAGGACGAATGGCGCAAACGTCATCCTGCCGCCTCTCCGGTGGACGCATCCGTAGATTCTGGCAATGGGTATTGCATGGATTGGAACCTGCATATTATACCAAAACGGATGGGGAATGGGGATTCCTCGCCACGGAGAAATATGGTATAATCATTGCCTTGGCGCGGACAAGGGCATGTGGTGAAATGGCAGACACGCTGGATTTAGGTTCCAGTGCCGAAAGGTGTGAGGGTTCGAGTCCCTCCATGCCCACCAGAGGGAACTCCTGGCCTGTCGATGCAGTACGCTCAGCTACCCGCCGCCCCAACGTTTGGTTCAACAAGTCGAAGCGTTTCGCCGGTGTCTTCGAGTTCAAAAAGCGCCATGCGCTCGTCGGGCGAAATGTTGGGCTGGTGCAAGGTCAGCATCAGGCGGCCGTCGAACGTCTTGAAGATCATGCCATGCCCGCCGTTCTTGCTGAAGAGAAGCGTGTCTTTCGTCCACGGACCGGCAAGTTTGCCGCCGATCGATTTGCGCAGAAAAATGCAGTAGTCGGGATCCTTGCCGTCGTTGCGCCTTACCGTGTTCGACCAGATCATGTAGAGCGCGCCACTCTTGGTCGAACGATAGAGGAACGGCCCGTCCGTAATAACCCCCGCTCCCGTCGTTGCTTCCGATGCGCTGAACATCGTCTTAGGCGCGGCGGTGAACGAGGCGAAGTCCGGCGAAAGCGGCGCATGGCACATCCGCCCGTCCTTCATCTGGCACCACTCGTGGCAGAACACCATGTACGGCGTACCATCTTCGACCCACAGCGTGCCGTCGAGCGTCATCCAGTCCTTCGGCGGCACAGGATCGTTCTTGACCGGCTCGAAGGGTCCCATCGGGCTTTCCGCCTTGTAAATCCATGTTCCGCGCGGCGAAACCATTTTCTCCCGTCCCGGAACGAGCGGCGCAATGGCGTATGCCCCCTGCTCCATCGTCAGGGTCACGAAGAGATAGTAGGCGCCCTTGTATTTGTGAACCTCCGGCGCCCATACCTTCCTTACCGGCACATCGTCCGCGACGCGCATCACCGGCTGCTTCTCGGTCCAGTGTTCCAGATCCGTACTCCGGCGCACAAACACGCCGCGTCCGGCATCCCACGGCTTAGACTCGTAGAGGTAGTAGATACCGTCCTCAGCCAGCACGAACGGGTCGCGTATGCGGAAATCGGCCCGAGGAATCGTGGCGCCGGAAATCGTCTTCGCCGATGAAATACACCCCGTCTGCAACAGAATCGCAGACAGCGCAACAGACAAAAGCCAAATGTTTTTTTTCATGCCCCCAAATATACCAAACCCGTTTCCGTCACACAAGCCGAAACCTCATAAAAGTACATTAACGGTACATTTTGCGGTGAAGCGCAAGCCCCGCAAAACGCCGTCTCGCCACCTGTTGAATCCATCGGGTTCAGTACAGAAAGCCGAACAGCCAGAGCGGTATCTTGTTGCCGAAGCCGACTTCGACGTCATCGTTCACGACATAGCTGTTCGGGATATCGGCTATCTGCGCGAACCCTTTGCCCTTGCCGCCGATCTCGAAAGTCCATTTGCCATCCACAAGAAAGTCACCACGTTCCGTGAAAACGGCGGCATGATCTTTCCTGACCTGGCTGCAAAAAAACGTCTCGCGCAACGTTCCGATGTTTGCGTTCTGCACAAGTGCATGCATGAGGTTCGTGTTGTCGCAGTATATTTTCTCGGGCTTGGACATGTTCTTCAGCGTTTCGCCCTTCGGCGGAAGAAGCGCGAGAAGGCCGGCGCGTTCAAGCGCAGAAAGCATCTTGAGCCCCTGCGCCCGCTCCGTTCCAAGTTCCCGGTAGAGTGCGGACATGTTCGGCGTCTGCGGACAGGACGCCGCGAGAATCATCAGCATCTTCTTCGCCTTCCGTATGGTATCCTGCGAAACCTCCTCTATCCCCGGATAATCGACATCCAGCACCTTGTGGACAGTTTCAAGCAGCTGATCGAGATATTGCGTCGGCGAACGCTTGTAGAATGGATAGAACCCGCATCTGCGGTATCTGTCAAAATACGGCAGTATCTTGACGTCCGAACAGATGCGAGACGCCAGCGACACGTGTTCCTTCACCAACCGGCCTAACTCGAACGGTTCATACCGGCCCACACCTTCGAATTCAAGATATTCGCGGAATGAAAGTCCACGCAACCTGTAAATGGACTGACGACGGGACAAATCACCCCTGCCCTTGTCCAACTTCAGCAGCGAAGAACCGCTATAGGCAAAGAACATGGACGGAAACTGGTCTGCGAAATTCTTGAGAAGAAGCGACCAATCCTTTCCGACATGGTGGACTTCATCGAGAAATACATGCGTAAAACCATGACTGTAAAAGTATTCAACAGCCTCTATAGGATTGTTGTTGGAAAACCATAGATTGTCAAGGCTCATGTAAATGGCCTTGTCGCTTCCCTCGCCGAATGTCTCCTTTATATGCTGGAGAATCAAAGTTGTCTTCCCTGCACCTCGTGCCCCCATGATACAGACAAGCGGCTCATTCCAATCTATTTCCTTCGACAAATATCGATGAAAACTGCAATCCGTCTCGCGGATCAGTCGATTACTTGCTCGAAAAATCGGCTCTATTTCTTCTGCTGTCATCGCACACCTCGATTCTACATGTTCTGAAATGAGCGTTAATTTAGAACATGAATATTCTAAAATTGCACTGTTTTCAGAAAGTTGAGTTTCTGACAGACAGTATATCACATAGTTACTAGGCCGTCAACCCGCTACATTACTGAGGCCAGCCAGGCAAACCAAGCAGTTCCACGGCCGAAATCGTGCGGCCAAAATAGCCGTCGGCGGGAACTCGTTTTGACAGATTGCCGTCGTACCAGCCGTCGACAATCGCGTAGGTGCCATGCGCGACCTCATCGGGACCTATGCCCATGGGCGTGCGCTCCGTGCGCACGTCGACGCCGACTATGCGCAGCCGCTCCGTGACGTCGAACGCGCCCTTGTCGCACTGCATCTGCACGACGGAACGGACATTGCGCCGTACGCATTCCCGCACGCACGACCTTTTCGCTCACTTGGGCCGCTTCGGCGATCTCGCGTATGCCGGGAAGCACCTCGCCCGAGCGACAGCGGTTGCGGACAATCGCCGCCTTGAGCCGTTCGACCAGCTGGTCCGCCAACGTCATTGGACATGACCGATCCAGCGTTATGCCAGAAAGTTCCGTGCCACGCTTTCCTGTCGAAGACTTTTTCATGCCGCATATTGTAGCATAATTCATGCATCACCGGGCAAGCTTATCGCCAGCCTGCTGACCTTCGTCGCCGCGTTGCTCGCCTTTTTCGTTGCCCAATTGCGCGGTCAGAGATGCAGCGCGTGCACGAGCAGGGAACCGACAAAGCCGACGCCGAAGCCGATCAGCCCGCCCCACAGCGTCACGCCGCGCAACTCGCGGTTGGCGATGCTTCGCGTAATCTGCTCCATCTTCTCTTCGTCGTAGCCAACAATCGAATCGTAGATCACATCCCAGATGTGCGTTTCCTGCATCAATTCGTCGGTGTGGCGCTGCACGAACGTGCTGCATTCCGCAACCAGGCGCTCCGCCAGCAGGCTGCGCACCTCCGGCTTGGCGAAGCGGTCCAAACGCCCCAAGGGAATCTGACGGGCGACGGCGGCGATCAACTTGGCCGTCGCCTTTCCGAACGGATCGGTGAAGGCGCGTACCGCCGCAGGTAGAGACAGCCGACGGGCCAGCTCCTCCACAGCGGACTCGATCACCGTGTCCAGCGTCGCCGCCACCAGCGTGCGCTGTCCAGAAGCGGCCGCCAAGGCGTCCATCGACGGCAGGTCGCGCGCACAGACGTCCGCCAGATACCCCTCCACCGCCTTTTGCAGGGCGGCGGAGGATTGAGGCGAAACGAGACGGCAAGCGACCTTGTCCGGCGTCATCAGTTCGCTGCTGACCACACGCTGAACCGCCTGCGCAATCTCCCGTTTCTTCTTCGCAAAGACGGTGTGGAATATCCACCGTATCGCCAGGTCGTTCGTGCCGGCGCCGATGGCAAAGCCCACACCGCCCTGGATCAGCGCCAGGCAGATGGGGCTCATGCCTTGTTCTCCTCGGAGGGGCCTTCTTCTGCACCAGACGCCGGAGCGGACGCCGCAAGCGCGTTCTCAAAGCCAAGGCTTTCAGCTGCACACATCAACGCTTCGTCGCCCGTGGCTAGGACGCACGTCACGCCATGCGCCGCCTGAAGCTCAAGCATCGTTGCCAAGTGAAGACTCCGCAGCAGCCCCGGCGCAGTCGGCAATGGTTCGGCGGCCCGCCGAAGGACACCCTCCGTCACCGGTATCAGCGTCACGCTGGAGCAGACCGTCTCGATCCATGTGCCCAGCCGCGCGCGCTGCGCGTCATTGATGGCGCCGGACGCCCTCATGCGATTCGCCGCCTGGCTGCATTCCGTGCGCAGCAACATGCTCGCGTAGGCTTTGTCCCATTTGCCCCACCATTCCCAGCTGTCACCCGTGCCGAGCAACTGCC
This sequence comes from Kiritimatiellia bacterium, assembly GCA_017525225.1. GTDB lineage: Bacteria > Verrucomicrobiota > Kiritimatiellia > RFP12 > UBA1067 > RGIG6720. The sequence continues at coordinate 29,893 of JAFXTB010000034.1, forward strand.
GAAGAACAATCGTAGCGTCAAGATAGACGTTCATCACGCTCCCCTTTCTCTAATGAGGTCCGCCACCGGATCCACGGCACAGCCAAAGCCGCCAACATCCTGTAGAACCGAGGCATCCTTCGTCGGCTGCCGTAGCGGCAAACGACCATCTTTTCCCTCTTCCGAAAGCACACGCGCAATGATGCGCCTGTGATTTGTGACCAGCACATCCTTCCCCTCACGGGCCAAAGCGAGGTAATGGCTGAGCTGTTGCTTTAACGTGGCCGTATTTACCTTAATTGTCATGTCTACATTATAGACATATTGTGTCCATAACGCAAGCGCAAAAAATAAAAAAGAAAAATCGCACTTCAAAGCCATCATGTCTATTACATGTCACGGTATATCGGACCAGACCCCGACACGGCGCGTGCGCGCGGCGGCCTGGGCGGCGGCGTAGCGCTTGTCTTTGCTGTAGCGGCTCTGCCGCGCCAGGCCCTCGCGCACCATCTGCAGGTTGATGTCCGCACCATCCAGCCAGACCGTACCGAGGATGCATCCGTACGGATCGCGCGCGACATACGTGACGCGTACCGGCTTGCCGCCGACGAGGGTCTGCAGCCGAGCGACAGATTCGCCGCCGAACGCCGCGTTCGCCTTCGGCGCTTCAATGCCGTACAGCCGAATCTTGCGGCGAACCTTCTGCACGTCTGCAACCCAGATCGTGTCGCCGGCTGTCACGCGGCTGACGACGCCGACAATCTCGCGCCGGACTTCCGGTTCGATCGGACCGCCCAGCCGCACGCTGCGCTGGCTCAACGGAAGGGCCGGTTCGGCTTCGTCCTTCGAGACGTTCCATTCGGCGGGATAGCCGTTGCGGAAGCTGCGGTGGAAGGTACGCCCCAGCGCGACGGCGCAAACCGCCATCGCCACCAGAAACACTACATGTGCAACGCGCTTCATACCGGTCGTCCAAGCTACACGCAGTAGCGGGCAAGCGCAGAACCGTCGAAGTAGCCGAAGCCGCACGAACTGCCGCCCTTCGGCAGCGAGACGGAACCGGGATTGAAGATGGTCAATCCGCACGTGAGCTTCTTCTGCTCCGGAACATGCGTGTGCCCGTGCACGAGAACGGTGCCCATGCCGATCGGCGGCAGACGGAATTCGTTCCACAGATGGCCGTGCGTCAGGAAGAACGTCTCCGTGCCGGCATCCAGCACGGCATAGTCGGACATCATCGGAAACTCGAACATCATCTGGTCAACCTCCGCGTCGCAGTTGCCGCGCACGGCGATGATGCGCTCCTTGCGGGCGTTCAGCATCGCAGCGACCTTCTCGGGATCGTAGAAGTTCGGCACGCCATTGCGCGGCCCGTGGTAGAGCAGGTCGCCAAGGAGCACCAGGCGGTCAAATCCCAGCGCATAGGCTGCGGCGAGTGCCGCCGCAAGTTTCGACGGCACGCCGTGTATGTCGCTCATGAAAGCAATCTTCATGGCTCATAGGCCGATCTTGGCCTTGGCTGCCGCCGTAACGCCGCCCGCGGCATCCGCACCGCTGTGCGAGATGGCGTTGAGTCCCGGCACCTCGGTCGGGCCGATCCATCCCGCCTTGACGCCGATGAAGCCATAGAGCCACAGGCATCCAAGGATGACCAGCGCCAATGCAACGATGGACGGTATGACGCGCTTCACAAGAACCTTGATCATTTGCTTCCTCCTGTCTGTGGTTCATATTATACCACAAACCAGGGATGGCGTAAATGAACGCGCACATATTGCGTCCTTGCGAATCACGATGGGTCCCGGTACGGCGATTAAGCATTGAAATCGGTCTGATGGTAGTGTATAATAAGGTCGTTTTCGCTAACCCGCAAAGGAATTGAACCATGGATAGGATCACTCGCTGCAGAAGAAGGAATTTCATAGGGCTTGCCGCCGCAGGCGCGGCGCTGCCGATGTTCAACATCTGCCACGCGGCCGGCCCGCGCACGATCGCCGCCGGACGCAAGATACGAGTGGCGCTCATCGGGTGCGGCCGGCGGATGCAGGGCCTCCTCAGGAAGTGCGATAAAGAGGAGATCGTGGCGCTCGTCGATCCTGACAAGTCCGCGCTCGCCGTCACGCGCGCGAACATCTGCAAACACTTTCCAGGATGCGGTTACGAGAAGATACCGGAATTTCCATCCTACCATGAGTTCTTCGAGAAGATGGGCGACAGCATCGACGCGGCGATCATCGCCACGAACCAGCAGCAGCACGCCCTGCCCGCACTCCTAGCCATGCAGCGCGGCATACACGTGTACGTGGAAAAGCCCATCGCCTACTCGATCGAGGAGGCCGACCTCATGCTTGCGTTCGCGAAGAAGTATGGCGTCGTGTCGCAGTGCGGCCACCACGGCCACTCCTCGCCGATCATGGCGACTGCCGTGGAGTACATCCAGAGCGGTGCGTTCGGCCAGATACGCGAAGCATGGTGCTTCGACGACCGTATCAACTCCCAGGCCGTAGTGCCGCCGGATGCGCCCGTGCCGCAGGGCCTCGACTGGGACCTCTGGGTCGGCCCGGCCAAGATGCGCCCGTACAAGACGTGCTACGGACCGCACCAGTGGTACGACTGGAAGGGCTTCGGCAACGGCAACATCGGCAACATGGGCAACCATATCATGGACGCCTCGTTCTTCGCGCTGCGCCTGAACGAGGTCGATCCCGTGAGCGCGGAGCTCTTCGACCAGCGCGAGGGTGCGCCGGGGTCATGGCCGCTACGCCAGACGATCGACTTCAAGTTCCCCGCGCGAAAGGGCCTCGACCCGGTGACGATCCACTGGTGGGACGGCATCAAGGACGGCATACCTGTAGATTCCGAGCATCAGAACATCATTGGTATAGCCACCAAGCGCGAATACCAGAACCTTCCGCCCATCGTCGAGGAGCTGGAGAAGAAGTACGGCCTCCCGCTTGGACAGACGGGTACGATATGGATTGGCGAGAAGGGGATACTGTGGCTGAACGAATTCGGGTCGGCCATGCAGTTCCTGCCGCATTCGCTCAAGAAGCAGATCAAGAAGCCCGAGCCGTGGCTTCCTCGCATCAAGGGGAGCCATGTGCACGAGTTCTTTGCGGCGATCCGCGAAGGACGGCGCGCGAATGCCGACTTCCGCTACGGCGTACCGCTCGTGAAGACCGTGTTGCTCGGCAATGTGCTGGCGCAGACCGGTCTCGGCAAGCTCGAATGGAACGGCAAGCGAGTCACGAACAACGAGGCGGCGAACGCCTTTGTGAAGACGACCTACCGCAAAGGCTGGGAACTGCCCTCCATCTGAGCGAGCCCGTCAGCCCTTGAGGCTGGCGAGCGGGACGAGCCGGACAAGCGGTTCGACAAGGTCGCGCTCGGACGCGATCACGTCCTCGATGTCCTTGTACGCCTGAGGAGCTTCCGAGAGATCGAGCCGCCCCTTTGCCTTGCCGAAACCACGGTACTGGTGCCACCGTTCGCACACGATGCCGTCCATCGCCCGATCGCACTCTTCAACCGTCAAGGTGGTCGAAGCGGCGATACGGCTCATGCGCCGGCCTGCGCCATGCGAGCAGGACATGAACGACTCTGGATTGCCCAGCCCGCGCACAATGTAGCTCGCCGTGCCCATCGAGCCGGGAATCACCCCGATCTCGTCAAGCTTCGCCGAGGTCGCACCCTTGCGGTGCACGAACACCTTCTTCCCGAAGTGTTCCTCGCACGCCGCGTAGTTGTGGTGGATGTCGATCGTGCGGATGAAGTTCACCTCCGGCACGAACTCCGCAACGGTCTCCTTCATCGCCTCCATCATGCGGCGGCGGTTCTCCTTCGCATAGCGGAGCGCGAAGAGCATGTCGGTGTAGTAGCAGTGTCCATCCGGCTCCTCGATCGGCAGGAACGCAAGGTCGGGATCCGCAAGCGGCACATGGAAACGCGTGCAGAGGCGGTTTGCGATGCGGTGGTAGTGCTCCTCAATCCGCTTGCCGAGATTGCGTGAACCGGAATGGATCATCAACCACACCTTCGCGCCGCCGTCGGGTTCGCCCGCGCCGTCAAGCGAAGTGGACTTCTGCAGCTCGATGAAATGGTTGCCGCCACCGAGCGTGCCGAGGTTCATGCGGTCCAGTTTGGACGGCCAGAGGTTCGAACGCATGCCGTTGTTCGCGGTGTATTCCTCGAAACCCTCCCAGTTCTGTGTCGTCTTGTGCGAAACACCCTCGCCAACGGGAATGCGCGTCTTGAGCTTCTCCTGGAACGCCCGGCGGAACGGCATTTCCGCGAACCGCGCCGCGGGGATGTCCGTCTCCGTCGCAATCATGCCGCAGCCGATATCCACGCCAACCGCCGCCGGGATGACGGCGTTGTCCACCGCCACCACGCCACCGATCGGCATGCCGTAACCCTGATGGGCGTCCGGCATCAGCGCCACATGGTGAAAAAGCGCCGGATGATGCGCCAGGTTCACGGCCTGCTTCACCGCGCCCTCTTCGCAGTTCGCACACCAGCTCTTGACGGGAATCGCATACCCATCCTCAAACTTTTCCCACTTCATTTTCATTTTCCTTTCTTGCCTATAAGTTGATCAAATGTTGCCAATTTCCAATGTAACCATTCCCCAAACCCAATTCCAATTTATCCGCCGTAGCCTTGGCGAAGGCAGATTGGAACTGGCAACATTTCCACATTGGCAACATTCTCCAAACTATCCTCATTTACATTCCCGTCAACTCATGAATTGGTTGATGACCGCTTGGTTCGTCGTGAAATGTAATGTTTCCTTCTGAACATCGAGTGTCCAGTTGTCATAATGGCACTCATCCGCCGGATCCCATCCACCTCCTATGAATATCTCCAGCGGTACGAGCAACTGGTCGGCGAGATGCTTTTCACACGCCTTGCCGGACTTCACGAATTCGCGTACTGCCGTGACCACTTCATGCGCCACGGCCTTGCGCGACTTCGCGTAGGTGCCGACGGCCGAGAAGACAACCGATCCGCGCTCATAGTTGAGCTGAACGTAGCAGTAGTTGCCGGGACCGAACGACCCGACGCTCCGTACTTCCGGAACGAGGTTCAGCGTCCGAAGCTGCACTCCGACGATACCGACCTCCGCCTCTGCGATGGAATCGGAAATTGCCGAGACGACGCCAACGACCTTTCCGCCGCGATACGCGCCGAGATCCGAGAGCTTGTAAGCGTCCGGCGTTGCATCCTTCGCAAGCGGCCACACCCTGAGCTTCACGACGCCGCCCGCCGCAGGGTAGAATCCGCATGTGTCCAGCTCCGCCTCGACGCGGGCACCCATCCTCCGAAGCTCGGGGAGGTACGTCTCGACGAAGAACTCCCAGATCGGCGCAAACGGGACATGCGTGCCGCCGGTGATCGTCACTGTCGAAGGGACATCCGTCTTCAACAGCACGGGCAGAACTGTTTGTGCAACAAGCGTGACGCTCCCCGCCGTACCGACATCGAAGCGGTAGTCGCCGCCCTTGATTGCGCTGGGGACGAACTCCAATTCGCCAGAGCCCACCTCGATGTCGGATACTTTCGCGCCACAGATTTCCGCGACGGCCTTGACGCACGTCAAATGCTGCCGCTTGAGACCTGGCTTCTCGCGTCCGGCACGAATCTTCTCGATCCGCACCGGCTGTCCCGTAATCGCGCTCAGCGTCAACGACGTGCGGAGAACCTGTCCGCCGCCCTCGCCTTGCGATCCATCTATCTCAATAAAGTCTTTCATCGCATTATTTTTTAGCACAAACCATGCCAACACCAGATTCGGGGACAATCCGGGGCTTTCGGGCGTATTATATGATATTAATTTATAAGTCTTATCTTATAGTATAGTCTCAAGACCAAAGGGGCTCAAATCATCAGGGTTAGCCCCCCAAAAAAACCACGAGGACTCGCAGAAACCCAACTTTATAACGACAGGTCGACTTTGCCTTTCTTCGTCACCCGTCCGTAGCCCGTCACATTCTTGAAGGATACGTCTTCGATGGGATGTGCGTCGTCATGGGAAGACAAGTTCACGCACATGCCGCCTTTCGAGTCGGGAATATGGATGTTTTGCAGGGTCAACCCCTTGATCATGCCGGCCTGGTCCGTACGGTAGGAAGGCGACCCTTGCGGAATCGGCATCGTTTTCACATTGAGGAAGATGTCCCGCGCGCCTACTTCATGGAACCGGATGTCATCGAAGACAATGTCACTCATCGGCTGTCCATGCGCCGCCTGTATGAAGATTGCGCAGTTGGCCCAGTAGGCTTCGGGCGGCGTCTTGTTGATCGAAAGATGCAACACGTCTATGTCCTTGAAGAGCAGGTTGCGATAGACAAGGCCCGAAGAACCATCCACACACTCGTAGCCCGTACGGAACGCGTTCGCTGCGTCCGTCCACAGCGTCAGGTTGGTGCACACGAGATTCTCGCACCAGTATTTGGGCGCGATGGCATCGTCCTGGCAGCGGACGAACGAGTTGCGCACGACAACGTTCTGGGCGCTACAGATGTCAATGCCGTCATCATTGATGACGCGCCCGCAAACGACCTTTACGTTGTCCACAAGCGCGTTCGTCACGCCGTTCATCACCAGCGTCCAGCCCCACGACGAGAACAGCGTCGCGTCCTTGACATTGATATTCTCGCCCGAGAGCGTGACAAGCGCACCGATCGCGTTGATGGTCCGTGAACGTGGCGGCCCATTGCGCCAGTCCCAGCATGCACCTGACAGGACACCTGAGCCGCGAATGGAGACGTCCCGTCCACGACCGAGGACGAAACCTTCGACCCATGCGCCAGGCGCAAGGTAGAGAGTCTCCCCGTCTCCCAGTGCGATCTCACCGGCACGATGGAAACCTGGACCAAAATACTTGACCTTAGGGTCGTCTTGACGGGGCGTATCCGGTTCAGGCAGGTTCGCGCTCACCACAAGCGCCCGGTGGCGTCCGCACGGCTCAATGACAAGGGTCATCGGCGGTGTCATCCGGAATACGACTGTGTTGGCGGACCGGGAACATGCTGCGACGCCCTTCGACGCCGGCAGTATTTCGGACCTGGAGAGGTTGATAAAACCGCTTCTCACGCAGACCTCGACAGTCCCTGTCGCCGAAAACGACGCGTATGAATACGGCTGCCAATCCAGCATGTTCCAGATGCCCCCACCGCTCTTCTCCGGCATCGGCACGCGAATGACATCTACATTCTTTCCGCCGACCGACATGAGATAGTCGCCAGAAATTTGCCGTCCTGGTGAGGCGGCAAACGCCACAGCGCCAACAGCAAACAGAGTGGCTGCTACACAATAGATTTTCATCTTAAACCCTTTCGTTTTCATTTCCTATGGCTAGGGCGCGTTATCCTGCCATGACTACTGATCCCAGGTTTTTCGTGATGGAAATTATACCACACTTGTGGGACTCGTCACAAGTACCCTACCAGACTGACAAATCCAACGTTTACAAGCTGCGGAATTGACCTGATGTGTTGATTGTGCCAATGAGCTTCTTCTCGCCAAGTGAATCGCCTACAGGCGTTCCCGGCACTGTGACATGCCATCCTTGGTTGTTGAGATTGCCGCCCGGATACATGTCGAAACCGAAGTGGTTCAAATCATCAGGGCTACCGCCCCAGCCACGAACGTATCCCTCTTCAGGAATCTTGAACCATCCTATTCCATACTTCAGCTCGACCGTTTCATTCTTGATGTTCACGCGCAACCAACGTGATAGATCGCCAAAAGACTTCGGAGACTTTCGATCGAAGCCGTCCACGAGGCAATAGTCCCCCGACTTTAGCCGATAAACCTGGAACGGGCCAAATCCGCAGGTGTCCAACGGTAGGCCAATGCACTTGCCAGACTTGAACAAAAGCCGTTTGTCATACTCGGCGCACATAGTCTTGGCGCGCTTGTATTGCACGGTGAACGGTAGCGTGTCCGTGACATGCCCAATCGTGCACGGACGCGTCCACGTGTGCGTAGCCACGAAGAAACCGACAGCGCCCGTCAACACGGCACAGAAAAAAGAAATCAGTGCGAAATAGACGATGATGTGCGTCAACCACCAGACACCGCGCAATACACGGTTTCTTGGACGTGACAGCCGCCATCCGCCCCAGTAGGCGGACAATGCATAAACGCCAAACAACGCCAAAACAAAACACGAAAAGTACCGAAGGGGAAAATCACAATCGGCACACACGGCAAGGCAGAGAAGAACGATTCCCGGCGGAATGATGCGAAAAGCCCATGTCTTTCCGCCAACGTTACGCCGCCGGAACCATGCGACAGCACTGATTGCCAGCAGCGCCAGGAACGCAACAATGCCACTCAACGACAAGACCATGACTTGTTTCCAAGATACTTCTCCATTTGAAGGTGTCAATATAATAGCACATATTGGTTTATGGCACAACTATAATGGCACAACTTCAAATGGAGGTATCGCGCACCAGTGTCAAATCACTTTTGCGTACGGGCCGCGCGGCGCATGCGGGAGTGTCGGCGTACGGCTGCTGTGCCACAGGCAAATGCCGATGTTTCGCAGCACATCGCTTTAATGCCCGCATCGGATGCATCAAAGGTGACACAGGACTCTGCGGCAAGGCCAAAGTCGTGACCCGTGGTGATTGCATCCTGGTTCGCCGCCAGAAAACGGAACTCCCAGCTGTACTTTGTGGACTGGTGCTCGATCCTGTCCTTGACGTCCTTGCGGGTGAAGGTACGCGAGGCGTTCTCGAATCCGTCCGTGAGAATGGCGAAGATCACGCCGTCCGGACGATCGGCCTCGGGCATGGCGGCGAACTTGCGGCCAAGATCGTCAATACCGGTGCAGATTGCGTCGTAAAGCGCAGTGCAGCCGCCGATGGTGTAGTTCTCGAGCGTCTGGGGCGCACCGGCGTTCAGGTCGGCGGAATCGGTAAGGTGCTTCACCTCGTCGTCAAACTGCCACACGTCGAGGAGGGTCTTGTCCTCTTCGCTCTTCAATCCGTCGAAGAACTTCTTCAGCGATTCGATCGTGGTCGAACGCAGCGATCCCATCGAGCCGGAGGCGTCGAGGACGAGCGCAACGTGCATGTAGCTTTTTATTTCCTTGTTCATTTTCGTGTTCCTTTTTTGTCTGTTGTTTTTCATGTCCCGTCCGAGACAGCCTCGGACGCGTGCGACGCGGATACTTTAGCACAAAATGACGAGCAAAAACCATTCGGACGAAAAATGTCCATTCTGGATGGACACAACGCGCCAACAATTTGCTATACTAAAAGCATGCACGAGATAGACGAGACAGACTTTCCTCCAATTCCGCCGCCGCCGCCCATGACGGTTGAACAACGCGATATGGCCGAGGCGTCGATCCGCGCCGCCATTGCGCGCGAAGCGGAACGCAATGCGGCGAGACGCCATGTGCAGATCATGGCCGCAGGAGAATGCTGCGCGTTCGAACTGGCGTCATGCGCCAAACGGCAACCAACTTCTTTCTCACGGCGCAGGAAAGTTGTTCTCCCTGCAATTGATCTGCCGGAGAACAAGCCTCGCAAGCCGAACCTGAATGCCGCCAACCTCTCGTTCGCCGCCCGTGTGATTATCTGGGTACGCGACCGCTATGACAACAACGCTCCGGCCATCTACAAGGCAGCCTACCTGAGCCGAAAGACATATTCCGCGATCATCTCGGACGAAAACCACGTGGTCTCAAAGCGCACCGCGATCCAACTCGCGTTCGGCTTGCGACTCTCTCGCGAAGAGGCCGACCTTCTGTTGCACGCCGCCGGCTACCACCTGTCCCGAAGCGTGGTGGAGGACATGATCTTCGATGCCTGCCTGGAGGCGAAGATACACAACCTAGAAGACGTCAATCACTTTCTGATCGCCTACGAATGTCGCCCGTTCGTTCCGCAGGAATAATTTTTCCGCCGCTTGGCTCGGCAACGCCGTTCGGTGTCAGATAGAAGAGCGGCGCCTCCAGCTTCGTCAGGTCGAACGGCCGACCTCTGTAAAGCGCATTGTACGTCAGATCCTTCTGCTTGATCACCTGAGACGCGCCACCTTTGTAGACAACGACGATGGCCTTGTCTTCAAACATCGATTTTGCCGCCCCGGACTTTGGGCCGATCGGGAGCGTCCCTGCGGACGCCGAATGATCCCACTTGCGAAGCAGATACTTTGGATTGAAGTTCGCAGAGATGAGCACTGGGATGTTGTCTGGCATCTCGGCCGTTACGTTCGCGGCGACACACCACCCGATTTCCTCGGCCTGCAGCGTCTTGCCTTCCAGTGCGTTTTCCCCAAGTACGCTGATGTCGCATGACACATAAGGCTCCCACTTGTCCGTACCGTAATTCTTCATGTCGAACAGATGGTTGAAATACTCGGTGGCCGATTTGAAGGTCATACCCGCGATATCCTCCTTGTCCGTGCTGGCGGCGATCATGGTGCGCGGCCACACTGAAGCGAGCCCAGCGGCCTCCCGCTCCGTATTCGTCTGGACGATGCTCACGAAAAGATTACGTCCATGCATCGCCGTCGCGGCGGTGTTCGCACTGCGCGAAGCGGCCGTGGCCGCAGGAAGAACTGCGCCGGTCGCCAGCAGGAGGAGTCCACCGCCGTGAACGTCGATCCTGCCGTCAGTACCGCCGATCCGTATGCTTTCGACGATCTTCTTCATCTCTGGCGGCGTATCCGGGTCACTGGCGGTCTGGGCGTTCAAGAGCATCAGACCGGTCTTCGCAAGAGTGCGCAGCTTGTCGGCGTCCTCCTCCGATGCCAGATCCAGACGTATCGAATCCGAGAACGTTGCGTCGGGCAGCAGTTTGATAGTGATGTCCAGCCTTTTCAGGCCGAGTATGACCTTGTCGCCATCCGGAATGATCTGTGTGACGGCCTTCAGGTCGTTGGTGGACACGTTCTGGCGTATGATCTCGCCGATGCCTGAGAATTGCAGATAGGCAAGCTCTCCTTCCGCTGCGGAGAACCGGCCAGTCATGTCAACGCCTCCTTCTCCTTTGCGGTAGAGTCGGATAAGGGTCTCAAGCGTGGCACGCGTCTGAGCCAGCAGCACCAACTGCCCGTCCAGCGACGTTACGCAGGGTTCGATGTTCATCGCTTTCATCGTCTCGGCCTGCTCGCGGTCTGCCACCTCGATGCTCCATGCCTTCTCGCCGCCGATGGTGATCTCCTTGAAATGCACCCCCTCGCCAGGTTTCTCGCACGACTTCTTCTGGATGGCAGGAAGCAGCTTTTCAAGGTTTATCGTCCCGGCAACCGCCAGGGATATTCCCTCGGGCTTGAAATCGTCATCTACATTCTTCACACCGTCCACAGACAGCATGGCCCAGCGGAGAGTGGCATCGCCAAGACCGCTCTCGTTCACAAACTTCTTCACTTCAGGCGAGTCGTCGTGGAAGGGGTCTTTCTTGTATGCGGCTATCTTCTTCCTCGCCTCGGCGATCTCCTCCTCGTCGAGCTTGAGGGTCTTGAACGCCAGATCGGTGTAGGCGTCGACGATCTTGAAAAACTGCCGCCGGTCGAGATTGACTCCGAACGAAAAGCTGGCGTCCTTGCCGACCCTCGGACAGAATCCTGCCGCAGGCGTTGGCTTGACATCCGCAAACAGCGTTCCTGCGATCATGCAGGCGATTGCGATTGACATTGACTTTCTCATGCATTCCCTCCCTCTTGTTTCCTGGGTGCCGTCTGATTATAGCACAACCCTTCATGCATAATCAAGGGATCTTGGGAATGGGGAACGGGGAACGGGGAATGGGGAACGGGGAACGGGGAATGGGGAACGGGGAATGGGGCTACTGGCTGATGGAGAGGCGGAAGAAGTGGGCGGAGGTGGTGTCGAGCTCGTTTGTCGGGACGACACGCCACGATGCGGCGGACGAAAGATCGTCGCAGCCGTAGAGCGTATAGGTGCGGTCCGGGAGATCGGGAACCCACGAAATGCGCGGCGAGCCGCCGGACATGTCGATCGACAGCGCAATGTCGCGCACGGCGGCATCCGACGGATCAAGACCGAGAATCCAGCTCGCCCATAGCGAGCGCCCGTTCGCTCCGACGAGCTTCGCCAGCGGCTCGAAACCGTATGTCTCATTGAAGTACTTCGTCGCGGAATGGAACGTGTTGGTGTCGGAAAGCTCGGCGAGCATCTTCGCGCCGTTGGCGGTCGCGGATGGAAGATCGGAAGCGCGGACCTCACCGGACAGGCGGGTGTAAGCGTTGATGCAAAGCGCCCAGCCATGGGTATCAGCGGCGCACAGCCCGCAGTCGTAGGCATCGTACCACCTGTTGGTGGCATCGTTCTTGGACCAGCCAACGTATCCGTCGCCCGGACGGAAAGCGCATTTGCCGTAGATCGGGTCTTCAGGTACAGGTGTGTTCGTGGCGACGATGAGCGAAACGGCGCTGCCGGTCTGCCTGAACACGATCGCGTATGACGTCCCGGGGGCGAGTGGTATCTCGCTTTCAAGCGGAACGGTGGTGTAGCCGCCGCGCGTGAGCACGCCGGACTGGGTCAGCGCGCACGTGCCGCCCTCGAGCGGATTCGCCGACGGATAGACGGTTCCGTAGGTCTTTGTGGAATATTCGCAGGGCACAACCTCGTTCCATCGCGCAGAGCTTGGCCATGTTCTTCTCGGAAAAATCGTATTCGCCACGTCCGGACTTGAGGAGCTGCGTCTCGATCGTCGCGAGCGCGGCGAACGTCCAGCAGTTCCCGAGGTCGCCCTGGTCCTTGACGGGCGTCATCCAGCCATTGCTAGCGGAGTTCCAGTACGCGGGCAGCGTCTCCGGCGTGGAACGCAAAAGCGGTGCGCGGCGCGCGGACGCGAGTGCGCGAACGCGGATACCCTTTCCCGGGGCATTGGGCAGAATTCCCGGCACGAACGGCGGCGGCTCACCCGCGAAGACGGCCAGCGCGGCGAAGACAACGATGAATGGAAGTATCTGTCTCACGCTATTATGGCAATGTCTCAGTACAACCCTGTTCTTCAATCTGGCACTTTCTTTTTCCCCGAGAGACATATTATAGCAAAACATAGGCTTTTCAGCCAACGGGCCTGCCCGCATTTATAAATGCAGCGTCCCGTGCACATATTGCGATATGTGTCAGACTCGTACCATTCGCCGCCAACCTTCTCGTCTTCACTAATCCTATATGGTATAATCTACGCCATGAGTTCAAAAGCAAAAATATCTGGGTCGGTTGTCGCGGGGTTTCCGTCGCCAGCCGAGCAGTATCAGGAACCGCCGCTTGACCTGAACGAACTTCTGGTGAAGCGACCGGCCGCCACGTACTTCGTGCGCGTCGAGGGCGACTCGACGAGCTGATGACCGTACGGTGAATGAAAAGGACGGAAAAGAGAACCATTATTACTAGCCAATGCGCGAAGGAGTATCTATGAACCTGTCTAAAGTCCATCACATCGCGATCATCTGCTCCAACTACCGGCGCAGCCTCGATTTCTATACGAAGACGCTCGGCCTCCGCGTGATAGCTGAACACTACAGGTCAACGAGGGATTCATACAAGACCGACCTCGCCCTCGGCGATGACTACGTCGTGGAGCTTTTCTCGTTTCCGAATCCGCCGGCACGAACGACAAATCCAGAGGCGACAGGTCTTCGGCATCTTGCATTCGCAACGGATGACATTGACTCTGCCGTCTCGGAACTCGACCGAGCTGGAATTCCGCATGAACCGTTGCGCATCGACGAGTTCACTGGCAAGCAGTTCTTCTTCCTGCGCGACCCAGACGACCTGCCCGTCGAAATATACGAGACATGAGGCATTCACGGCGGCGGCGAATTGTTCGAGACCGATTGTCCGCGGCTGCCAGATCGGTCTGGTCAACTATGCGAACAGGTTGGATCGCGGCTGCCAGATCGGACTCATCAACATCATCTCGCACAACGGCTGGCTGCCGGTGCTGCCTATCATCAACGGCAGTCTCTGATTCCTGTAAACAGGTTCAGCTCCCACTGGTACACATAGAAGACGGCAGAGACTTCCTTGATATACTGACAGATACATCTGCCGTCCGTGCACATATCGCGATATGTGCACGCCTCCGAAATTTCGCAAGGCGGAGATGAAGCTGCCGATGTACAAGTTCGTACTACTCGCTAGTGCAACAACACCGCCGTCGGCCAGACGTACTCAAAGCAGCCCATGTCAACCTGGCTGCGTAAGAGACGGCTGGTGCCGGCGAGGTCCTTCTGCGCCATGACCTCGTCCATGGTCGCGCCTAGGAAGGTCCAGTCGCCACTGTTGATGCATGGCGAGCCGTGTCGGAGGCGGAATTCGCCGTTCTCGGCGTCGCCGAAAAGCAGGCTGACCGCGAAGTTGCCGGTCGTGTTGCCCGCGACGGCCTCTGGATAGCAGGTGTTCCTGATGTTTGCGGCTGTGGCGACATAGGCGTTGCGCGAGTCGGCGGATGGACCGTTTCCGTAGAAGATGCAGTTCTTCACGGTGGCGGACTGGTGCGACAGGTAGAGCGCGTGGGTTCCGCCGGTCGTGCTGCGGTTGCCGTAGAAGGTGCAGTTTAGGAAGTGGTTCGCTCTGCCGCTCGTGATGACGCCGGGGGCGCCTCCCTTGGAACGGTTGCCGGCGAAGAGGCAGTTGCGGACGGTGATTGTCGACTCGGAGAAGTAGAAAACGCCATGGTCGCTGCCGATGTTGTCAATGAATACGCAGCGGTCGATGGTGCCGGAACCATACCAGCCGCGGAAGCAGGAGCCGTGGTAGAAGGCCTCGTTGCCCTGGAAGAAGCAGTCGCTGACCGTGCCGCCGCGGTTGAGGAAGCAGGCTCCGCTCTCGTTGCCCGCGTTGCCGATGAAGCGACAACAGCGGATGTAGGTGGAGCCGGGGTTGGGGTCGGCGAAGATGGCACCACCGTTTTGATTGGCGCAGGAACTGACATAGAGGTTCGTCAGGAAATTGCAGTCCTCCACGTAGCAGTTCGCGGACTTGATGCGGACTGGGGCACCGCCGGCCTTGTTGCAAATGAACGTAGAGGCGATGAGACTGCTCTCGGAGGCGTTGAGGACGACACCGCCGTTTGTTGTCCTTGCGTCGTTCACGTTGTTGGTGAAGAGCAGTCCGCCGAGCGTGCCGCCGGAGATGCACACGGCGGCGTAGACCATGCCGGTGAGGTTACAGACGGTGATGTTGGTGGCCGCCCCACCGTTTATCCAGAGGGCATGGCCGTTCGCCTCGCCGCCGTAGGAGTTGGCGATGCTGACGCCTTCGATGCGGGCGAGGGCGTGGGCCGTACCGAGGCCGTAGCCACCGCAGCAGTCGATGACGACGTCGTCGGGGTTGCCGGTCTGCGAGGCGAGAACCACGGCGTTCGTGATCGTTGTCCATTCCTGCGTGCCGGGGAATGAGTAGGTGCCGGGAAGGACGGTGATACGGCTGCCGTAGGTGCGATTGGCGCGTTCGACGGCCTCGCCGATGGTGAGAATGGCCGTTTCGGGCGTGAGGCCGTCGTTGGCGTCGCTGCCTTGCGTGGAGACGTAGTAGTCGTCGCCGCCTGGGGACGTTGCGGCGGATCCGTCATCTGCGGCCAGCGCAGATGCGGCGCACGAGACGATAACTCCGACAAGGCAGAAAGCACAAGCCATTCTCATGGCGGGTATTGTAGCATTTCCATGGTCTGCTGGCAACCGCCATACACCCATGCACATATTGCAATATGTGTACGGGCGGCGGATGGAACAGGGGCCGGCCCCCCCGCCCCAAAGTCAAATTGTAAAAGATATCCTTTACTTTTGCCATCTAAAGGGGTTAATTTACAGAGCGGATATTTGCTATAATGTTCGCTGTTGGTAAAAGGTAAAAGGAAGGCTTTACTTTTGACATGACGGCATACGAAAAGATATGGCCGGTGGCGGAAGACCACTATGGCATAATAACCTCCGCACAGGCGAAGGCGTTTCCATCCTGATTGACTACCATCGGCTTCTCGAATCGTTCCATCGCCTCCGCAATCCGTGTCACGCTAAAGGACAGGTCACGGACTGCGCAAACAAGAAGAGCCAATAGAATACTTTCTAACACCCATCCAACAGGGATAACACATCCCGGACGCCAGTTGTTGGTTCGGATTATCGGCTTCTTGTTCAACATGTCATATCCTTTCCCTGCGTGACTTCGTGCGTAATCTTGAGCAGTGCGAGATTCAACTCTATAGTCGTCTTCCGCGACACGGTGGAGAGATTGTCGCCAATAAGCTCCGCAAGCTTGTGCCCGGCCCGGGTAAGCAGATTCGCCTGTTCAGGCGATCCCACCTTTTCTGTCTGAATCGCCTCCATGTCGCGAACCATTGAGCGCACCTGGGCGTATGTCTCAATGATGGCCAAGGTAGCCTGTGTCGCCCGTGTACTTTTCAATACGGTCGCGAGCATGTAGAGGCCTCGCTCTGTAAAGGCATACGGGAGGTATTTTAGATTTGACCCTCTCCCTCCGTTCAAGGTAACATTTTGTGACCTTGAACATTCTTCATCCGTCATTTTCAGAATGTAACCTGTTGGGAACTTTTCCGCATTGCGCTTCACGGCTTGGTTAAGTGCTTTCGTTTTCACACCATATAGTGCGGCGACATCGCGGTCGAGCAGTACCTGCTGATTGCGAATCGTGAGCATGCGGGATTGAACGGTGGCGATATCGATCGTGCCTAATGCGATTGATTTCTTCTTCATGTTCCTATTCCTTTCGCTATCATGTCAACGCACTGCGCGGCCGAACTCCGGCCACAGGATACAGTGCGCCAACTGTCGCATTTTCGGAATAGGCGATGCCTCGCCAGATGCCGACGACGCTTGGGCCGCGCTTTCGCGCTCAAGCCCGCGGAGGAAGCCACCTCCATCACGTTCCAAATCGGCGGCCGCGGTTCCCGACATCAACGCCCCCTCCCGGACCGTCCGCCCACCCTTCAGGCTTTTCGATCCGTTCTCAGCAGGACTCCATCGGTTTCAACCCAACGGCTCATCAACGGCTCCCGTTCGTACCCCCGTGGCCACGGAGTTCAACCCCGGAGAGCGTGAATATGATAGCATAAACTTATGCCCACCGTCTATCTGAAATTTCGGGGGAGCGATTTTTCGTGCCTCATGCACATATTGCAATATGTGCACGGGCGGGGCATCGCCGCCAAGTGCCTACACATATTGCAATATGTGTACGGGCGGAGGATGGAACAGGGGCGGGGATTGACGGGGCATATTACAATTCTATGCCTCAAGAAAAAAGTTCGTTACTCAAAGATGCTCCGCCGTTTGCGTATTATGGACGTCTTGGAGTCATACCATTTCCAAAACGACTTGCAGAAATGATCGTCACCCCTTGGGAATAAGGTCTCCTTCGCGTCACCCTTGCAATCGCGCCATCCTTCATCATATCCCCACCTATGGCCAAACTCAAGCCCTGCGCCTATCTGGTGACAGGCTTTGTTCCGTCTGCAATTTTCTTCAGGTCTCCCTTGGTAAGTTCAATCTGCTTGAACTTTGGATTGTTGTAGAAGATCGTCACCGCCGGGAACTTCTTCACGAAATCGGCGTTGCTGCATCGCATGGCACCGTTCTTGTCAAACGAGAACACTTGGTACACCCAGTGATTGTGCTGGCTCTTTTCAAATTGCTCAAAGAAATCTGAATGTCGGAAATATGTCTTCCCCGCGACTTTAACAAAGTCAGTCTTTTCGACCCCGTATCCTTGCATGACGGTCTTCTTGCGACCTTTTGCGCCGTTGGAGACTATGAAATGCACATCATATCCCGCCGCACTCAAGCCATTCCCCATCCAGGGGATGATGAACACTTGGTCTTTGGTCCCGTCATCATTCAGGTCAATGGCGTATCCATCGCTATACTTCCACCTGAACTCATCATCCTCTAGGGCGGTGCAAACGTAATTGCTCACGCATGCTTTCGACAACTTCTGAACATTCGCCGTGGCAGCCTTAAATTCGGGAGCCCACTGATCCATCCATGCGCTTGCATCAAAGGCGAGCAAGATGGCGAATAGGGCACTGAAAAATATCAGACTGGATGTTTTCCTGTTCATGTTGATCTCCTTCTCCGGAAACGGCAAATCGGCAAGATTACGCCTTGAAGGTCCAGAACATCACTTGACTTTTAGCTGTGCGTTCCTGAGCTCGAAGAACATGAAGAAGTCCGCGTCGTAGTGGACCCGTCCCTTGAGCTGCCTGACCTTCGTACCCTCGTCAAGCTTCTCCACGAACCTGGCCATTGCCGGATCGGTGAACTTGGCGTGGACGGTGAAGGAGGGATGGAACAGACCCGTATCGGGGGCGTCAAACGAAATCAGCGCCGTCACGCTCCCGTCGTCCTCGTCCTTGCTCACGGTACCGATCTTCCCGTTCTCGAACGTCAGCTCACGCCCCTTGAGCGCCTTGGAGATCGCCTGCAGCTGCGCTTCCGAATAGCCAGACTTCTTCTTGGCGTTCCCGGCAACGAGATCGGCGCCCGTAGTCGCCTCGGGATCGATCGCCGCGCCGTCGGACGTCGGTTTGTCGGCGACGATTGTCGCGTTCCTGAGCTCGAAGAACATGAAGAAGTCCGCGTCGTAGTGGACACGTCCCTTGAGCTGCCTGACCTTAGTACCCTCGTCAAGCTTCTCCACGAACCTCGCCATCGCCGGATCGGTGAACTTGGCGTGGACGGTGAAGTCGGGATGGAACAGGCCCGAATCAGGGGCGTCAAACGAAATCATCGCCGTCACGCTCCCATCGTCCTCGTCCTTGCTCACGGAACCGATCTTCCCGTTCTCGAACGTCAGCTCACGCCCTTTCAGCGCCTTGGAGATCGCCTGCAGCTGCGCCTGCGAATAGCCGGATTCCTTCTTGGCGTTCCCGGCAACGAGATCGGCGCCCGTCATCATCGACAAATCGTCTGCCCAACAGGCGCTTGTGCCACAAAACAAGGCCATCACAACAATCATCTTTTTCATTTGTGTTCTCCTCTTTCTTATACCTCCAAACAAGATATGCCTATTAGCCAACCTTCTCGTCTTCATTAATCCCATGGCATCACCTCTCGCACGACTGTATCAACGAACTGTATCAAAAGGGTTTGCCTCTCACATATTCCTTGACCTTATCATCATTATCTCCTTGGATAATTCTTCAACAGCTCATCATATAAGTCTTTCATCTTCCATTCCGTTCCTCGCCATTTTGTAAAAAAGTCAAACGAGCAAGAGCCGCCTATGTGATGATACCTACCTTTGGCCAATACTGAATCACCCCTGCTGACGCGAATGGTCGCATCAGATAAGTATGTGGTACAATCCCAAGATTGAAGTGCGTTGTATTGTATGATATACTCGGCCGGTTTGGCGGCATAGTTCGACGGTGCGACCGACACTTTAATTCCGCGTTCTCCGAATTCATCAATCATTACATCAACAAAGTCATTGACAATGACCTTAGAGTTCTCAACAACTACAACCCTCTTCAAGTCTGCATCGTATGGCAATGCTTTAACCTTGTACGAATTACAACCACCATGCAGCAACATGCCGAATACCAACATGATGTACCATCCTGTATTAGCTCTCATTTGATACCTTCTTTCCTAGTTTAGTTGTTTAATACTTCCGTTGACACACTGGCAGTGACACAGTGACACGAAGGGGACAGTTGCATCCGAAAGGCCTCCTCAGCAATCTCGTCTATCAGATTCACCGATCCCTCTTCCTTGCTCCAAGCTTTTATATTGTAACAAATTTTCTTCGGTGGTGGGAAGGGTTTCCCTTTGTTTCACATCCGTACACATATTGCAATATGTGTACGGGCGGCGGATGGAGAAGGGGCGGGGTTTGACGAGTCACATTGCAACGCTATGCCTCAATTCGTTCCGCCGCCTCATTGACGGTTACTCCACCACTCTTACTCCAATGGGGACCTTCCCCTTTCCAGGCCTGGGGCCTGTCCCCAGGAATTTCTTGTCGGCATCCATGAGGCCCCCATAGCACTTTCGGCGCTAGGCTACGCCGAATCTGTCCGCCATTTCGCGACCGACGGCTTCCCAGCGCCATCCTTGCGCAAGGGGATTCGACTTGTCGTCGACATTGTCCACGAAAGCCGTCACGGTAGCGCGGTTGGCGATTGCGCCAGCATCGACATGCAGCTCCTCGGCACGTTCAGAAAGCCACGCGAACGCATCGGCCGCTGCGTGCTGGACTTCCTGTATGTAGTATATGCGCGGGTCATCAGGCCATTCGTCCTCGGGGGTGTCGAGGGCCTTGGCGATCGCCTCGTTGTAGCGTGCGCGAAGCTGTTCGACGCGTCCGCCGCTGAGCCTGTGCACCAGCCGACCCACCTCGCCGCGTTCGGACATGTCCACGAGCGACTCGTCCGTGCCAAGCCAGAAGCGGGGCAGGTTCCATTCCCGGGCGAGTTCCTCCCGGAGCGCCGCCACCGCGCGCAGCACCGCGAAGCCGCGCCTGTCCAGCCGCGTACGCTGCAGCTTCACCCTGCGCCACATCTCTTCCGGCACATATTCGTCGTAGAGGGACAATTCGTTGTAGCGCGTCATCTCCTCCTCCAGCCATGCACGCGTGCCGAGCGAATCCGCCCGGCGGAGAAGTTCATCCCGGAGCTGGGCGAGATACCTGACGTCGTCAAGCGCATACCGCACCTGTGCATCGGAAAGCGGACGGAAGGTCCAATCGGTGCAGGTTTCCGTCTTGGAGAGTCCGATGTCTATCGCCTCGAAAAGCAGTTTCTGGAGTCCGATCCCAGACCTGAAACCGGCAAACGCGGCGGCAAGCTGCGTATCGAAGACGGAGCGCGGATCAACGCCGGTGAGACGCTTGAGAAGCACAAGGTCCTGCCTGGCGTCGTGGAGTATCTTCACGATGCCTCCGTCCGCCAGGACCACACCCAGGCACGACTGGTCGAACCCCTTCGTGCAGTCCACCGCCCAGCAGCCGCCAGACGTCCCAAGCTGCACGATTCCAAGCCTCGCGAAATAGGTCTGCCTGGACACGAATTCCGTGTCCAGCGAAAGGTAGCCGCTCGCGCGTGCGGTCTCGCACGCGGAGTCAAGCTCCGCCGTCGTAGTTATCAGATCGCCCATAGATCGCGATAGTATAGCATAATTTGGCCTAAATGTCTCAGCTCAATGCCTGTATGATGCCAAAACACAGCGGCATTGCATTTTGTGATGTTCCACGTACCCCTCACGCGCTACTGCTTCTGCATTGCCGCTAGGTGCCTACACATATTGCAATATGTGTACGGGCGGCGGATGGGGTGAGGTGGGCGGAGAAGGGGAGTCGGGGGGTCAGGCGGTTTGAAACGCTCAAGGTATTTGGCCCTGTCGGTGATGGTGTTTCCGCATCGCTGTCAGGTGCCTGCACAAATTGCAATATGTGTACGGGGCGTGGTTAGGCGAGGGACAGCTTGATGAACAGGCGCGACAGGGAATCCAAGGGTTCGCGCCAGATGACTTCGTCGCCGTCCAGGGCCACAAGGCCACACCTTTCCATGCAGGCGAGATGGCGATGCACATTGATACGCGTCACGCCGGTCTCCTCAACGATCTTGGCGACGGCGGCGCGTTTCCTTTCCCGGACCAATCCGAGCAGTCGTACACGCGTGGCGTTGGCGAGCGCCGGAAGGACGTACAAGAAAGGCGGCGCGATCGGCCTTGCTCCGTTGACGGGTGCCCATCCTGCGGCTTCCGCAATGAAGAACTTCCTCAACGCCGAAAAGAGTTCGGCGGCCTTGGCGTCGGAACGGTCCGGCTCCGCGCGGTAGAGGCAGTAGCGGCCGTCTCTTTCGCAGGTGACGAGTCCGCAGTCAGCCTGCAGTTGCGCGAGGTACGTACTCGTCGCTGGCTGTCCGAGCCGGACCGCCTCCGATATCTGCCCGACCGGCAGACCGTTCTTGTCTGGCGACGCCATCACCTTCCGTAGAACGTCAATACGCTCTTCGTTGGCGAGCTTCTTGCAGACTTTCCAGAATTCACGTGTCTTCATGCCACATCTCTCCATGACACGGCGCAGATTATACCTTTTCCGTGCACATATTGCAATATGTGTACGGACGGCGGATGGAGAAGGGGCGGGGTTTGACGAGTCACATTGTAACTCTATGCCTCAATTCGTCCCGTCGCCTCGTTGACGGTTACTCCACCACTCTTACTCCACCAATGGGGTCAGCTCTTCCCCCTATTGTTATCTTCACAAGACTCATAACAAAACTAATCAACGCTTCCTATCCCACCCATCGTATTCAACACCATGCAACGCATCAATGAAGATTTTCACTATTTGCTTTCCTTGTTTGCGATGTCCGGAAAGAATTACAACTTCCTGACCAGTCTTATTATCTATGAGTGAAATATCGTAATTCGCATAATCCTCTCCGTTAAGGGTCTGCCACCTCTCAAATAAATGATAACGCGCGTTCTTGGCCAGTTCGCTTTCACGGTAAACAGCAACTCGCTTATCTGTCGCATTTGGGTCATCAACACCTCTAATGATCTCTTTGGATTTATCTATGGCATAGACCGTCCAACCATCCTTCATTAGTGCAACTTTTAAGTCACCAGTCAACAGGCGACCGCCCGCAGACATACTAACTGTTTTTTCGTTAGGGTCAATCTCACCAAGACGATACAACTTCACACATGCACATCCTGAAATAAGATAGGCGACTAATATACTTAAAATTAATCTTGTATTCATCCTAAATTCCTCTGTTGAAGAATCTGCCAACACCATTTTAAAGAGATTCTGCGGCTCAAGCCGATTAGCCTGAATACCCACCGCAAAACGCAACTGCATCTCCTATCGTGTATGCGCATTGATTATGCCAAAAACAGACTGCTTTTACAAGGGCAAAATTCGATTTTCTTTTGAGAAGGCTAGGCGGAGAAGGGAAGTCGGGGGTTCAGGCGGTTGGAATCGCTTAAGGTATTTGGCCCTGCCGGCGGACGGGTCTGTCACGCCGGTCTCCGCCCTGCATGGCGGCGGCGGAGATTCGCCACGTGCGCCTTGCGGACCGCTGCAGGAATGGCGCCGTCCAGACGAACGATGGTTGCGACAATCCCTTCCACATCGTCCGGCGGGATCATTTTGGACTTGAACGACAGGATATAGTCGGCCACGTCGGCAAAGTGCATCACCTCCGGCGGCAACTTCGTCTTGAAGGTCGCCTCGCCGGAAAACGCCACGACAGAGTGCACCACATCCGCCAACAAGCCCGTCAGCGCCACAAGCCGCTGCACATGCAGATAGTTCTGCCGAAGCGGATTCTGGAACCGACTCTTCCGCTTCGGAAGCGCTTGCGTCCATTGGGCGTCTCGGGGATTGCCGAATATCCATCCCTTGTAGGTCTTCGTCTCGATGACGAACACGCCAAACGGCGAGACGACGACATGGTCGATCTGCGTGGTCGAACCATCGTCAAGAGGCAGATAGATGTCGTTCAAGACATGGTAGAGCGCAGCATCCAACTTGCGGCGCAAGACGCCGGCAAGCAACGTCTCGCCAAACGCCCCGCGTACCCGTGAACGGAATACCATCCACACGATCCGCAGCAAGACAACTGCCCCAATGATCGCAACGGCTTTCCAAATGACAGGATTAAGGTCCATACGCGTAACTCCTTCATCCCCGCCTTTAATCCTCCGCAAGCCACTTCCACGCCGGAACAACGCGGATCATACGGCCGACCTGGTTAATCAGATCAGACTGGTCTCGCGTCACCATGACGGCCTCCTTGAGGCCAAATCTTTCCATCGCGCGAACGGCTCCGTTGATTTCCCGCTCCTCGTTGTCGCGACTGAGTTCCCAGCAAACCTGAACGGCCACGAATGTCCCGTCCCTCCGCTCGACCACGAAGTCGCATTCCGTCCCATCGGCATCGTTGGCAAAGTAGAATATCGAATCATCGGGATTGCGAAGCTTCAGATAGACCAGGTTCTCGAGCTTGTGCCCGAAGTTCGCCTCGTCAACGGATTCGATTGCCGTCACCAGGCCAGTATCGCAGGCATAGACCTTCTTTGGAGCCGACATGCTGGCCTTGGACGATGCCGCAAATCGCGGGATCCGCTGAACGAGGTAGGTTTCCTCCAGATAGTTGAAATACTCCAGGATAGTCGTCGCCGAAGCGACATGCACCGCATCCTTGATGCGACTCGGCGAAATCCGGCAACCGACGTGTCCCAGCAGAAAAGTGGCAAGGCTCTTGATGGGGACCGCGTCCTTCAGCGAATAGCGTACGACAATATCCCGATAGAGGATGTCATTGAAAAGCTCCGACAGCACCATGCGTTGCCGACTCTCCACATACGCCGGGAAACCGCCAACCGACAGGTACTCGTCTATCGACGACTTAGATGCGCGTTGCCTGGTAAAGCGGAGAAACTCCGGATAGGAAAACGGAAACAGCTCGACGTTCAGGTGTCGCCCGGTCAGCTTGGTGCCAAATTCGCGGCTAAGCAACTTTGCATTGGATCCCGTCACCATCACCCGTAGCCGCCTGTCCAGACAACCGACGACAAACTTCTCCCATCCCGCGATATCCTGCACTTCGTCCAGGACCAGAGTGTCCGCCTTCCGCTCCTTGACAACCTCGTAGAGCAGCAGAAAATCATCAGGCGAAAACGACGCCAGGCGCAAGTCGTCGAAATGGACGGAAACAGCCTTCCCTCCTTTCTTTGACGTCCACTGGTCAAGCAGGGTGGACTTTCCCGACCGCCTTACGCCCGTCACGACTGTCGCATAGTTGCGAACATACGGCAACTGCGGCAAAACATCGCGCGGCATCCCCAGCCGTCGTTTCCGTTCGGATGCCTGCTCGTCAATCGCCTGGCAAATGCTGCTGACTTTCATCTGGTCTCTCCTTTGCCGACATATTATACCATCATTTCGCCGAAAATGGAATGGCCATTTCGCCGTTAACGTAATGCTATGCACTTGATTGCATCCGTACACATATTGCAATATGTGTACGGGCGGCGGATGGAGAGAGAATCAGGCCTGTTTCCCAGGTTGACGCCAATCCAAACCTTGCTGACGGACTCGTTTCCCGGGAATGGAAATCTTCGGCGGCTTCATGCCCGCCTTCGCGCGCTGCTGCTTCCGCATCGCCGCCAGCCTTCTCGTCTTCACTAATCCCATGGCATCACCTTTCGAGTTACTGTATCAATGAGGTCTTTGTGTTTCAACATGCATCAACTGTTCCGTGGCATTGGGGATAGTTGGAACATCCGTAGAATGGGGCATTGTCAGAACGTCTATGCCTGAGCCGCATGGCAGCTCCGCATCGCGGGCAACGAAGTGCCTTGCCGTCGTTCACGGCGGGCGCGGCGGCATGAAGGACATGCAACATGTATACATGGTCTTCGCACTGTTCTTTTGTGACCTGCGAGAACAACTTGTGAACAGAATCAAAAATCTGAACCGAACGGTCTCGATCAAACAGCGGCTCGTCAAAAGAGAGGATGTACGGCACGACGTCACTTGCGTCTATCACGTTGTCTGGCACGGCGGTCTTGAACGAGGCGTCGCCACAGAAGACCACGACATTGACAAAATATCTACGGGGGAGTCTCAACCGTTCAGACAACACGTAAATGTGCCGCCAGTTCTGCTTGATGGGATTCTGGAACCTGTATTTCTCCGAACAGGCAAACCATCCCCAACCGCCCGCATAGAGCGACTGTGTCCATAAGCGGTTTTTGGGGTTGGCAAATATCCAACCCTTGTAGCATTTGGTTTCAATGACAAACAGCCCGAAACGCGAGATGACAACATGGTCGATCTGCGTGGTCATGCCTCTCGTGTCCGTTATCATCAAATCGTTCAACACGAAGTATTCGTCCGCGGGGAGCCGTTTCAGTCTCCTGGCGACTTCATATTCACCTTCCTTACCGATACTTTCCGCCGACGTTGAACGGACACATAAGAACGCCAGCAAGATCACCACGACGATGCCTGCGAACGCTATTATCGGTTCAAGCATCGATTTCTCCTGCCACCGGAATGTCGGCATGGCATCCCAAGTCCACAGTAATGCCCTCGGCCTTCGCGCGCTGCTGCTTCCGCGCCGCCTGGTAGGGCGAGCGCACACGCTTGCGCGCCCTTCGGGTTGCCTTCGGCAATGTTCCCTCCGAGGCTTCGCCTCTTCGGTGCATGTCCTCGGCGAGCCGCCGCCCGGTCTTGACAAGTCCCATGACATCACCTCTCGCGTTACTGTACCAATAGATTTTCCAATAACGACTTCACAATCTCTTGATCAGCCGTTGGATCCCCGCAATTGCTTCTCTAGGGGCAATCTGAAGCCAATTCGCCTTCGCATTGTTCAACCGACGCAAGAACGGGCGTGTGGTAAAAATAATATCAAGCATCCTCATCATCTCCGCCTTGCTGTTCGCGCGACAACGTTTGCTCCCGTAGATCAACTCCTGCGTATAGGACTTCACTTTCGCCACAGACACCTTGTCGGACAGATAATACAAGTCAAACACGTCTTTCGGCCGGTTTGAAACCACCCCGTGCCTTAAAAGACTCAACAGCTTCTCGACGAATATCTGCTCAATTGAATTTGCCTGCAGACTCGCAACACCTTCTTCCGATGGAACATCGAACAGGATGTCAACTTGCTTGATCGCTTCGTGAGTGTGAACCCCTATGTCCATTTTAGTTTTAATCCCGCGTGGAATCGACTTGTCCTTTACGACGAGAAATATCCGCTTGCCATGATAGTCCTCATGCTTGAGGTCTATTATCCGACCTCGAATAGACACGGCAAGTTCGGGAATCGATCTAGCCAACCTGTTGACAAACCTCCGAACGCCGGCCGCGCTGATTGGATGATGGATGAAATCAATGTCCATGTCAAGAGTCGCACGGCGAATGTCCTTCGTAAGCGCACTCATCACCACTCCGCCCTTGAGCGTCCCATTCGTCTTGAAGCCGCTTCGTCCGATTGCCAACAGCACCACGTCGTGGACGACTTTCGCAGAAGCGAGTACTGCACTGTACCCCTTGGCACGAAGTTCGTCAATCTGCTCTCTCAGCGTCTTCATCAATAAACCTCCGAATCGATTATCGTCAGTATGCGATCCTTGTGGGGAAACGCCACGGCGTATTCGCCAAGCTTCGACGAGTCCAGCCGGTCCTGGTTGGCGCGATACCAGAGGACAATCTCCTTGTAGAGGTCGGCGGGCATCAGATTCTTCATCCGCGCCGTCTCCACCAGAAGCCGCTCAAGATCGTAGATGCGCAACCGCTCTCCCTCATAGTCATACTCCGTCGCGCCGACCATGAGCGCCCCGGCTGGCACATACAGCTGGCGGACGGTCGGGTCGCTGATACGGGGAGCGTTGTCCGCCGTGACAAGGACATACTGCTCCGGCACCTCGTCCGTCATGTCATAATAGTAGTACGCGCTGTCCAAGGACAGCACCGACTTCGGATACCGCGCCTGCAGCACTTCAATCTCGCTCTCCTCGCCGCTCTCCGAATAGACCCCTGGCGCCATCTTGAACAAACGCCCCTCGCGAACCGCCTTCTCGATTTGGTAAGGCGATCCGAAGCGCTCTTTGCAGTCTGAAAATCTCAACAACATCTTTAAACCATTCCTATGACCCGATTCAACCTGGTCATTTGTTTGGTCTAATTATACCACAGGCCCCCGTACCCGTCAATCCATGCAATTCCCCTAGCCATTCCGCGCTACTTCACGCATTGCAATATGTGACGTAGCGGGCAGACAGGGGAAGTGCTACAGGTTTGGGGGAAGGGACTTCGTGTGGGGAGGTTTTGAAGGGTGCTGGGGGAAGGGCGCGCACTTCCGCGCCGGTTTGGGCGTTGGCAGTTTCATCCCCGCCTTCGCGCGCTGCTGCTTCTGCATCGCCGCCAGCCTTCTTGTTTTCACGAGTCCCATGATCTCACCTCTCGCGTTACTGTGTCAGTGTTACCATATCAACGATGGCTACCTCTGCGTCTCTCGTTGCCTTTCTGTTGCATGGCCATGACTAATCCACCACTCCTACTCACCAATGAGATCCCCCCTCGCGGGCTCCTCCACCAATAGGGCTTGCGACTCGTACCTGTTAGCTCACCATTTTTGCCAAATCCGATCAAGTTCGTCTTGCGAAGTCGCACCCAACTGTTCCAACAAATCAAGTGTCAACTTACCTAGGCGATATTGATTGATACTATTACGATCACAATCTACTCCCCAAAGCATTCGCTCTAAGACAACCCGCCCAATATTTGGATAGTGTTGTTCAAGTTCTTTTCGACGTGCTTCTGGAATCAATGTATACCTTCTAATCGTGTCGACCGCTTCATGACGATGGAGTTGATTATACACTTCTTCCAAATGAAAGAACTGCGCTGTGTTCATTCCTCTTTCTTCTACATTTATAAGACGACCATCCTTATCAAGTTGAGAAACAATTAGACCTATGTCGTCTTCGGTTAAATCTTGGAATTCCACGCCTCCTTTCATGAAGTATTTAAACCTGAAGAAATCATCGAAAGACTCTTCATATGGGCGAATATTGTTTTGGTACTTCAAGACTTTTGCACCGCGAATATTCGTGTTACACCTCGTGCATGCCGGCACAAGGTTATACAATGACAATCCCAAAGCCGGATACTTTGAGTGACCGATATAATGGTCAAGAGCAGACCTTTTGTAATCTTCTTTCTTCGCCTTTCTATTTGAACCTTTTTCTTCAACTCCCGGGCATGGCTGGTTTAGCAATAATGAGAAAATAGTTTCGGCGTTACAATAACAACACATTCTGGCGTTCAGTTGTTTTATAAAATGCCAAGCGCTCCAAGTCTCAGCACAACTTATCCATGTATAGCACTGAACTTTATTTATCGTTTCCTTCTTCAGCTTCATTCCCTCCCCAAATTTCTCATAGTTAAATATCTCCTTCAAATTATTTTTAATTATTGTAAGCTTTTTATCCGGAAAAGATGTGTAGAGTTTATCAAATTCTTTGCATAATTCAACTAGGCCACCCAACTCCATCGTAAGGAAATTCCCTTTTCGGTACAGCTTAAGAACTCTACCATAAAACTTTTGTTCTCCTTTGGTTAGGGCTCTTAACCAAACCTTGTTTGTTTTCTTTCTGCTACCTTTCGTTCCGCCAATCTTATACACAGATTCTCCCTTGCTAAGTAACCCAAGTATCTCCTCAATAAAGGCCGAATAGGTTTCCTCATGCAGCGTTAGATAGTCTTTATTTATCACGAGTTTGCGCATTTGCCCGTTCCTTTGCTAATGGCATTACAGACTTGAGATATTTCCTGACAACAGGATCTGCAATCAAATTGGAAATCTTGTCCGCTTCATCACAATCAAACTTATCTCTCGTTATTTCTTCGCGCTCCTCTGATGGTTCAAGTAGCTCATATATCTCGTTCACTACATCATCAATTTTCTTTCGTGCGAATAGCCCTACGGCACCATTCTTTAGAAAGAACGAATGGCGATACAAGTCATAAATGTTCGCGCCGAAACCGAAGGGCTTGAATTCTCCTTCGTTTTTCACCTTGCCTTTATCAAGCAGTACCACATTGCCAGCCGGCACATCCGACAACAATATCGGCGAATGCGTTGCAAAGATTAGGTGCGGATGCACCCAGGGTGCGAATGCCTCAAAAAACCAAATCGTTCTTTGCACGATCCGGCGTTGCCATTCTGGATGCATTGTCGTTTCTGCTTCATCGAAGAATATGATTGCGTCCTTCATTCCGGGCCAGTTTTGGGAGTCTGAAGGGTCAAGATTTGCACCATCTTGAGGGCTTGTTCTTACCTCAATAGACTCCAAGAAATGATGATACAATCGCCCCCATGTGTCAAAGAATGCGCGTTCACCAGCTGACATTCTGGGCACAGTGTCAAAATCGAGAATTGGCACAATAGTTTCTGCCTTGAAATGCAAATCGACCAATTCAAGCAAACGTTTAAATTGCTCCTGAGATTTCATGTCTAACACTATACTACCCGTAAGTGAAGCATTGGCCAACTCTTGTTGATGACTGAGGTCCAGAATCTCACCTAACTTTCTGAAAAACGCTCTAACTGCATTCACATAGTCTTTTTGCTGATACTTCTTCTGATTGCGAAGAAAGCGCAGAATGGCCTCCTTCCTAGGGGGAAGTTCTCCTGAGAACAAATCAGTTAGATCGTCTTTATATTTCAAGCATCTCTTGCATACGTTGCCACAATAATTCTTATCATTTTTGCCTGCCGATTGAACACATATTTCCGAGTTGCGCTCATTGACATATAAGCCCGCATATGCATAAAACACTTTTTCGAAGAAATCATATTCACTTGATTGTGTGTTTTTAAGGATCCTTTTTACATCTTCTGCAGTTTTCTTGCTCCTCAATTTCTGGGCCACAACCTTACTGAGTGACACGCGAATTCCTATCGGTTTAAAAACCGGTTCTTGATCGCCAGCACCTTCATCTTGCAGCTTTTCATTGAGTGGCAATTTCTTTTCAGGAGGAAGTTCTTGCTCAGCACGAACAAATGAAAGTGTCCACTTGGTTTGTTCTGTCTGATATGGCCCTATAGGATCGAGGCGTTGTATGTTCCACATATCCCTAGCTTGCGGATTGACTGCTTTCATCAGTCCAATGGTTGAAAGATCAGAAAATGAATTGGGACAATCAGGCGTGTCAACTAACACATACGGGGTAAAATGAGGTGTCACATATACTAAGGGGACATCTTGAAATCCATTATTCACCTCCGCTTCAGCAGGCCGCTTCACTCCGTCAGGCGTTTTCAAGTTCGGGATATTACTTTCATAATAGCACTCGTTTCCCATCCCACAACAGTAAACAACAATGAATTCCTTAAACTTATGCGATGAATGTGACGAGTCTAGAGCTTCCCTAATATCAAGCAAAACTTCAACAAGAGAAGTCTTGCCGGAACCATTCCCGCCTGCTATGACAGAAACACTATCTACAGCTGCTGGAGTTTGTTTTTCAGGTAAGACAGAAAAGAATCCCTTGGGCAATTTGCCGACACTATCGATTCTCTTAAGCTCTCCTCCGTCCAACTTGAATCGGATTTCTGAATCAAAATTGAATTCGATACCATCTGCGAATATACGCCTGAATTGAGAACGGTACGTGAAGTACAGGTACAACAATTTCATGTTAAGCCTCCATGAGGGTTAAAAAGACCCTCATATCACAGAAACCATGAGGATTGCTCTTTGGTTCTTACGCGCCGCTTCCGTCGCAGATACGATAGAGCCATGCAAACACGAAGGCCAAGCCTTCTTCACCGGTGGTTTCATCACCGCCTTCGCGCGCTGCCGCTGCATCGCTACCTGTCTTCTTGCCTTGACGAGTCCCATGGCACTTCAATCCCCCGTTATTACCTTAGCCCTAATTCTTCGCTCAACTTAAACAACCAGTATGCGTCGTAGCGGCATTGCCTAGGATATCCCATTTCCCGCAAGTCATTCGGCGTCACTTTACATACACCGGGCAGGAGCCTGAAAACACGGTGACTACCGGTTCCACGAAAAGCAACAAGATAAAGAATCTTCTTCTGTTCTGCCGTCCCCATATCCACGATGCCAAACTTTTCAGCCTCATCCACCGGCAGATTGTACATATGCTTCTCAAGAATCCAATCAAGCTGCCCTGCCGCGTATGTCCCGTACACGACTTCATTTTCAAGAAATTCGCCTTCGTCCTTCCCGACTACCACCGTGGTGCCGCGAGTCGGGATATCGGCGGAAAGGTGCGATTCCGGTGTCTTCTTACTGAGAATTTCGCCAATGAATGACTTTAGTGCGCTCCCGCCATCCTCGCCTGGCAGAAGAGGGATAGCACCGATGTTCTCGTTTTTGATCAGTTCCGCGTAGTTATAGCTCTGTGGCAAAGGTCGGCCGGGATAAAGCACATACGCACCAACAATCTGCCGAGACAACTTACGGTCGTCCTCTTGCGAACGATACAGAATCGCGTCCCTGTAGCGGTGCATG
The DNA here is from genome assembly GCA_017525225.1 of Kiritimatiellia bacterium. Classification (GTDB taxonomy): domain Bacteria; phylum Verrucomicrobiota; class Kiritimatiellia; order RFP12; family UBA1067; genus RGIG6720. Next base: position 61,903 of record JAFXTB010000034.1, read on the forward strand.
TCATTGATCGGCTCCGCTGGGGAAGCATCCTTCCCACCACGCTCATCAATGCGGTATTTGGCGTCGAACAGATAAGTGAACACATCCTTCCCGCGTTCAATCACTAGCACAATGTCAGGCCGTTGCGGATTATAGTAAGCCAAATCTCCATCGACAGTCTCCTTGCCGTAGTTCTGCTGATACAGTAGTTTAATGGAAACCCCATCTTTTTCGGGAAACTTGTACGTCAGTGCAGAGAGCGTCGTGGTGTCAATCTTGTCAGGGTCCGGTTCTTCGAAGAGATCGTCATAGACCTTAGCCCCGTCTATCATACCTTCCGGGCGTCCAAATCCGAAGTCCTTCTCCAGCAAATCTGCCATGCGCAGAAAACACCAGAACTCGTAGAGCGCGCTGATCGGCCTGTGTCCAACTGCCAGACCCGTTTGCGTTGTATCGAGAGTATGCTTGAGCATCAACCATGTCGCATAGATATCCGCATATCCCTGCCGCCGTTGCAGAACCATGCTCTCTTGACGCAAACCCGTGAAACGTCCCACACCGGCGAAAAAAGGATTGCGCATCGTCTTGGCAAGTTTCGCCGCCCGCGCCCGCAGGTCCGTTACGAACACCTCGCTGACCGTCTTGTGCCCCTCACAGACAGACGCGAATTTCTCCAACCTTGCAACGACACTCCGCAAGGTGAACTTGACGAACCTATTCTCTACCGTATCAACCTGCGGCGATATGTGTTCCGTCCTGAAAAGAGCAGCCGCTCGCCGCCCCTTGTCCATGGTCGCATAACTGTTGACCAAGCCCGGCGTCCATCGCTTGACCAGTCCTGCTCGCCGATACTCGACTTCCGAGATGTACTTGAGGTGCGGCCTGTTCACGATCCACTCGCACGCTCTCTGATAACGGTCGCCGATCTCGTTGAAAATATCCGCCCAAATTGCGTCATTGGTGTCGTCGCGACGG
>JAFXTB010000035.1 GCA_017525225.1 Kiritimatiellia bacterium
TCCTCACCTCAGATGGGAATCCGTTCCAAAGTCGGCAAACGGGCACGGGCGAGTTAGCCCGTGCGCCAAAGGCAAGTTGTTTCAAATAGTTGTTTCCAAACATCAGAAGGCTCTGCGGTGAATTACGCAGATGCGCCCGGGCTCCCTACGCGCCTTGCCTCTTGTTCCGCGAACGGCGGGCGACGAGGGAGTAGAGCGCAGGCGCGAACGTGGCGCCAACGGCAAGCGACGCCACCACGCCCGAGAAGAGCGGAATGCCCAGCGCCCGCTGGGTGGCCGCCCCGATCCCCTGCGCGAAGACGAGCGCCGCCAGGGCGGCGGCGAAGGTCCAGCCGCCGCAGGCCACCGCGCAAAAGGCGCGCCTCGCGCCATCCGCGGCCCTCTCCGCCGCCGAGGCTGCCTGCGACCGGCGGGCAAGCTCCGCCACCATGATGGAGCCGCGTGCCGGGAACTCGATGAGCAGCAGCAGCGCAAGCTGCGCGTAGACGGAGAACGGCTCACCCGCGATCCACAGTCCGCACAGCCCGCCGCCCACCGCCGCCACGGACGGTGCCAGTATCGCGAAAGGCATGGACCAGCTTTCATACTTCACCGTCAGAAGTAGATACATCAGCGCGATTGAGAGCAGCAGCACCTTTCCGAACCGGCCGCGACTGGCACGCTCCTCGTATGTCATGGCGGACCAGTTCAGCACGTACTTCGACGGATCCGGCGGGGACTTCTCTATGAGGTCTATGACGTCCAGCGTGGAACAGCCCTCCGCGGGATTGACGATTATGCGCGCCGAAGGCAGCTTGTTGAAGCGCCAGAGTGTCCTGGGCCCTACCATGTAGTCGAAACGCCCCACGGCCGAGAGAGGCACCATCGCGCCATCCGCCGCCGGCAGCCGGGTGTCGAGGGCGGACTCCACGTCGCCCCTGGCGGAATTGTCGTTCTGCACCACCACCTGGTATGCGCCGCCGCGCACGTTGAAGTCGTTCACGTAGAAGCTCGCCAGCTTCGACTGCAGCGTGGAGAAGATGGAGCTGGCCGGCACCCCGAGCGCCTGCGCCTTGTCGCGGTCCACCGTGAGGTGCAGCTGTGGCGTATCGGCCGTGAACGTGGAAATCGCGCTTTTCACCTGCGGCAAGGCCCGGAGCCTTTCCGCGTACGCCGCCGCATCCGCCGCCTGCTGCGCGGGGTCCACCTCGCCGACGGCGCAGATGTACGCCATCACACCGCCCATGCTGCCGAGCCCGTCGATGGTGGGCAGGTACAGCGGCGTGAAGGTGGCGCTGTTTATGGCCGACAGCCGCCGCATCGCCTCGGACGATATCCGCGCGAGCGACAGCCCCTCGGCACTGCGTTCACGCGCCGGAGTAAGCGCAAGTCCCAGCTCCGAATGGTTCTCGCCGGACTTGCCCAGGAACGAGGAACCGGCCGCCGAATAGATCATCGACACCCCCGGCATGCCGTCCAGCAGGTCGAACGCCCGTTCGACGATCCTGCGTGTGCGCATGAGCGACGACCCTTCCGACAGTTCCGCCTCGATCCTCACGAAGCCCCTGTCCTCGTCCGGCACCGAGGACTTGGGCAGCAGACGGTACGGCACGAGCGACGGGATGGCGATCGCGGCGAAGATCGCCGCCGCCAGGACGGGATGCGCGACCAGGCTGCGCGAGCACGCCAGCTGTATTCGGGCGAACGGCCCGGCCACGAGACGCACGACGCGCTCCAGCCAGTGACCGCCCCCTGCGCACAGGCGGGCCGCAGCGGGCGGCAGCAGCGCAATCGAGGCGAAGGCGGAGAGCACAAGCGCCACCGAGAGCGTGGAGGCAAACTGCGCGAACATCATGCCCACCATCCCGCCATGGAAGGCGATCGGCAGATAGCATGCCAGCGATACGACCGTGGCGGTGGCGATGCCGCCGGCAACGGATGCCGCCCCACGTTCCGCCGCCTCGTCCGGCGCAAGCCCGAGCGACATCTCCCTGCGCACGGCCAGTACCACGGCCGCCGCGTTGCCAACGATTGCGCCCGAAGCCGCCAGAAGGCCGAATCCGGAGAACACGTTGAGCGAACCGCCCGTGACGGCAAGGAACGCGAGTACGCCAAGGAGCGTGAACGGGATCGCGAGCGCGGCCACGAGCGCGCGCCGCACCCCGCCCAGGAACAACAGCAGGCCTGCCAAGAGCGCCGCGAGCGCGATGGCCGCGCTCCTCTCCAGGCCGGACATCATGTCCTTCGTGAAGGCCGTCGCATCCCACATCACCGTGCATTCGCTCCCAGGTGGAAGATGCGCGCGCCATTCGTCCATCTTCTGCCTGCAGCGGCGCGCCACGTCCACGGCGTTGGCACGCGGATCGCGGAACACGGTGAGGAAGAACGTCGGCTTGCCGCCGAGACGCGGCTCCGAACCGTAGTTCTGCACCCCAAGCTCGCAGCGGGCGATGTCCCCGAGCAGCACGCGCGCGCCAGTCGCCTTGTCAGCCCGCACCACTATCGCCGCGAACTCGTCGGGCGCAACCAGCCTCCCCCGCACGTTCACCTTGTACGAGAGGAACCTGGACGAGAACGTGTCGCCCACGTTCCCGGCCGCAGGTTGGATGTTCTGCTGCGCTATCGCCGTGCGCACGTCGAAGACCGATATGCCCATGGCGTCCATCTTCATGGGGTCCAGCCATATCCGCATGGCATAGTCGCCGCTCGACGAGCTGCCCACGGACGACACCCCGTCGACCCGCTGCAGCGCCTCCTTCACCTCCTTGCAGGCGAAGTTCCCGATGAGATGGAGGTCCGCCCCGCCGTCCTTCGCCGAAAAGGCAAAGCGGAGTATCTCGTTCACCTGCGACTTCTTCACCGTGAGCCCGAGCTGCACGACCTCTCCGGGGAGCTTGGCCTCGGCGCGCTTCACGGCGTTCTGTACGTTGACGAGGTTGATGTCCGGATCCGTGCCGGCCTTGAACGTGACCGTGAGCGAATAGTATCCCGAGTCGGTGCAGGTGGACTCGAAGTACTCCACGTTGTCCACCGCGTTTATCTCGGTCTCGATGGGCGCGGCCACGGTATCGGCCACCACCTGCGGGCTGGCCCCGGAATACGTGGTGGATACGCCTACGGACGTGGGCGTCACCTCCGGATAGTCGGCTATCTGCAGGCGCATGAGGCCGATGCATCCAAGAGCCGTCGCCACAAGCGCCGTCACGAGCGCCGATTTCGGACGTTTGACGAAGAAGCCGGATACTGATTTCATGTCGGTCGTCCCGTGGCTTCGTCACTTCCCAGGCGTCTCGGGCGTTATGGTCCCGCCCTCGCGCACGCGATGCACGCCGTCCTCCACGACCCGTTCGCCGGCCTTGAGGCCGTCCACCACAAGGGCAAGCCCGTCCCTCTCGGCCCCGCGCACGATGCGCCGTTCATGCGCTATGCCGTCCGGTCCCACCACCCATACGTACGCGCCGCGCATGTCCTGCGCAATGGCGTTCGGCGGCACCGCGGGATGCCGCGCGCCGTTCCTGTTCACAAGCGTCACCATGACGGTCTGGCCATCCAGCAACGCTCCCTGGGGATTCGCAAGAAGCGCATACGCCTCAACGGAGTCGGTACGCTCGTCGGCACGGTTCTCAATGTACTCTATGCGGCCTGTCGCGCATACATCCCCGCCGGACACTAGCTGCACCGACACATGCCCCTCGGCCGCGATCCTGGCGGCATCCGCCCCGAAGAGCGCGGCGTAGTCCACACATGCTATGTTGAAGCGCACGCGCACGGGATCGGTCTGCACGAGCGTCACAAGCCGGGCATCGCCCTTCTGCACGTAGTTGCCCGCCGTTCGCACGGTGGACCCCACCTTGCCGTCTATGGGGGCCACGATCGTGCAGTGCGCAAGGTCGTCGCGCGCCGCCGCGAGCGACGCCTCGGCCGCCGCAAGCGAGGCGCGCATCGCGTCGCGCTTCGTGCGGGACTGGTCGAGTTCGTCCTGGCTCACGGCGCGGGTCCTCACGAGCGTGGTGTGGCGCGTCACGGTCAGCTCAGCATACTCGAGGTTGGCCTTTAGCTCAGCCACCTTCGCCTCGGCGTTCTTCACGGTGGCCTGGTACTGCACGGGGTCGAGACGGTAGAGGACGTCGCCCTTCCGCACGCTCTGTCCGTTGGCAAAGCCAACCTCCAGTATCTCGCCCGTGACCTGCGGACGCACTATCACCTCGGCCACCGGACATATCCGGCCAGGATACCGCTTCGCACCGGTATCCACCACCTCCTTCACGGTGTAGACGGGCAGCGTCACCGCCGCCGCCAGCATCACGCTCGCAAACATGTCCTCGTCACTCCCCCATTCAGACGACCCATGGCGCGTCCGGAGACGTCAGCCTTGCATCGGACTCCATGCCGCGCTCAGACCTTCACCTCCCAGCCCGGCTCGTACTTCGGGAACCACAGCTTCGAGGCCGGACCGCCGGGATCGGCAAGCCGCCCCGTGGAGGGATCGAGCTTCACCGCCTCGCCGATCTGCAACGACACGTTGCCCAGCTCCGTGAGGATGTTCGACTTGAGCGCGGAGTCGATCGGCTGCGCCGTGGCGACATCACCTGCGAGGACGCATTCCGTAAAGCGCTTCACATGCGAGCAGTCGCTTGCGCGGATGGGGTCGGAAAGGCGCTTCTCCCCCTCCTGCGAGCCGGTATCCGCCGCATCCCATTCCTTGATGACCTTCTTGCCCTTCCGGTCGTAGACGATGGATTCGCCTCGCGCACCGAAGAACACGAGTCCGTCATCGCAGTAGACGAGGCACCCCGTCCATTTGCTCATGAACGGCATCGCGCCGGAATGCGAGCACCCCTCCCATGTGAGGTGCCTGTTGCCGGGGAACTCCACGGAGAGGATGTGCGTATCCTCCCAGTCCCAGTCCTCGCCCTCGTAGAAGAGGTGACCGCCTCCGGCATATACGCGCAACGGCCATTCCGCGCCAAGCGCCCAACGGGCGATGTCCACGAAATGGAGGCCGTTGTTGGGAAGGTCGCCCGTGCCATAGCCCTTGAAGAAGCGCCAGTTGTAGTGCACGAGGTTGCGGCGGTACGGGCGGCGCGGGGCGCAGCACTGCCAGAGGTCCCAGTCGAGCCATTCCGGAGTGGGTACCGTCTCCACGCCACGCACTGCTGGGCGGTCGCTCAGGCACCAGGATTTCGCCCAGTGCGGCTTGCCGATCTGACCGGAACGGATGAGCGCGACCGCCTGTTGCGTCGGATACGAGCTGCGGCGCTGCGTGCCAAGCTGGGACACCATTCCCGTCCTGCGCTGCACGGCCGCGAGCACCTCCGCCTCGCCTGCCGAGATGCCGATGGGCTTTTCAAGGTAGAGGGCCTTGCCGGCCTTCATCGCCTCTATTCCGATATAGGCGTGCGAATGGTCGGGAGTGGCCACCAGCACTGCATCCACGTCCGCCCGGCGTACCGCTTCACGGAAGTCCCGCACCTTTGCGGGTTCGTGGCCGGTAAGTTCCTTGAGGGTGTTCGCGCCAAAGGCGAGGGCGCGCGAATCCACGTCGCACAGCACCGTGATCTCGCAGTTCGGCAACTCGGCGAAGCGGCTCATCACCTGGAAACCGCGCCCGCGCCCGCCTTTCGGGTTCAGGACGCATTCGCCCGTCGCATCTGCGGCCGATCTGGCACAACCGATCACGCACAGGCGCATCTTCTTGGAAGGTGTTGCCGCGCCAAACAGGGTGGACGCCGACACCACCGAAAACGCTGCACCCGTCTTCGCCAAAAATTCCCTTCTTTTCATGATTGTCCTTTCCTTTCTTCTACCTTGCCGCGCCAAGTTCCACCAGGGTCAGCGGTTTCGGCACGTCCCCAGGCCAGCCCGTACCGATCTCGCATGAGAGGATCTTCTTCTGCGGCCTGAACCCCGACGCCTGGAACATCATCTTGTCGGGTTTGTCGAGCGAGGCGACGTTCCGCAGCAGATATGCCGTCGACACCGGTCCGCCATCGACCGAGAAGTACATCGCATCCTGCGTGCGAATGCCGACGAGCGAGTGCTCGCCCGCTCCGGACAGTCTCTTCCTGGCCGGGAGGTAGGTCTGGTTCCAGTTGATGTCGCGCACGGAGAAGTTCGCATACCCGTCCTTGATGTACAGCTGAAGGGAGCTGTTCACGGGATGCCATCCCGCCCTGCATACGTCCTGCAGGCATTTGGCATCGCCGTCCCACACGAATCTCGCGCGGATGAAGCAGGTCCTCCGCCCCCATGTGCAGCTCTTCGGCAGTTCCACGTTCATCAGGTCGGCCGGTACACCGTTCGTGGAGAACGCAACCCTCCCGGGCTCGTCCCATGCGCATGCACCGGATGGCGCGGCGGGGATGTCGTCGGGACCGAGCGCCTGGCGGTAGACAGCCCCACGGTCGGAGTAGGCCACGGCGCGGCCGTCCGGCGTGAAGTCCGGATCCTCGCCCTCGCAGAGCCTCTTCACGCCGCCTGTCTCGAGGGAGGCGAGGTACACGCACCAGCGCGGATCGCCCTCGCGATAGCCGGTGAAGGCGATCATCCGACCGTCCGGACTCCACCTCGGCGCGTACGCCACCATGCCCGGCGGCGACACGGCGCATTCACGGCCCAGGTCGTCCATGCGCGCGGCCACCACGTGCCACGAGTCGTAGAACGTGTTGAGCTGCGCCCAGGCCACCATCCTACCATCCGGCGACACGACCGGCTGGCCCAGGGACGCATTGAGATACCTTTCCCCGACAGGAAGGAGGAAAGGCTTGGGCGCACCGCCTTCCAGCGGTACGGAGTCGATGCGCGGCGATGGCACGTCCGGCACCTCGCGCTGCGTGCAGAAATACACGCGCATGTCCGGCGACACGCTTGGCTGGTAGTCTCGCCAGAGCCCATGCGTGATGTCGGTCGCCACGCCGTCCTTCCAACGCCGTATCCCGTAGCCGTCCTGCGGTCCTTTCTTGACGAACCTCACGTGCGCCGTGTTGGTGATGTTGGCGTAGGAGTATACGAGCGACCCGTCCGCCGCGAAGAATGGATGGCAGGCGTCCCCCGCCTGCTCGGTCCATGTCGTTGCGCCGGTCTTCAGGTCCAGCACGCCTACGCGCATCCGTCCATCGACCGCCCGCTGGAACGCCATCCGCCGTCCATCCCTCGAGAACGATGGCGCTCCGCCTTCGCAGATCCTCTCGCGCACGGATGCCGCCTGGACCGCACTCACCGCCGCGAAGGACGCCAATAGCAACTCAATCCGCAAGCGCATCGCACACCTCCTTGTCGTACAGATGGCAGTCCACGCACTCGTACACCACGCCGGCTCCGCCAGCCTTCCTGGCGATCTGAAGCAGCCGCCGCGCGGCTTCCGCCTTGGTGCAGCCCGCGTATTGCGCATATGTGACGATCCCCTCCTTGCGGTAGTTGTAGTTGTTCACGGGGAAGTAGACCTTTCCAGCCCTACCCCTGTTCGCCATCACGTAGGCGTAGAATTCCTCCGTAGACTCGAACGGGCGTTTCGGATCTATCGGGAAGCTCATCACCCAGATGCCGTCGAACACCCCCTCCGCCGCCAGGGCGCGCCAGTCGAGCGCGTACGTCTCCCACACGTAGCGCCCGCCCTCCTTCTCCATGCGCGGAAACCCGATGACGAACTCCACGCCCGCCTTGCGGCAGCGCCGCGAGAACTCCTTCACATAGGATGTCACGTATTCCGACACCACCCCCAGCCAGCGGTCGTCCTTCGCGTTGTCCGGCGGCTCGCATCCGTAGCGAGCCCGCCACCGCTCGCACGCCGGCGGCACGAACTCCAGGCGCGGGCTCCAGTCGCCGTTGCGCCACATGTCGAGGAATATCCTCTGCGGCTTCATTGCCAGGCGCTCGTCGACCATCCGCAGCTTGTGCGCCATCACCTCGGGATAGGCGAGCGACGCGTGGCCCTGCCAGGGCGTTCCACCCTTGGCGCGGCAGCAGAACTCCGGATGGCGCATGTTCCATGTCGCCATGAAGGGGTTGCTCCAGTGGTTCTCCTCCCACGTGGTGTGTATACCCTGCCCCACGCCCCGGCGCACGCATTCGTCGAACACGAGCCGGAAGACGTCGAACCCGCATCTGTCAAGGCGCAGAGCCCAGTATACTCCGATCTTCGGCGGCACGCGACGCTTGTCGATCGGGAACTCGCTCTCGGGATACGGCTCCTCCGCGCAGGGGTAGCGCATGATGCTCGCCCCCTTGTCGCGCCACAGGACGCATGTCGAATGGGGACGCAGCGCGTCTTCCAGGACCTGCAGCGTCCCTTCCTTCGTCTCGACATCCCACTTATTCGAGTCGTCCAGCGAGTCTATGAGCGCTATCTTCTCGAAGGCCCCTACTGACAGGCATAGCCCCGCAGTACAGACCAGAGCCGCATCGCGCGCGATCAACATCGCGTCCTTCATGGCATGGACCCCTTCCCGTTCCTGGAAACCGTCACTTCGACAGGCGTACGAGCGTCTGCTCGAGCGGCTTGAACTGGAACGCCAGCTTGCCGTCGGGCGTGATCTCGGGCGCGGGACCGAACGCAACGCTTGCCTTCGAGGGCGCGCCTTCGACAGACAGCGTCACCTTCCGGGCTGTGCGCATCGTGTTGACCACAAGCAGCCACACATCGTCGCCGTTGCGCCAGGCGCGCACGGGGACCGCCTGCGTGGCACCGGTCACGGTCGGCGGGATACCGTCCGAAAGTATGACCGGAACGTACTTCGCCACCTCCCTCGCGGTCTCCTTCACATACGCCCAGTGGCTTTCGAACTCGCCAGGGCCCTTGAGACGGCTACGCATCGCTGCGAACGAGAAGTACATGAGCCCGTTCGCGCCGGCCACGACCGCCTGCCACGTCATCGAACGGAACTCCTCGTGCGTCGGGAAGTGGAAGGTGGGATCCTCCAGCCCGTCGCGGTACCAGCGCCAGTTGAAGGCCTGCGGTACCTGCCACATAGGACGCATCCCGAAGCTCTGCCTGCTGCAGCTATCGGCCCAGCCGTACGCGGTATCTATGCCCCCGCGGTGGTTGCCGATCGGATACGGATCCATGCCTATGACGTCGAACGTGGGCAAGAACACGCGCACCTGCCAGGGCTTGTCGAGCACCGTGTACGTGGGATGGTCGGGGTCCACGCGCCTGTAGACTTCCTGCAGCATCGCCTGGCGCGGCGCGAGGCCGGGCGGCAGCTCGTCGTTGGTGTACCACGCCAGCAGTGACGGATGGTCCTTCAGTTCGCGGAGCTTGTTCGCCAGCTTCTCAGGCTCGACCAGCGACGCCGTGCCCACTATGGCCTTGAGACCATAGGACCGGACGATCTCCAACGATTGCGTGTCGGCGCCGCAGAACACCGTGTTGAAGGGAGCCTGCGTGTAGATGTCCAGCTCCTCCCTCTTGATGCGACCGAAATACATTCCGAGCGGGAAGTACGGCTTGCCGTCGACGATCGGGCGCCTGAGCGAATCGAACCATACCTTCAGTCCAGGCTGCGACACCGCGCGTGTGAACGCGACCTCGGCGGAGTCCAGAACCTTGCCGGCCTTCGTGCGAAACTCCGCCTTCACGTTCTGCGTCCCCATGGCGAACTTTGCCACGTCGATGGTCGCCTCGAACGAGGTCTCGCCCTTGATGTCCTCGCCTACGCGGTCGGCCGGCACGCGGCACTCGCGGCCATCCACCCCCTTGAAGACGAATTCAGGCGCCAGGTCGGCGGACGGGCAGTCCTCCGGCGGGCAGATGTACGGCACCGCGAACTTGACCTTGCCGTCAACGGCCAGATCGCGGTAGGCGGACGTGTACACGTATTCCACATAGCGCTTCTCCGAGGCCGTGACCTTGAAGTCGTCGATGAACACCTCGCCCGTGCAGTTGAAGGGCGGCCGGCATCCTACGCTCACGAAGGCCGTACCGACCGGAGTGCGGGAGGTCGCACCGGACACCTTCACCCAGCCCTTGCCCTTAAGCTGCGGCTGGCGTATGAGCGGACGCCCCTCCACGCCTCCAAGCCCCTTGCCAGAGGCGGTCAGCCAGCTCATGTTGAAATATATCGGCCCGTTCTTGAGCCCGGATCCAAGCTTGATCCAGCCTTCGTAGCTGTATATGCGGCCAGGCTCCGCCGGAATGCGGCTCTGGTTGATGAAGGAGTCCCTGCAGGTGGCATCATCGCTCTTCCAGCGTACGCCGCGCGAACCGTTGCGCCCGATGCCATCCTCTATCGTCATGTACTTGCCAAGGCGCCAGACTTTGGAACCGGAATCCTCGAATCCAGGATCCTTGACGAGGTTTACCTCGTCCGCCGTGCACGCGAGCAGACCCGCACACAGGGCAAGAGCAACCGTCCTTTTCATTTCGTTTTTCCTTTCTTCTGTTGTTTTGCTTCCTTCGAGATTTTCTGGGTTGCGCCCTTCCTGCCGCCGGCCGGGGACACATCCCCGTCGAACACGAGCACGCATACGCTGCATGGCGGCAGAGTGAAGGTGTACGAGCTTCCGCCGCCGAACGAAGGCGTATCATCCTTCGGGATGACATTGTGCGGCCGCTGCGGCGTATTCGTGGCATCGGCCGCCCCGGTCAGAAGCGTACGGCGCACCCGGCCTGCCGGCAGGGCCTTGGCGAAAGTCAACGATACAGGCTGCGCCTTGAATGCGGCATTGGCGAACTTCATCACCAAGGAACCGCCCTTCACACCGGCGACCGCGTGGAACGATACCACCTCCACCGCGTCGGACTGGGTCTTGCCGCGCGCCGGACGGTCTATGCCCGCCGGCTGGACCGTCCTGACCTCCGGGTAGGATGTCGGCAGCAGACGGTCCGGACGGTTCAGCGAGAACATCTTCTCCACGTAGTAGGATGGCGCCCCGCAGCTGGACGTGCCATCGAGCTGTATGAGCGAATAGCGGTTGCCGGGGAATCCGACCCTTCTTATCAGCGGCGCATACGCACTCATCTGCACAAGGTCGGCGTTGCGCTCGAAACCCATTCTGAACGCCGCCTCCGCCACGGCGCAGTACATGGAGTTTATATACCTGTCCGACGCCTTGCGCGATGCCCATTCACCCACGTACACCGGCACGCCCTTGCGCGGATAGGAATCGAAGCGATGCGTGTTGTTGAGCCACCAGCTGGGCGACGCATATATGTGATCGTCCGCGAAATCGGCGTTGTCCCGCGAGATGCGCGACCAGGAATATTCCAGCTTCTTCGGGGAGAAGAGCCCCCCCGGATCGAGATCTGAGACTATCCTGATGTCTGGATGCACACCCTTTACGATGCGTTGGAGCTCGTCGTAGCGGTCGAAGAAGTCCTCTCCGAAGTTCTCGTTGCCTATACCGATCATCTCGAGACGGAACGGCTTGGGATGTCCCATCGCGGCGCGAATCCTGCCCCATGTGGACGTCGCCGGACCGCGCGCGAACTCGATGCCGTCAAGTATGTTCGTGGCGAAATACGCGAGAGCGCCGTCTCCAGCCGTCTTCTGGTACGGCGGCCGGTACTGGCAGGAAAGCCCTGCGGAGAACACCGGGATCGGCGAAGCCCCGATATCCTCGCTGAACTGCAGATACTCGAAATACCCGAGACCGAGCGTCTGGTAGTACCCCCACACGTTCCAGATCGGACGGCGCTCCGGCACCGGTCCCACCGAAAGCTTCCAGTCGTACCACGACGCGAACGAGTTGCCTTCAAGCATGCATCCGCCCGGGAAGCGGAACGTGGCCGGCTTGAGATCGGCGAAGAGGGTGGCGATGTCCTTGCGAAGCCCGTTGACGCGGTTGCGGAACCTGTCGTGCGGCATCAGCGACACCTGCTCGAGCTCCAGCACGCCCGGAGACCGGGCGGCGAAGCGGAGCCTGGCACGGCGGCAGTCCACCGCCGGGGTGAAAGTGGTCTGGAAGCACCGCCAGGAGGCATCGGCGGACAACGTCGCGCGGGCGAGCATGTTCGAGCCGGCGCCACCATCCTCCAGCGCCACGTCGAAATCCATGTTGCCGCGCACATGGAACGAAAGATCAAGGGCCTCGCCCCCCTTTACGGACATCTCCTCCATCGGCCCGAGGTTGGCGACCCCTGCGCCCGCGCTGAACGCCTCCAGGCGAAGATGGGCGGGCGTGTGTACGAAACGGGGCCGCGCATACTGCAGCGTCACCCGCCCCATGCCACCGCGGTGGTCTTCCCGCCAACCCTGTATGGAATGCGAGAATGCCTTCATGCCCGGCGTGTTGGTGGCAGGCATGTCGAACGAACGGTTCCACACAAGCTCGGGGTAGAGCCCCCCGTCCACGGATAGCGAGATGTCTTCCAGAAACAGCCCGTACAGGCGCGGCGACACGGCATGCGTGGGCGAGGCGGACACCTTCACGGAAACCGGAGGCATCTGCTCCGGCGCCGCCAAGGCTGGAAACGCCGCGGTGAATGCCACCGCGGCGCTTCCTATGCAGACAAGCCGCATCAATTCGCCTCGGCCACCAACGGGCCCGCGAGCTCCTTCAGGAAGAAGAGCCTGCCAGGGAGCGTGGGTATGTAGGACGACGTCACATGGCGGTTCGGCCCGTAGCGGAGCGTCATCCACAGGCTCATGCCCTGCCACTGCATGCCGCGGCCAAGCGCGCCGTCGGCTCCGCCGATGGCGTAGTCGGCCTGGAACATGAGGCCCGGACCCATCGTGTTGGCACGGCACGGCACGAGCGTCGTGCGGCTCTTGAACGACGTGATCGCGTTCTGCTCGATCGTCAGCGGATGGAGCTTCACGGCCACGCGGTAGGGCTGCTTCTTCCACTCGGCGTCGGTCTTGAACTCTGCACCGATGGTCGGCTCCCAGAACGCGATGTGGCACATGCGGCCGATCCCGTAGACCAGCACAAGCTTGGCGCCAGCCTTCTTGAGCGCCTCGATCTTGGCCGGGTAGGTGGGAAGGTTGGCCTTGGTGGCGAAGTTGCGGTGGTCCTTGGGAACCGTCAGCTTGCCGAGCGGATTGTAGAACGCCTGCTCCATCGCATACTGGAATGAGGCATCGCCCGTGAGGGTGTTGCCCTTGGCATCGGCCCATTCGTCCATGTTGAAGCACCACACGTGCTTGCAGTCCTGGTTCCACTCCTTGAGGAAGTAGACCGCCCACTTGTACATGCCCATCGGGCCTACGGGAAGGATGAAGATGATCTTCTCCTTGCGATCCGCGGCCTTCTTGATCTCGTTGGCGATCTCGTGGCCCATCTTCACGTCGAACTCCGCGAGCGAATCGCACTGCACCGGCTGGAAGTCCTTGTTCCAGAACTTCTGCGGCTTGGTGATGTCCGACGGCTTGTTGGCGCAGCATGCGTCGATCTTCTTCATGTCCCAGCCCTTCGGGTAGAACCCCTCGAGCAGCGACCCCTTGACTGTGGAATTGAAGTCCATTGTCTTTTTTACTCCTTTTTTGTTGTTGGTAGTTAGTCGTTGGTCGTTAGTTCCCTTACGGCAACAACCTCTTGGTCGTTCCCTTCAGGTATGCCTTGCACATCTTGAAACCCTCGGCGTAGTCCGCGCCGCACTGGTAGCCGCGGTAGCGGGAGCATGTGCGGACCATGTCGGCGAAGTCGATGTGATCGTGTTCGCGCATCCAGTCGAGCTGCGAATGGTGGCACTCGAGCATCTGGATCTTGAGGTCGATCTCGCTGGAGATATCCACGAACTCGTCCGGGACGAAATTGACGCCCGCGAGCGTGTCCATGTAGTAGATGGGCACGAGCTTCGCGGCCTTCTTCGTCTTGGACGGCCAGTTGGGGAGCGTCGCGGTGAACGCAGCGTCGAAGACAAGCTTCGAGGTGGCGACGTGGTCTGGCATGTAGTCGTCGGGGTTCTGGGTGATTATGAAGTCCGGCTGGGCGTACTGGATTATTTCCACCACCTTGTTGCGGCTCTCCGCGTTGTCGGCGTAGATGTCAAGGTCGCCGAAGACGCCGTCAAGCACCTCGATACCGGCGAGCTTACCCGCCTCGCGCGCTTCCGCCGCGCGCATGGGCACGAGTTCCTCGGGCGGAATGACCACATGACCGAGCGACCCCGTGCAGAGATGCGCCACGATCACCTTGTCGCCGCGTTTCACGCATTTCGCCAGCGTGCCTGCGCAGCAGATTTCGACATCGTCCGGATGACAGCCTATAGCCAGTACGTTCATTTATTCTCCTTGTTTGTTGTTGGTAATTAGTCGTTAGTAGTTGGTAGTTGGTTAGTTGGCAACCCCTTCCGGTTTGGGCGGCAGGCGACCATTCTCCAGCAAGTCGCGGCATATCTGGCGCACTTCGGTATCGAAGGACCCGTTGACGATCCAGCGGAGGAAGTTCTTCTCGTTCAGGAACAACTGCCTGAGGCTCGTACCCTTCTTCTTGCCGAAGTTGATGCACAGCTCGCCATTGATCCAACGCAACATGCCCTGGCGGTCCGCGTTCAGCGGATCGCGCGGTACGAGATACTCGTCCATCTCCGCGGTCGTCTTCGGCAGCGCCGGATACTTCGCCATCTGCGCCTTGAGCACCTCCAGCGTCGCGCGCGTGTCTGCCTCGGCCCCATGCGCACCCGCATGGTCGCGGCCGAGATAGAAGCGGACCGCCGCCGACAGGTCGCGCGGCTCCATCTTGTGGTAGATGCGCTGCACATCCACATGCCGCCGCTGCGACGCACCGAAGTTGCGGCCCGTGCGCGCGAATTCCTCCTCGATGCACGGCACGTCGAAGCGGTCGCTGTTGAACCCGGAAAGATCGCAATCCTTGAAGAAGAGCCATATCTCCTCGGCCTTGTCGGCGAACGTCGGGCAGCCCTTCACGATCTCGTCGGTGATGCCGTGTATGGCGGTGGTCTCGGGCGGAATCGGGACGCCAGGGTTAAGCAGCCAGCACCTTTCGGTCTCCGTACCATCCGGCTCGACGCGTATCGCCGCAAGCTCGATGATGCGATCGGTGCGCGCGTTCACGCCGGTCGATTCTATGTCGAACACCACAAGGGGTCGGTCTAGCTGTAGCGGAAAAGCCATTGCCTGCATTTGGATTGGCGTAGATTATAGCACCATTTGGCCTGCCTGTAAACCCTCTGGGGCAACTCTGTTTTGACATTCCGGCGGTTTTTTGGTTTAATATCCACCGCATGTCCATGCCAGAAGACAGAGAAAGGTTCATCGCGGCAAGGCGAATGTTCGCCAAGGCCGAGCGTATCCTGATTT
Organism: Kiritimatiellia bacterium; assembly: GCA_017525225.1. GTDB lineage: Bacteria > Verrucomicrobiota > Kiritimatiellia > RFP12 > UBA1067 > RGIG6720. The sequence goes on from JAFXTB010000035.1 coordinate 15,180, forward strand.
CGGGCCACCTCAGCCCGGACGGGGATTCGCTCGGGTCCATGATCGCGCTTGCAAGGATGCTCGTCGGCACCGGCAGGCAGGCATGGGCCACAGCGGACATCAAGGCGCTCGGCAAGCCAGGATTCCTCGATGGCACGGCCGAGATCATCCCGCTGAGGAAGCTCAAGCGCCGCAAGTTCGACCTTTTCGTGTACGTGGATGCCGCGAAGCCCGACCGTCTGCCTCCGGAGGTCCGGCCGTTCGCCGAGAAGCTGCCTACCGTCATCTTCGACCACCACGCCACCAGCGAGGAATCCGGCGAGGCCTCCATCATAGACGCATCGGCATCGTCCACCGGCGAGATCGTATGGCGCTTCGCGAAATGGATGCGATGGCCCTTCGACAGGACCATCGCCGAGGCCCTCTGGGTGGCGATCGCCACCGACACCGGCCGATTCGCGTACGACAATACGAAGCCCGGCACGCTTCGCGCCGCCACGGACCTCCTCAAGTACGGCGTGCGCACGGCCGAGATCAACGATACGCTCTACTGCGCCTTCCCCATGAAGGCGATGGAGTTGAAGCGCAGGGCATGGCGTTCGCTCCATGTCTGGAAGAACCGCAAGGTCGCCGAGGTCTCGCTTACGCGCGACGATTTCCGCGAAGTGCGCGGCACCAAGGCGGACGCCGAGGATGTCATAGAGATCCCTCGGCAGGTCGCCAGAAACGAGATCGCCCTCTTCTTCTACCAGATCCCCGACCGCACCCACGAGACGCGCGTGTCCATCCGCACCCGCGGCCCGTGGGATGCCACCGCGCTGGCAACGCTCTTCGGTGGCGGCGGACACCGCCGCGCGGCAGGTTGCACCATCAAGGGCGGCATGGCCGTGGCCAAGCGCCAGATGCGCAAGGCAGTGCGCGACATGCTCGGCATGCCGAAAGGCCAGGCGTGAAGAAGATCCTCATCCTCACGGATGGCAAGGCCGGGCATGAGAACCAGTCCAAGGCCTTCGCCCGCGCGCTCGGCCGGGATTTCGACCTCCTAGGCGTCGATTTCCGGTCGAAGGCGGCAAAGACCCTGTCATACCCCCTGGACCGACTCGGTATCCGCTCCTTGGCGCTGCTGCGGTTCTCCGGTCCCGTTCCCAGGCCTGGCTGCTACGCGGCCGTGATCGGCACCGGTTCCGGTACGTTCTACGCGGCCAAGGCCCTTGCGCGGCGGCTTGACGTGAGATGCGGCGCCGTGCTATATCCACGCGGCTACTCGATCACTTCCTTCGACTGCATCCTCGCTCCAGCGTTCGATCGTCCGCGACCGGCACCCAACGTGGTGGAGATCCCGGCCAACCTTGTCGCCGCGGACGCGGCGTTCTATGCCGACGGCGTCGCGGCGTTCAGAGAACACTACGCCAAGCAGACGGGGCGGCCCTTGGACACGGCAAGGCAGGCCGTTGCCGTGGTCATAGGTGGACCGAACAAATGTTCCACCATGACGCCCGAATGGATGCATGCCCGGCTCGACGGCATTTTCAAACGCCGCCAGGGATCGCCCCCCACGGAATTCTGGGTCACGACCTCGCGCCGGACCCCGCCGGAGGTCGAGGCCGTCGTGGATTCCTATCCATGGGACTACCGGCTTCTCTTTTCAAAGGACCATTTCAACCCGATTCCGGCGTTCGTATCGCTGGCGAACGAGATGTACGTGACCGCAGAATCCACCGGAATGCTCTCGGAGGCCTGCACCTTCGGAACCGCCACGGTGCATGCGCTGGACAATCTCAACCCCGGGCCGCACAAGTTCAGACGCTTCGTGGAGGATCTCGTGGAAGGCGGCTATGTCGACGGTGCGAGGAAGATAGATCTTTCCGCGCAGTTCGCACGCGCCAGCATCCTTCTCGACGTGCCCGCCGCCCCCGGACAGGACGGTTGAAGCCTCATGCGAGCCTCTCGCCCCAGAGCGGCATCCTGGCGGTGAAGCCGGCCGCCTCCAGACGCGCCTTTTCGTCGAGACCATCCCGATATGTCCACCTATAGCGTCCTTTAGCGTGTCCCATCTCCTGAAGATGCGCGATTACCGCCAGCTTCGGGCGGATTGCCTCCTTGCATCCCTTTACGACATCCATCCCGCAACGCGGGTGGAACACCCACATGTCTGGACTCCGCCCGACATGGAGCTTGGCATGGCTGCAGCAATCGCCGGAATGAAAGAGCGTGAATCTGCCGATCTGCACCTCGAAGGGCGTGGTGTAGTCGATGAGGTACGAGTTGTGGTCGCAGAGTCCCGTGATGATCTTCACGTCTCCATACTGGAACGTCTTCTGCCTTGCGCGCGTATAGCCGCCCAGCTTTCTGTCCTTCACCCCGTAGTTGTCGAAGAAGTTGTTCACCACGGGCTTGTGCTGCACGCGATCCATGGCGAACTTGAATCGTTCCGTATAATGGTCGTTGTGGTTGTGCGTGATGAGCGCGAAATCCAGGGCGGGCGCGAACTCCTCGGCCCGGCGATGGTGTAGATCGATCGAGAAAAGCGTATTCGGTGTCTTGACCACGAGTCCCATGTTGTACATGTACCAGATGGCGGGCCGGTCGATATCGGTGACGGTCGTATCTCTCACCTCCCGAAAGACCTTCTCGAACGCGGCCTCCAGCCGGCCCAGGACAGGGAACCGCGCAACAATGGCAGAAAGACGATCTGGAGCAATCTGCAGACCGGGCGTCCAGTATTCCTTGAAATCCTCCGGCGTGATGGCGTCAATTTCACCTTGACGCGCATCAAGATCTCCATCGCCTGTCGGCGCATGCTTCTGCGCCCATGCCTGGCGAACTGCCATCGTCGATGCGGTGGCAATCCCCCCTTTGACAAAATCACGTCTGTTCATCGTACAATCGTTCATGTTCACCGTTCCTCTTTTTCATTGTTCATCTTTTCTGCCGTACTCTTTCTCATCGCCCTTTAGGACACTTGGATGCCCTACCATGGTAATAAGGCCGCTTTCCCCCAGCGCCCCCAAAGGCGCCAACAACCCACCCAAGGCACCAACGCCCCCCAAAGTCACCAATGGTCCCCCGAGGCGAGCGAGCGGAACACATTATAGCTCACTTCGTTCATAATGGCAACTCATCAGCCGCCTTCTTCAGAGATTCCACATCTGGGGGGAGTGCCGCGCTCCGTCGCGCCCGTCGGGGGTTGATAAATCTCCCGCAGAGGCCGCAGAGAGCGCAGAGGGTGGTTTTGGGGAAAGCAAAGCCGCCCCGACCGCAGGATCGGGTTTTGAA